>ONQP01000013.1 GCA_900319975.1 uncultured Bacteroidales bacterium | reverse complement strand
CCAAAAGGTCAACTGGGGCGCGCTGGCCGGCCGGTTCGGCCGCAACGTCAACGCCATCAAGCTCCGCCTGGAGCACCTGGGCGTCAACCTGGGCCCCGACGCCGGCCAGCCACGCAGAAGCACGAGGTCATGATTGACCGGGAATACTCTTGCGAAGCCGCCTTCAACCAAGGCGGCCCTTTCTGGCATCTCTATACCGATGGCGAACAGATGGAAATCATCTTCACCCAACCGGCGGATTTCGCCTTCGGCATCACGCTGCTGGGTATCTGCCTTGCTGCATTTCCCCATTGCCGCATCTTGACCTTCTCGTTGATGAGCAACCACATCCACCTCATCATAGCTGGGCCCCTTCCTGATGTCATCGCGCTGTTCAACCTGTTCAAAGACCGCCTGAAGATGTATCTCGCCAAACGGGGAAGATACTGCAGGATGGACCGGTTCAAGGCAGACACGTTCCAGATTCCCACCTTGAAGGCTCTGCGCAACGAAATCATCTACGTCAACCGCAACGGCTATCTGGTCCATCCGGATTGCACGCCTTTCTCCTATATGTGGAGTGCCGGAGCTTTCTTTTTCAATCCGGCGGCAAAAATGCTTCCGGCGGTCCCGTTTTCCGAACTGACCGTCCGGGAGCGACGGGCGATGTGTCATTGCCGCGAGGTTTCTTTGCCGGCAGGCTACAAAGTCCTGCCCAATGGCTGTTTAGCGTCCGGTCCCCTGCTGCTGTCGACAAGTTTCTGCGCCATTCAAGAAGCCGAGAATTATTTCCGGAATGCGCACCAATACTTTCGCGCCCTCAGCCGGGACCACGAAGCCCAGGCCGAAGTGGCCAGGCGGCTTGGCGACCGGATCTTCCTGACCGACGACGAGCTGTTCGGCGCCGTCTGCGCCCTCTGCGCCCGCGACTTCGGCTCCCCCAAACCCGGCCTGCTCACAGCAGGGCAGAAAATCGAGGTCGCGCGCAAGATGCATTATGACTACAACGCCTCCAACAAACAGATCCAACGGATCCTGAAGCTCTCTCCCCAGGTCATAGCGACCGTCTTCCCCCTCCCTTCATCCACAAAAACGGCTTAAAATGTGGACAGGTAGAGGAAAAATGCCAGTTCATCCACAAATCCGGCCGTTTTTGTGGACAGGGACGGGCGGGAGCGGCCAGGGGCAGGTGGGGACGGACAGGGGTGAGCGGGAGCGAAAACAAAGCGCGGGCCCGGAAGGGTGGGCCCGCGCTGCACTACTACTAACCTCGAGTTGCGGGGTATGCAACTCAGTCGCTTCGCCCGGAAGGGCGGCTATTGGCGGCCCGGATAGGCCTCGAGTGCCTTCTGTAGCACGACGAGGGCCCGGGCAAGGTCTTCTTTACACAAAACATAGGCGATGCGCACCTCCTGGCGTCCCTCCCCCGGCTCCGTATAGAAGCCGGCGCCGGGCGCCATCATCACCGTGGCGCCTTCGTACTGGAAGTCGCGCAGGCACCAGATGCAGAACTTCTCGGCGTCGTCCACCGGGAGCTTGGCCATCGTGTAGAACGCGCCCATCGGGATCGGCGAATACACGCCGGGGATCTTGTTGAGCCCGTCGATCAGGAAGTTGCGGCGCTCGAGATACTCCTCATACACGCCCCGCAGATACTCCTTCTGCACGCCCAGGGAGGCCTCGGCCACGATCTGCCCCAGCAGCGGCGGGGACAGGCGGGCCTGGCAGAACTTCATCACGGCGTCGCGCACCGCACGGTTCTTGGTGCAGAGGCAGCCGATGCGGATACCGCACTCCGAATAACGCTTGGACACGGAGTCGAACAGGACGACGTTCTCCTCGATCCCCTCCATGTGGAAGGCGGAGATGTACGGCATCCCGGTGTAGATGAATTCGCGGTAGACCTCGTCGCTAAACAGGAAGAGGTTGTGCTTCTTGACGATGTCGCGCAGGCGCTGCATCTCCTTGCGCGTATAGAGGTAGCCCGTCGGGTTGTTGGGGTTGCAGATCAGGATGGCCTTGGTGCGCGGGGTGATCTGCTCCTCGAAAGCCTCCACCGAAGGCAGGCGGAAGCCGTCTTCGATATGCGTCTTGACGCTCTTGATCACGGCGCCCACGGAGATGGCGAACGCCATGTAGTTGGCATAGAACGGGTCCGTGACGATGACTTCGTCGCCCGGCCCGAGACAGGCCAGGAACGCGAACAGCACGGCCTCGGAGCCGCCCGTCGTCACGATGATCTCCTCCGGAGAAAGGTAGATGCCGTACTCTGCATAGTACTGCACCATCTTGGTGCGCAGGCTCAGGTAGCCGTCGGACGGGCTGTACTCCAGGATGCTGCGGTCGATGGCCCGGACGGCGTCCAGACCGCACTGCGGCGTCTTGATGTCGGGCTGGCCGATGTTGAGGTGATAGACGTGCACGCCGTTACGCTTGGCCGCGTCGGCATAAGGAGCCAGCTTCCGGATCGGGGAAGAAGGCATGTTCTGCGCTCTCTGGGAGATCTCCATATTCTTTTTCAAATCTGGGCAAATATAAGCAAAAAAAGCATCCCCACAAATGCGGAGACGCTTTTTAAACCCATCATACAATCTGCTAAGGATACCAGCGCTTCAGGAGCACGAGCTTGTCGCCGCTGTCGTCCACTTCCCAGAACTGCGGCTTGCGCGGTCCGTCGTTCTCCACGTGGTGCACGACATAGAGCAGCTTGCCCTCGAAGGTGCGGAAGAGCATGCCGTGGCCGGAGTTGTTGGCCAGGAATGGCTCCGGCTCCTGCACCCACGGGCCGGCGATGGTGCCGGACTCGGAGTAGCAGACCTCCTGGAGGTAGCGCTCCTTGCCCCAGGTGCTCCAGAGCATGCCGAGCTTGCCGGTCTGCGTGCGGAACATCTGCGGGCCGTCGGTCACCCAACCCGGCATCTTAAGGCCGAAGGTGGCCTCGCCCAGGCCGTTCATCTCGCCGCAGGACGGAGCCTCGGAAGCCCGGAACATCGTCACAGGCCAGGGAGAAATCGTCTGCGACAGATCCTGGGACAGCTCGATGTAATCCATCGTGCCATCGATGATCTGCGTCCACTCGTGGACGAAAATCATATAGATGTGGCCATCCTCCTCATAGAGCGTACCGTCGATGCAGTCCCACTCGTGCGGCTGGTAGTCGTAGCCCGGCGTCACGGCGAAAGAGGTATAAGGGCCTTCCGGCTTGTCCGACCGGAGCAGATAGGTCTGGTTGTGGGGCACGTTGTAGCGGCGCGGGACCTGCTGGATGAGGTCGGAGTGGTCGCTCCAGGTGCCTGCATAATAGTAGTAGTCGCCGATCTTGTGGATCTCGGCCGCGGCCGCGAAGCCCGCCTTCTCGAGCCACAGCCCCTTGATGTCGATGATGTTGTAGGGGCCCTCCCACATCTTGAGGTCCTTGCTCTTGTACATCCGGCCGCCGGAGCTGGTCAGATAATAGGTCTTCGTGGCCTCATCCGCCAGGATGTAGGGGTCGCTCATCGAGAGCTCCTCGAAGGGGACGACGCGGATGCGGTTCTGCGCTTCGCGCATCCTGCGCATACGCTCGGCCATGCCGGTAGTATCGCGGGGCGCGGCGGAAATCATGCCACCGAAGTTTTTCTGTCCGGGGTTTGCGGGCGGCGCCTGCTCGCCCGGCAGGATCTGTGCGGTCGCCGCCACGCTCAGGAGCAGCGCCGTCAGGCAGGAAGAAAGAATTTTGTTGTTCATACTTTGCGGTTATGTTGGTTTGTTGATGTCTTCAATCATGCGGTTTGTAAACAAAACGGGGTGCGCATCACGCGGACCCCGTTTCCCACAATACAATTAACCAAAATCTACCACCCGGTATTTGAATAAGCGGAAGGGCTTACGGGTGTACACCCTGTCCGTAGATGATTTATCCAGTACAAAAGTATTATCTATTTTACAATTAAAATTTCAAAACCAGACCATTTGCAATCAATCCTGTTTCACTCTTCCTCCTCATACACAGGGCGGTGCGTCATGAAGGCATATTGAAAGCCATTGACTGAAAAGCACAAAAAGGGACGCACCGGAATAATTCAGGATCTGCACACCGGCGGCCTTGCCCTGGAGGGCGGAGGCGGCGTCGCCCGTAGAGCGGTTCGCCAGGTTAAGTGGTAAATAAGTCCGGCTAAGTGGTTTCGGTGCCTTCAGCACTTCGCAAATGTATGGAATGCGAAAGGACGATTCTTTTGTTTTTGCATCAGTTTCACCCAAAATCAATCAACAAAAAAACAAGTGCGACATCACAAAAAAGCGGGAGTCGCGCTCCTGCGCGACTCCCGCAAAGATTATTCTTGTCCGACTCAAATCTGGTCGGAGACTGAACTACTTATTCCAGTCCTTGACGTTCGGGTTGACGAGCTTGTTGCTGTAAGGAATCGGGAAGTAGCTGTGCTTGCTCGCATCGAAGCCCATGTTCTGGTGAGCAAGGACACACCAGTTGGCGTCGCTCTCATCGATGTAGCCATGGTGCACGTCCGTCTTGTACTTCGGATCGGACTGGAACAGACCGTCGCGGTATTTCGGGAGCCACTTGCCGTTGTCAGCCAGTTCCTTCGCGGCATCGCCCCAGCGGACGAGGTCAGGGAAACGGCTGCCTTCGAGCCAGCACTCCAGGAACTTCTCGGTCTTGACCTCGTCAAGGGTACAAGCGGCACTCTTGTGTTTGGACTGGGCACGATCCTGGATCTTGTTGAGGGCCTCGAGACCAGCGGCAAGGTCAGTGCCAGTCTGGGCGCAGCACTCGGCGTACATCAGCAGGACCTCGGCGTAACGCATCACGAGCAGGTTCCACTCGACGTTGGCGTCCGGAGTGCGGTCCTCGACACGGTAGAGGCGCTTCCACATGAAGTAACCGACATTGCCATAGACACCGTCAGGGTCAAAGATACCACGGTTCTTGTCCTTCGTCTTGTCCTCGACCGTAGCGTCGTTGGCGTACGGCATGTCATAGAGGATCTCGTCGTAGCTCTTGATCCAGGCCTTGCGGCGGGCGGAATCATAGCCGTCGTGCTCCAGGATGGTGTCAACGAACTTCTTGGACGGGTTGCACCAGCCCCAAGGACCTTCGCCCGGGAGCTCGGTACCAGGACCGTTCGGCAGGGTGATGCGGGAAGAACGCCAGCCCCACAGCATCTTGAAGTTCGGCTGCGTACGGTTGTAGAAATCAGTCACAGCAGAACCATGGACAAGGTTGAGCTCGAACACGGACTCGACGCTGCCGTCACCAGACTTGTGGTACAGGCTGGCCATCTTGTCGGGCTTCACGAGATCATACTCTCCAGACTTGATGATAGCATCAAGAGCGGTCTTGGCCTTGGCATAATCATCTTTGGTATTCTTGAACATGAGGGCCTTGGCCTTGATGGCGTTGCAGAAACCGGTGGTGATACGGACGGCACCGGCGCCGGGGTGAGCACCCGCCTCAGCCTCGACCTGAGAACGGCTCTTCAGGTCAGGGAGGGCCTTGTCGCACTCGTCAGCGATCCACTGGAGGAGATATGCCTGGGACTCGACATTGCCCGGACGGTCCTCAGGACCGAGGACGTGGTCCACGAGCGGCGGGTTATTCCAACCCATGGCGAGCATCAGGTGGATGTAGGCACGCATCACGCGCGCTTCGGCGACGCACTGCTTCTTGATCTGCGAATCAGCGGACTCGGCGAAGTGGTCGAGGAGCTGGTTGCAGGTGTTGATGATCATATAGTAGCAGTGGTAGGAGCCCGTAAGCACGGTATTGGTATCGTCATACCAGAAAGCGTTGATCTGGTTGCCCTCGACACCGTCGGCCTTGTTCTCACCGGAGGAGAAGATATCGTCGGAAGCGTACTCGAAAGGATTGAGGAGCGGGCATTCGTTCCAGCCAGCCTCGGTACCCATCGTGTTGGAGAGGAAACGACCGGCATTGTAGTAGACGTTGACCAGTGCGGACTGGGCATCCTTGTCGGTCTGGTAGAAGTCGTCAAGGGAAATGACGCCCTTCTGCGGGTTGTCGAGCATGCCCTCGCAGCCCGTGAACGCCAGGGCGGCACAGGCAGCAGTCAGAGCGATAAATATCTTTTTCATAACGTGATTCAATTGGATATTAGAATTCGAGGTTCAGGCCGAAGATGACAGACTTGGCAGTCGGGAAGTTACCCATATCGAGACCGAGGGTATTGCCGTTGCCGATAGCCGTTTCGGGATCGAGGCCGATGTAGTTGGAGAAGGTGAAGAAGTTGTCGAGCATCGCGAAAAGACGGAGGCTGCTGACGTTGATGGACTTCGTCACATTCTTCGGCAGGGTGTAACCCAGCTGGATGGTCTTGATCTTGAAGTAGTCGCCCTTGAAGACGTTCAGCGAGGAGCTGAAGGCCTGCTGGGTCCAGAACTTGGCGGCAGGGAACTTGGCGGTAGCCTCGTCACCAGCCTGCTTCCAGGAATTCTTCCAGTAGTAGGAATACGTGTTGCAGGAAGGACGGTCCACACGGAAAGAGGTCGGGAGGAGCTCATTGCCAGCGACGCCGTTGCCGAAGATCGTGAGGTCGAAGTTCTTCCAGGCCATGTTGATGGTAATACCGTAGGTCAGGTCAGGCAGGGCCGAACCGATGTAGGTAAGATCCGTGGAAGGATCCGGAGAGGTGACAGACTCAATCTGATTGCCGTCGGCATCGAAATGCGCGTAAAGCACTTCACCCTGATTATTGATACCCGTGGCCTTGAAGCCGCGGAGATACCACACCGGGTAGCCCTCTTCGAAGGTGGTGACGACATCCGTACCCTGAGGCTGGCGGCCCGTAAGACGGCCGGCGAGCGGATCGAGGTAGGTGACCCGGTTCTTCACGTAACCGGCGTTGGCGCTGATGCCATAGCTGAAGTCGCCGATCTGGTCGCGCCAGGAGAGCTCGACTTCGAAACCGCGGTTGAGGACGCGGCCGGCGTTCACGATGGTGCTGGCGGCGGGACCACCCTCATAGTAGGACGGCGTACCGACCTCCATAGGGGCAGGGACACGGACGAGCTGGTCGGAAGTGATCTTGTTGTAGTAGACCAGGCCGAGGGTCAGGCGGTTGTTGAACATGCGGGCGTCCAAACCGAGGTCGAGCTGGCGGGAGGTCTCCCACTTCAGGTTAGGATTGGACAGACCGGAAGGCAGGGAACCATAGACCATCGCAGGATCGTCGACGTTGTACTGGTACCAGACGCGGTTGAGGAGGATGGTCGTGTCGTAAGCCCAACGGTTCTTGAGCACGTTGATGTTACCGTTGATACCGTAGGAAGCGCGGAGCTTGAGGAAGCTGATCACGTCGCGGCTGACGTTGTCCTTGAAGAACGGCTCGTTGCTGATGTTCCAGTAGCCGGATACGGAAGGGAAGTAGCCCCAACGGGAACCAGCCGGCATGTAGGAAGTATCGAAAGCATCGGCACGGAAGACACCCGTGATGCTGTAGCGGCTGTCATAGGTGAGGGACAGACGGCCGAAGTAGGACATGCTGGCGTTGTAGCCGGGGGCGTTGGAGATCGTCAGCGTGTTGTTGTCGAACTTCATGTAGGAGAGGTAGCGGAAGTTCGGCTCATAGCCCTTCAGGATGTCGGGACCGGTACCCTGCACGAAGACATTGTCAGAGAACTCCTGCTCGAAAGACATACCGGCCATGGCAGCCAGTTCGAACTTGCCGAAGTTGCGGTTGTAGTTGACGAAGTTCTCCCACTGATAGAAGTAGCCCGTGTTGGCGGAGGCGGACAGGGTGTAGTTGTCGGCCTTGATGGTCGCCGTGGAGAAGTAAGGCTCGGTATAGCTGTGGGAATTGCTCTGGGAGATACGATAACCCAGACGGGACGTGAACACGAAGCCCTTGAACGGGTTGAAGTCAACGCTGGCGACGCCACGGATGGTGAAACCGCCGTTGGAGCTGTCGGTAGCGTCACGCTGGACGTACGGGTGGCCGGACTGGGTCTCGCCGATCAGAGGGACGGTCCAGTAGAGACCGGTCTCGGGATCCACGAGGAGCTTGCCGCCGCCGTTCAGATAGTTGAGCTGGGCGGTGGTCAGGTCTTCCTTGGTACCACGGATCTTGTACAGAGGAGAAGAGGTGATGGCGGACAGGAGGGCGGAACCGTTGTCGTTGGCCTCGGAAACGCTCTTGGTGCCCCACTTCTCGATGGAGTTGTTGATCGTGACGGTGAGCCAGTCCTTGATCTTATAGTCGGCGTTGACCTGGAAGGTCAGACGGTCATAGACATCCTTGTCGCCACGGAAGATACCGTTGTTGTGGACGTTGTTGATGCTGGCGAAGAGGTGGCCGCGGTCGTTGCCGCCGGAGAAGCCCACCGTGTGGCGGTTGCTCCAGGTCGGGATGAAGAGGTCATCACCCCAGTTGACGTCAGTCTTGCCGTCGTATTTGGAGAGGTCGATATAGCCGTGGGCCTGGCCGAAAGCAATATAATCGGCAGCGTTCATGATGTCCATCTTGCGGGACAGCGAGGAGAGCTGGAACTGACCGTTGTAGAAGATCTTGCCCTCGCCCTTCTTGCCGGTCTTGGTGGTGATGAGCACAACACCGTTGCCGGCCTCGACACCATAGACAGCAGCGGAAGCAGCATCCTTCAGGATTTCCATGGACTCGATCATTTCGGGATCCAGGTACTGGATGTTGTCCACCTTCATACCGTCGACGATGAGGAGCGGTCCAAGGCTGCCGTTCTGGGTGTCGTTGGTCGAGATACCACGGACGCGGATCTGAGAGCCCTTGCCCGGAGCACCGGAAGGAGTGAGGACCTGCACGCCGGCGGCCTTGCCCTGGAGGGCGGTGGCAGCGTCGGAGGTAGCGCGGTTGCGGAGTTCGTCACCACGGACGGACGCCACGGAACCGGACAGGTCGCTCTTCTTGACGACACCGTAACCGATCACCACGGTCTCCTCGAGCATCTCGGCGTCATCCTCGAGGACGACGACCATGTTGGCAGCGGCAGCGACACGCTTGGTGACAAAGCCGATGCAGGAAACTTCCAGCGTGGTGCCGGGAGCGACGCGGATTTCGAAGTTACCGTCGAGATCCGTCTGAACGCCATTCGTGGTGCCAGGCACCATAACGGCAGCGCCGATGACGCCAGCGTTGCTGGAGTCAACGACCTTACCGCGAATAGCAGGATTCTGAGCAAGGGCTGAGCCCATACCCAGAAGACTGGCAGCAAAGATCATGACGATCGTTGCTGCTTTCGCAAACAGTTGTTTGGTCATAGAATAATAAATATTGGTTAAAAAAAAGGGTTGCATACCCGGGTTTGGTTTCACTCAAACTCCACAAATATAACTTTTAATTCACACATTTATTCAAAAAATAGATGCGGATTTTTATATTTTTTATACAGGATAAGGAACCGGAAACCCTGAAAGAGTCGCAATCAAAAGGTATTGACCGAAAAATTAAAGGAATTATGGCTAACTTGCAGCCTGAAACGAAAAATATTTTGATGAAATCGTATCATCCGCTCCTGCTTTTACTGGCCGGCCTCTTTTGTACGTCCCTGGAGGCCGCTCCTTACTATTATTTTGAGCATTATACCACCCACGAAGGCCTCCCTTCCAACACCATCCACTGCACCTATCAGGACCGCTTCGGATTCGTCTGGATCGGCACGCGCGACGGCCTGACCCGCTTCGACGGCTACGATTTCCGCAGCCCCAACGAGCCGGGCGCCACCTTGATGACCAACCTGGCCAGCGTAGACATCAGCGAGGACGAGGACGGACTGATCTGGTTCACGACCTCGGCCGGCGTGGGCTACTACAACCCCTATACGGGCCATACCGAATCGCTCGGCCTGCTGGGCTCCACGCCCGCCTTCGATCTCCAGCCGGACCTCAAGGGCAACGTCTGGATCACCGGTGACAAGGTATACCGCTATATAAAAGAGGACGGACGCATCCAGGAATACGCTTTCCCGGGCAGCAGCCCCGCCAAGATCACCGTCGACTCCTACGACTCCGTGTGGGTGATCCTCAACAACGGCACGCTCTTCAACTTCGACAAGCGCCGCGACCGCTTCGACCCGACGCCGTTCGCCTATCGCCTGTCCGACATCCAGCCGGCTGAAGAAGGCCGCATGCTGGCCGCCACCCGCGACGGGCAGGTCCTCCTGATCGAGACCATCAACATGACCGTCACGAAGATCTTCGACGACAGCGCGCGCGAAATCCGGCAGATCCTGGAGCGCAAGCCCGGAGAATACTGGATCGGCACCGACAACGGCCTGTTCGTCGTCTTCCTGAACAACGGCGAGATCAGCGAGGTCGCCGAGATCCACAACAGCGGCGATCCGCATTCCCTCTCAGCCAACTACGTCACCAGCCTCGCGAAAGACAAGGCCGGCAACGTCTGGATCGGTACCTATTATAACGGTATCAACATCTGGCAGGACAAGCAGGACGAGTTCACCATCTACTACCCCAACCCCGTGGCAGCGCGCTCGATGATCGGTTCGATCGTCCGCAGCATCGTGTCCGACTCGGAAGGCGGCATCTGGTTCTGCACGGAAGACGGCGGTCTCAACCGCCTCAAGCCCAACCGGCGCGGCGGCGAAGCCTACGAGATCGAGCCCAAGCTCAACATGCAGGGCCTGACGATGGAAGGCGACAGCCTCTGGGTCTATACCTTCGGCAAGGGAGTCTGGCTCTACGACCCCATCAAGCGCCAGCCCATCAAGCATTATGACGTCCACCGCAGCAGCGGCGTCGGCATCCTCACCCACGACGGACAGATCGTGACCGGCTCGCTGAGCGGCCTGTACTATCTCGACCGCGAGCAGGACAAATTCGTCCGCGACGAGAGTTTCCACGGCGGCTATGTCCACACGCTGTTCCAGGACAGCCGGGGCAACCTGTGGATCGGCACCTACGGCAACGGCCTGTTCTGCCGCGACAGCGGCGGCAACACCTTGCTGCACATGACCGTCTCGTCCGACCGCGGCCTGACGGCGGACCGCATCACTTCCTTCTTCGAGGACAGCCAGCACCGCATCTGGATCACCACGGAAGGCGGCGGACTCTGCTACACGGAGCCGATGCCGAACCTGGCCAACCTGCGGCTCAATTCCATCACGCGTGCGGAAGGACTGCCGTCCAACGTGACCTGCGCCGTGCTCGAGGACGAAAGCGGCATCCTGTGGGTCTCCTCGACCCGCGGCATCGTCCGCATCGACGGCGAAACCACGCAGATCCACGACTACCTCTTCGACCGCCAGCAGATCATGGGCTCGCAGTTCTCCTACGGTGCGGCCATGCTCGCCCGCAACGGCCTGATCTATATGGGCAACACCTACGGCCTGGTGGTCTTCTCCCCTGCCCGGATGAAGAAAGCGGTGCTCCGCCACCCGCTCTACATCACCAGCATCGAGGCCAGCAGCGCCGGCAAGACGATGCGCCTGCACGAGCCGGAGCATACGGCCATCAATTCCAGCTGCATCCGCGTCAAGTCGCGCGACGCCGCCCTGCTGTCCATCAGCTTCTCCGCGCCGAACTACTCCATCCTGCAGCACATTACGTATGAATATTCGCTCCACCGCGGCGGCCGCGAGCTGCTTTCCGACCGCACGGCGGAGAACAGCGTCCATTTCACCGGCCTGCGGCCGGGGCACTACCGTTTCGACGTCAGCATCCTCGGCGCCGACTCCCCCAACGCCCGCCGCAGCCTGGAATTCGACGTCCTGGCCCCGGTCCTGTGGAGTTCCGGCGCCAAGGTCGTCTACGCACTGTTCCTGCTCTCGCTGCTCTGCTTCTTCCTGTATGAGCTCGACATGAAGCGCCGCCGCGACCGTGCTCGCCACATCACGCGGCTCGAGAACGAGAAGCAGAAGGAAATCTACGACGCCAAGATCAATTTCTTCACCAACATCACGCACGAGATCCGCACGCCGCTGACGCTCATCAAGATGCCGCTCGACAAGCTGATCGCGTCCGGCGAATACACGCCGAAGGCGGAGAAGGACATGCTGACCATCCAGGCCAATGCGGACCGTCTGCTCTCGCTGACCAACCAGCTGCTCGACCTGCGCAAGATGGAGAAGAACGAGATCAAGCCCGTGTTCCTGAAGAACGACTTCGCGGCCATCGTCCGCACGACCTGCGCCAAGTTCGAGCAGATGGCGGCCGAGCAGAAGACCGACCTGCGCGTGAACGTCCCGCAGGAGCCGTTCGAGATCATGTGCGTGCGCGATTCCGTCGAGAAGATCGTCGGCAACCTGCTTTCCAACGCCGTCAAATACACCTATGACATCATCGAGGTGAGCCTCAAGCCGTCCGAGGACGGCAAGACGGCCATCCTGCGCGTCAACAGCAACGGCAACCTCATCCCGGCCCGCGAGGCCGAGAAGATCTTCGAAATCTTCTACCAGATGGGCGATCCGGAGCACCAGAGCAAGGGCACCGGGCTCGGCCTCGCCTACGCCCGCACCCTCGCCGGCCTGCACGGCGGCAAGCTCTACCTGGACCTCAACGTGCGCGACCTCAACTCGTTCGTGCTGGAGCTGCCCGTCGAGCAGCAGGCGCCGATCCATATGGAGGCGCCCGAGGAGTCGAATGCGCTGGACGAGGGCCAGGGCATCGACCACGACAGCAGCCGCCACACGCTCCTCATCGTGGAAGATTCCTCCGAGATGCGCGGCTACCTCGCCCGCGAACTCTCCGACGAATACAACATCGTCACGGCCGCCAACGGCCAGGATGCCGTGGAGAAGCTGCAGAACGAGAAGATCGACCTCGTGGTCAGCGACATCATGATGCCGCTGATGGACGGCTGCCAGCTCTGCAACTACATCAAGACCAACATGGAGTTCAGCCACCTGCCCGTGATCCTGCTGACGGCCGCCGTCGGCATGGAGACGCGCCTGCAGACCCTCGAGGTCGGCGCCGACGGCTACATCGAGAAGCCGTTCCCGATCGAGCTGCTCCGTGCCAACATCGCCAGCCTGTTCAAGAACCGCGACATCGCCTACCGGCAGTTCACCGACTCCCCGCTGACGCACTTCAACAGCGTCAATACCAGCAAGATGGACGAGGAGTTCATGGAGAAGCTCCACGGCATCGTGATGAAGCACATGGCGGAGCAGGACCTCAGCATCGAGACGCTCACCAACCTGATCGGCACGAGCAAGTCCACGTTGTACCGCAAGGTCAAGGCCAACACCGGCCTCAACATCAACGAGTACATCCGCCTCTGCCGGCTCAAACAGGCCGCGGAGATGCTCTCGTCGCAGAAGTACCGGATCAACGAGGTGGCCTACATGGTGGGCTTCTCCTCGCCGTCCTATTTCGCCACGAGCTTCCAGAAGCAGTTCAACATTTCCCCGTCCAGCTTCGTCAAAAACCTCAAAGATTAACCGTATACCATGAATCTGCTCACCCTCCTCGCCGTCGGGCTCCCCATCCTTTCGGGGCCCGATGCCCGCCTTCAGGTCTCCTTCGGAGACGACGGCAGCCGGCTCAGCTACAGTATTGTCTATGACGGCAAGACCCTCGTGGCGCCGTCACGGCTCGGCCTTCAGACCAACGAAGCCGACTACACGCAACTGGACGTCGTGTCCGTGGACTCCGAAGAGATCCGCGACACCTATGTCCTCGACCGCATCAAGGCTTCGCGCATCGACCACGCCGCCCTGCGCGCCGTGCTGCACTGCACGAACCCCGACGGGCGCAAGATTGACGTCGAGTGGCACCTGACGGACCACGACGCCGCCTTCCGCTACCTCCTCCCCCGCGAGGGCGAGACCGGCAGCGTACGCGTGCTGGCCGAGGCGAGCGCGTTCCAATTCCCGGAGGGCACGACGGGCTTCCTGACGCCGCAGAGCGACGCGATGACCGGCTGGAAGCGCAGCAAGCCCAGTTATGAAGAGTTCTACTCCTTCGACGCGCCGCTCGACCGGCGCTCGCAATACGGCCACGGCTACACCTTCCCCGGCCTCTTCCGCGTCGGCGACGACGGCTGGGTGCTCGTCAGCGAGACGGGCGTGGACAGCCGCTACTGCGCCTCGCACCTGTCCGACTACGACCCGGCCACGGGCTACACCGTAGCCTTCCCGATGCCGGAAGAGAACAACGGCAACGGCACCGTCGAGCCCGCTTTCGCGCTGCCCGGCGCCACGCCGTGGCGCACGCTCACCGTGGGCGCGGACCTCGCCCCCATCGTGGAGACGACCGTCGCCTTCGACGTCGTGGAGCCGCGCTACACCACCACGCGCGCCTACCGCTACGGCAAGAGCAGCTGGAGCTGGATCGTCTGGCAGGACGCCAGCATGAACCGCGAAGACCAGGTGGCCTACATCGACCTGGCCGCCGCGATGGGCTGGCCCTACATCCTCATCGACGCCGGCTGGGACCAGGAATTCGGCCACGAAGGCATGGCGGAGCTCGTCTCCTACGCCCGTAGCGTGGGCGTGGACGTGTTCCTGTGGTATTCCTCCAGCGGCTGGTGGAACGACATCGTCCAGAGCCCCGTCAACGTGATGTGCGACCCGCTGGCCCGCAAGCCCGAGATGCGCTGGATGGAGAGCATCGGCGTCAAGGGCATCAAGGTGGACTTCTTCGGCGGCGACAAGCAGGAGACGATACGCCTCTATGAGGCCATCCTGAGCGACGCCGACGACCACGGCCTGATGTGCATCTTCCACGGCGCCACCCTGCCGCGCGGCTGGGAGCGGATGTATCCCAACTACGTGGGCAGCGAGGCCGTCCTCGCGTCCGAGAACATGATCTTCGGCCAGAACCACTGCGACCTGGAGTCGAAATACGCCGCCCTGCACCCGTTCCTGCGCAATACGGTCGGCTGCATGGAATTCGGCGGCGTGTTCCTCAACAAGCGCCTCAACCGGGCCAACGGCGCGCCGGGCCCCGGCGGCCGCGTGTTCGGCACGCAGCGCCGGACCACGGACGCGGCCGAACTGGCCATCGCCGTGCTCTACCAGAACCCGATCCAGAATTTCGCGCTCACGCCCAACAACCTGACGGACGCGCCCGCGGCCGCGCTGGACTTCCTGCGGGAAGTGCCCACGACCTGGGATGAGACGCGCCTGATCGACGGCTATCCGGGCCGCAACATCGTGCTGGCCCGCCGCCACGGCGCCGCCTGGTACGTCGCCGCCATCAACGCTTCCGACGAGCCGCTGACGCTGGACGTCCGCGCCATCGAAGCGCGCCTGGGCGGCACCGCCAGCGTGCTGAGCACCGGCAAGGACGGCCTGCAGCGCACCGCGGCCGCGAAAAAACCGCTCCGCATCCCGAAGGACGACGGAGCGGTGCTCGTCATTCGCTAGATCCTTCGCTGCGCTCAGGATGACATCCAGGCGCAGCTATTTTTTTCCTTCCAAACCTTTGTGCCAGAACCGCGCGGTGATGTCCTCGCCGTGGTGGTAGAGGCGCTGGTTGGTCGTAGGGTTGTTGAGCGGCCCCTTGGCCGCGATATAAGGCCCTACCTTGACGTAGTCGAAGGCTTCGTAGATCTCGGGCTCCACCTCGACGCGGCCGGAATAGACCGCCCGCTCCAGCTCCGGATGCGCCCGGCGCAGGTGCTCCGCAATCCCCAGCAGGGCCTGCAGGTCCTTGCCCTCCCCCAGCAGCAGGAAGCAGTTGACGCCGTAGTTGTCGGCGATCAGCCGGTCCACGACAGCCGGGGTCAGTTCCTCGCCGATGTCCAGCTTGAGGAACGGCGAGTGGCATCCGGGACAAGAACCCTGGCAGTTGGTAATCTCAACCGCCAGGGTCACTTTGTCCGGAATCTCCTCGAGGACGATGTCCGTGAGCTCCGGAATGTACTTGATCATTCCGTCGGAGCGTTCTTCGGATTGTAGAAGCGGTGCTGGGCCTCGATCTGGCGCGGCTCCGCGAAGGAAGACACACGCTTGAGGTAGCCGATCACGCGCGTGAGATAGTCAAGGTTGGTGCTGCCGCACTTCGGGCAGGTCGTGAGCGTGTCCTTGCTGATATAGCCGCAGTCGTTGCAGACGGTGTTGCGGCAGTTGAAGGTGAAGTAGTTGGTGCCATAGTGGGCAGCCGTCTTCAGCAGGCTCCGGTACTGCTCCTTGGTGAGGTGCTCCGCGATGTTCATATGCAGGGCGGAACCGCCGTCGAGGTACTTCACGAAGTCCTCGCCGTGGAGCTTGAACTTGTCGATCATCGACACGGTGTCGTCTTCGGGGTTGTAGAAGTAGGAGCTGTAAAGGTTGTGCTTCTCCGACACGAAATAGCCGTCCTTCTTGTCCCACTTGTAGTTCTTGGCGGCCAGGTTCTCGGCCGGGACGAACTCCGTGTTGAACATCGCGTCCGGCGTGCGGTCCTTGCGGTTGGAGATGTTGATCGTCTCGAGGATCGTGTTGACGAAGTCGCCGTATTCGGGATTCGGGGAGACCCGCAGGCCCAGGAACTCGGCGGCCTCCGTCAGGCCGTTGACGCCCACGGTGAGGTACTGCTTCTTCATGTCGATGAAGCCGGCCTTGTAGACGTCGAGCATGTCGGCCTTGAGGAAATCCTTGATGATCTCGTTGAAGGCGATCTGGTATTTGTGCACCCGCTCGGTCATCTCGCGGATGTCCTTGTCGATGTAGTTGTTGTAGAGGTCCTCCTTGTCATAGAAATGCGACACCGGATCCAGCGGTTTGCCGGCCTCGAGGTTGACGCCGCGGCGCTCCAGGAAGTAGCGCCGGACGGCGTCCTGGATGAGGCGGTTGAGGTTGATCGTCATCACGGACTTGGAACCCGTGGCCACGGAGGCGGTACCCATCGAATACTGGTGCGTGGTGTGGTTGTGGCCGTCTTCCTTCTGGATCTCGTTGCGCAGGCGGCAGCAGCTGGACAGGGAGTCCGGGCTGTTGGAGAGGTAGCAGAAGAAGCTGTGGCCCTTGGACCACATCTCGGCGGTGAAATCGGCGTATTCCTTGTCGGCGAAGTCGTCGCCGCCGTCGGTCAGCAGGGCCATGGTCTCCACCGGGAAGGTGAGGATATAGTTGTTGCGCTCCTCGTTGAACCAGTTCATGAAGTGGCGCTGCAGCCAGTCGAGGGTCTCCCACTTCGGCTTGGAGCCGTCAGGGAAGGCGAAGTCGCCGAACACGCCCTCGAAATAGGGCTTGTCGAAATAGCCGATGTTCCAGAACACGGTCTGGTAGCCGCGGTTGCCGGCAGGCATGTTCATCGAGTGGACCACCTGCTGGAAGTAGTTGTCGATGACCTTGACGAGCGTGCGCTGCTTGACGTTGTTCTCCACCACGTCATTGAGGTGCGCGATGTAGTCGTCGCCGTAGTCCTTGCGGATGAAGTAGTCCAGGTACATCAGGAACTCGGGCGTGGCCACGGCGCCCATGAACTGCGAGGACACGGAATAGACCAGGTTGATGAATTCGCCGCAGAAGGACTTGAGGTCGGTGGGGGCGATGGACACGCCGCCCAGCTCGCGCAGGCCGCTCACCAGGAAGGGATACATCGTGATGGCGACGCAGTACGGGAAGCCCGGGGTGCCGCTCTCGTCGTGCTTGTAGAGGACGTGCGACTCCAGGTCCTTGATGTACTGGTCCGCCATGGCGCGGCCGTACAGGGCCTTGATCTTGTCCTGCATGATGTAGCGGTTCTGCTTGATGTTGTTCTCCTTGTACAGCTCGTTGCCCAGCGTCACGATGTTCTTGCGGGTGACGTTGGCGTTGGCGTCGAACTTGGAGCCCGTCGCTGCGTTGGACGCCTTGATGTAGTCCTTGATGAAGTCGCGCTTCTTGCGGAGGTCGAGGTCGGCGTCGAACTTGTCGATATACGCATGGGCCACCTTCTTGTTGACGGACATCAGGGAATCCTCCACCTGACGGCGGATCTCCCGGCTGGTGATGCCCTCATAGACATAAAGGTTGTTGATGATGGAGACGACGATGGCATCGTCGCAGTATTCTCCAGCAGTCTTGTAGGCTTCGTGGATGCCACGGGCCAGCTTGGCCTTGTCGAACTCTTCAAAAGAGCCGTTGGTTTTACGTACGTCCATATGCTGTAAGTTGATTTCAGTGGTTAAAGGACGGCGCATGGCGACACGTCCGGTTGTACAAATTTAGTCCTTCTGCCCAGCAAAAGCCCGTGCGCCCATTTGTTTTTTTCAACACACTTATGAACAACTCGCACAGGCACGCGCCAGAAGCCGTTCAGGTCTCGGGAGCTGTCAGGAGCGTCTTCATCCACCGGCCGCGGCCGATGCGCACGATGAAGATCAGGCCCTTGACACACAGCTCGATAGCCATTGCTATCCAGTAGCCCACAAGGCCGAAACGGGGTATCAGGAAGAGGGCGAGACCGAGGCGGATCGCCCACATGCTGAGCAGGTTGATGGCCGACGGGACCAGGGTGTCGCCGGCGCCGATGCAGCAGCCGTAGGCGACGATGCTGACGCCGAACAGGAGTTCGGCCCAGGCCTGGATGCGCAAGCATTTCGCGCCGAGCGCGACGACCTCCGGATCCGGGCTCAGGAGCCCCATGATCTGCGGGGCGAACGCCCACATCAGGACGGCAAGGAAGGTCATCATCGCGGCGCCGGTGCCGATGGTCAGCCAGGCGAAGCGCCGGGCCATGTCGGGGCGTTTCGCGCCCAGGCTCTGGCCCACCAGCGTGGTGGCGGCGTCCTGCATCCCGTAGCCGGGCAGATAGCAGAAGCCTTCGGCAATGATGGCGAAAGAATTGGCCGCGATGGCGATGGTGCCGAGCGGCGCCACGAGCACGGTCGCGGCGATATAGGCGCCGCGGGTCACCAGGTTCTGCAGCCAGAGCGGCCAGCTGATCTTGAAGGCCCGCGTGAAGATGTCTTTCCGGTCCCGGTCGGGGACGCCCGTCTTCTGCCGGCGCAGCTCGCCGCAGCGGCAAGTCGCGTACCAGAGCAGGAAGGCGCCGGCGCACAGCGTGGCGAGGCCCGTGCCGAGCGCCGCGCCCGCGACGCCCAGCCCCATCACGAAGATGAAGAGGTAGTTGAACGCCACGTCCAGCACGCACATCGCGATGCTGGTGATGCCGGAGACCTTGGCGTTCCCGCTCGCGATCAGCGAGGCCTCGCAGAAGATGGCCAGCTGCATGACCGGCAGGAAGAGCGCGTAGATCAGGAAATAGGCGGACGCGTCCGCCAGGATCTCGGGCGACCCGCCCAGCCAGCGCGGCAGCGCGCCGTGGATGGCGACCGCCAGCGCAGCGAGCAGCACGCTGATGCCGAGGGTGACGAAGATGCCGTTGCGGAAGGTCCGCTCCGCGCCGGAAAAATCGCGGGCGCCGCAGCGGTGCGCGACCTGCACGCTGAAGCCAGAACTGTTTGCGTAGCAGAAACTTGCAAAGATCCAGGCGGTCGAGCTCACAAGCCCGACGGCGGCGGCCTGCCCGGATCCGAGCCGGCCGACCATGGCCGCGTCGATGTAGCTCATCAGGCACATCGCCAGCTGCGCGAGGATCGAAGGCCACGCCAGCAGCATGGTGAGCCGGAACTGCTCACCCTGACCCAGCGGCTCTCCGCTGCGGAGTCGGCCCATCAATATATCTTTGCGTTCTGCCATGATTTTTGGGGGCGCAAAGATACTAAAAAACCTTATTCAGACAACAGGGAAAAGCTATTGCTGGCGGGAGAATGCATACTCGCGGCCGGGTGCGCCGACGACAAGCGAGTCGACGTCCAGCTTGCGGATCTGCAACAGGAGCGTACCGGTGGTCTTCGGCTCCTCCGACAGGACCGTCGTCAGCACGAGCTGGTCGCCGTCCAGGGACCAGTCCTGCAGCGGCTCCAGGCCCGTGGCCTGCGCGGAACCGTCCTCGGCAAGCACGAGGCCCACTTCTTCCGTGCTGGAGCAGTCGCGCCAGATGCCGGGCAGCAGGCGGTAGGCCGAAGGCTCCGTGACGTTCAGCTCCAGCGCCTGCATCGTCTCGTCGGGGAGCGTCACATAGTAGATGCGGACGACGTCGCCGGGCAGGACGCCCGGGACGAGCATCGGATCCGTGCCCAGCGTGCTCACGCTCAGCGAGTCGCCTTCGGCGGTAAGCAGGGTGACGGAGTGGATGGTGGCATCGACCACGCGTCCCTCCACGGAGGGGGCTTTGAAATCAGAGCAGCCGGCCGACATCCAGACAGCTGCGGCCAGGGCAAGGGCGGAAAGGATACTTCTCATATTGGCTATCAGTTGATTCACAAATATAATAATTTTCCGCTTTACAAACAGAGCAGATCGTCTCCGGGATCCGCAACCTGCAGCCCGAGGCCTCGGTCCGCGAAATATTGCGCCAGACGGAGGGCAAATAAATTGGTCGAACCAAAAATTCTTCGTAACTTTAAAGGTTGGAAAGTAACTCCTGATTATTGTTGATATGAAGAAAATCGATGTCGTGCTCGGGCTCCAGTGGGGCGACGAGGGCAAAGGCAAGGTGGTCGATGTCCTGACCCCTGATTACAAAGTAATTGCGCGTTTCCAGGGTGGTCCCAACGCGGGTCACTCCCTGGTTTTTGACGGCGACGGCTTCGTGCTGCACACCGTCCCTTCGGGCATCTTCCGCCAGGACTCCGTCAACGTCATCGGCAACGGCGTCGTGATCGACCCCGTGATCCTGATGGACGAGATCCGCGCGATCGAGCAGAAGGCCGGCAGCATCACCGACAAGCTGCTCATCTCCAAGCGCGCCCACCTCATCCTCCCGACGCACCGGATGCTCGACGCCGCCAGCGAGGCCGCCAAGGGCAAGAGCAAGATCGGCTCGACCCTCAAGGGCATCGGCCCGACCTACATGGACAAGACCGGCCGCAACGGCCTCCGCGTCGGAGACATCCTCTCCCCGGAGTTCCAGGCCCGCTACGACGCCCTCAAGCAGAAGCATTTCGGCCTGCTGGCGCAGTACGACTTCCAATATGACATCACGGACTACGAGAAGCAGTGGATGCAGGCCGTGGCAGACCTCAAGCGCTTCCCCTTCATCGAGAGCGAGCTCGTGGTCAACGACTACCTGCAGAAGGACGTCCCCGTGCTCGCGGAGGGCGCCCAGGGTTCGATGCTCGACATCGACTTCGGCACCTATCCGTTCGTGACTTCTTCCAACACGATGACCGCCGGCGTGTGCACCGGCCTCGGCGTGGCCCCCAACCGCGTGGGCAAGGTGATGGGCATCTTCAAGGCCTACTGCACCCGCGTGGGCAGCGGCCCGTTCCCGACCGAGCTCTTCGACGAGACGGGCGAGAACCTGCGCCAGATCGGCCACGAATTCGGCGCCACGACGGGCCGCCCCCGCCGCTGCGGCTGGCTCGACCTCGTCGCGCTCAAGTACGCCGTGATGATGAACGGCGTCAGCGAGCTGATCATGATGAAGGCCGACGTCCTCAACACCTTCAAGACCATCAAGGTCGCGACCGCCTACGAGATCGGCGGCAAGCAGGTGGACTACTTCCCCTTCGAGAGCGGCGAGGAAGTGAAGCCTGTCTACAAGGAGTTCAAGGGCTGGGACAGCGACATCTGCGGCGTCCGCAAATACGAAGATTTCCCGCAGGAGCTCAAGGACTACATCGCCTTCATCGAGAAGGAGACGGGCTGCCCGGTCAAGATCATCTCCGTCGGTCCCGACCGCAAGGAGATCGTCATCCGCTAGGGCGGCGACCCATACAAAAATCCCCCGGAAGCGCTGCTCCCGGGGGATTTTTTATGCGCGGGCGGCTACAGGATGCCGACGCGCTTGAAGATGTAGTCGACGTTCTTGAAGTAGTATTCCAGCGTGAAGCAGCCCTTGAGCTCCTCCTCGGAGAGGAATCCCATCACCTTGGCGTCGGCGAGCAGCAGCTCCTGGTAGTTGAGCCCCTCCGACCAGGCCTTCATCGCGATGGGCTGGACGGTGTCGTAGGCCTCCTCGCGGGAAAGGCCCTTGCCGATCAGGGCGTTCATCACGCGCTGGGCGAAGATGACGCCGTTGGTGCACCAGATGTTCTTGATCATCCGCTCGGGATAGACCGTGAGGTTCTCCAGGATGCCCTTGAAGCGGGTCAGCATGTAGTCGAGCAGCTCCGTGGCGTCCGGCAGGATGATGCGCTCGGTGGAGGAGTGGGAAATGTCCCGCTCGTGCCACAGGGCGACATTCTCGCAGGAAGCGGACATGTAGCCGCGCATCACGCGGGCGCAGCCGCAGATGTTCTCGCTGCTGATCGGGTTGCGCTTGTGCGGCATGGCGCTGGAGCCCTTCTGGCCCTTGCGGAACGCCTCCTCGGCCTCGCGGACCTCGGTGCGCTGCAGGTTGCGGATCTCGAAGGCCATCTGCTCCAGGGTGGAGGCGATGACGGCGAGGGTGGCGATGTAGAAGGCGTGGCGGTCGCGCTGCAGGACCTGCGTGGAGATGTCGGCGGGATGGGTGCCGAGCTTCTCGCAGACGTAGTCCTGGATGAAGGGCGGGATGTTGGCGAAGTTGCCCACGGCGCCGCTCATCTTGCCGGCCTCGACGCCGGCGGAGGCGTATTTGAAGCGCTCGATGTTGCGCTTCATCTCCTCGTACCACAGGGCCCACTTGAGGCCGAAGCTCGTGATGTCGGCGTGGATGCCGTGGGTGCGGCCGATGCAGGGAGTGTCCTTGAACTCCAGGGCCCGCTTCTTGAGGACCGCGAGGAAGTCCTCCAGGTCCTTGAGGAGGATGGCGTCGGCCTGCTTGATGAGGTAGCCGTTGGCGGTGTCCACCACGTCGGTGGAGGTCAGGCCGTAGTGGACCCACTTGCGCTCGTCGCCGAGGCTCTCGCTGACGGCGCGGGTGAAGGCCACCACGTCGTGGCGGGTCTGCTCTTCGATCTCCTGGATGCGCTTGACTTCAAACTTCGCGTTGGCGCGGATCTTCTCCACGTCCTCGGCCGGGATGACGCCCAGCTTGCTCCAGGCTTCGCAGGAAAGGATTTCGACTTCGAGGTAGGCGTTGAACTTGTTCTCTTCGGTCCAGACGTCCCGCATCACCTTGCGGGAATAGCGCTCGATCATATTCTATTTCTTATTAAGGAAGTCAGTGATGTTCTTCTCGATGCGGGCGGCGGCGTCGCCCTCGGCGGAGGCCGGCTGGAACTTCTCGCCGGTGATGTGCTCGTAGAGCTCGACGTAGCGGTCGGTGATGCCTGCGACGACCTCGTCGGTCATCTCCGGCACCTGCTGCCCGGCCTGGCCCTGGAAGCCGCCGGCCATCAGCCACTCGCGGACGAACTCCTTGGAGAGCTGCTTCTGGCGCTCGCCCTTCGCGAGGCGCTCTTCGTAGCCCTCGGCGTAGAAGTAGCGGGAAGAATCGGGCGTGTGGATCTCGTCCATCAGGATGATCTTGCCGTCACGCTTGCCGAATTCGTATTTGGTATCGACCAGGATCAGGCCCTTGCCGGCCGCGATCTCGGTGCCGCGCTTGTAGAGGGCGCGGGTGTATTTCTCGAGCTGCTCGTAGTCCTCGCGGGACACGATGCCCTGGGCGATGATTTCCTCCTTGCTGATGTCTTCGTCATGTCCCTCGGCGGCCTTGGTGGTCGGGGTGATGATGGGCTCCGGGAAGCGCTGGTTCTCGACCATGCCCTCCGGGAGGGCGACGCCGCAGAGGGTGCGCTTGCCGGCCTTGTATTCACGCCAGGCGTGGCCGGTGAGGTAGCCGCGGATCACCATCTCCACCTTGAAGGGCTCGCAGCGCCAGCCGATCGTGGCCATCGGGTCCACCTCGGCGATCTTCCAGTTGGGGAGGATGTCGGTGGTGGCATCGAGGAACTTGGACGCTATCTGGTTGAGAACCTGACCCTTATAGGGGATGCCCTTGGGGAGGACGACGTCGAAGGCGGAGATGCGGTCGGTGGCCACCATCACGAGGTAGTCGGAGCCGATGCTGTACACGTCACGGACCTTGCCGGTATACTTGGCAACCTGTCCGGGGAAATGAAAATCTGTGCTGAGGATGGCTTTCATAACGATATAAGAAATTGTGGGCACGAAGTTACAAAATGTTTTGCATTTCTCTCGGTTTGAAAGTAATTTTGTGTGATGATTCACACACAAAAAAGCGGGCTCCACGAGGAGTGTGGCGTATTCGGAGTCTATGGCATTCCGGATGCCGCCAGTCTGGTCTATTACGGGCTCCACGCCCTTCAGCATCGCGGCCAGGAAGGCTGCGGCATCGTCGCCTGCGGGGACGACCAGGTCCTGCGCCGGGTCAAGGGCGAAGGGCTGGTGCACGAGATCTTCAGCGACGAGGAGAAGTTCGCCGGGCTGCCCGGCTCGATGGCCATCGGCCACGTGCGCTACTCGACCACGGGCGGCGGCAGCATCGAGAACGTCCAGCCGTTCCTCTTCCACCACAACACGGGCGATTTCGCCCTGGCGCACAACGGCAACCTCGTCAACTCCGAGCAGCTCCGCCACTATCTGGAGGACCACGGCAGCCTCTTCCAGTCCTCTTCGGACAGCGAGATCCTCGCCCACCTCATCCGCAAGGACAACAAGGAGCGCCACCGCCCCCGCATCCTGGCCATCAAGGAAGCCCTCAACATGATCGAAGGCGCCTTCGCCTTCCTGATCATGACCAAGAACCGCCTCTACGTCTGCCGCGACAAGCACGGCCTGCGCCCGCTGTCCCTCGGCCGCCTGGGCGAGGGCTATGTGGTCAGCAGCGAGACCTGCGCCCTCGACGCCGTCGGCGCCACCTTCGTCCGCGACATCGAGCCGGGCGAGATCGTCACGATCGACCACCACGGCCTGCGCAGCAACTTCTACTCCGACTTCCGCCACCACTTCATGTGCGCGATGGAATACATCTATTTCTCCCGCCCGGACAGCGACATCGAGGGGACCAACGTCCACTCCTTCCGCAAGCTGACCGGCCGGCTGCTCTACGAGGAGTCCCCCGTCGAAGCCGACATCGTCGTGGGCGTGCCGGACTCCAGCCTGAGCGCCGCGATGGGCTACGCCGAGGCGAGCGGCCTCCCCTACGAGATGGGCCTGATCAAGAACAAATACATCGCCCGCACCTTCATCCAGCCCTCGCAGGCGCTGCGCGAGAAGGGCGTGCGGATGAAGCTCTCGGCCGTCAAGTCCATCGTGCGCGGCCAGCGCATCGTCCTCATCGACGACTCCGTCGTCCGCGGCACGACTTCCCGCCGCATCGTCAGGATGCTCCGCGAGGCCGGCGCCACGGAGGTGCACCTCCGCATCGCCAGCCCGCCCATCAAGAGCCCCTGCTTCTACGGCGTGGACATGTCCACCTACGACGAGCTGCTCTGCGCCCACAAGGGCCTGGACGAGGTCCGGGAGATCCTGGGCGTCGACTCGCTCGCGTTCCTTTCCCAGGAAGCGCTCTACAAGGCCGGCAAGCGTTCGGAGCTCTGCCTCGCCTGCTTCACCGGAGACTATCCGACCTACCTCTACCAACGCATAGAGGAAGCCAACAAAGACGGCAAATTCTAAAGCCATGATCCGCGAAGAGACCGTATTCGGGCCCATCCACAGCCGCCGGCTGGGATCCTCGCTCGGCATCAACCTGCTGCCGCGCAAGGGCAAGATCTGCAATTTCGACTGCATCTACTGCGAATGCGGCTGGAACAAGGACGGCCGCGACGACCAGGTCCTGCCCACGGCGGCGGAGGTCCGCTCCGCCCTGGAGGACAAGCTGGCCGCCTGCATGCTCGAAGGCACGCCCATCGACTCCATCACCTTCTCCGGCGACGGTGAGCCCACCCTCAATCCGGAGTTCCCCCGCATCATCGACGACACGCTCGAGCTGCGCGACGCCTATTATCCCAACGCCAAGGTATCCGTGCTCTCCAACGCCACGCGCGTGCACGTCCCGGAGGTCGCCGCGGCGCTCAAGCGCGTGGACAACCCGATCCTGAAGATCGACGCGCCCACGGACGCGCTCGTGGAGAAGATCAACCACCCCGCGCCCGGATTCCGGCTCGAGCGCGTCCTGGAGGCCCTGCGCGGCTTCCACGGCGACTTCGTCCTGCAGACGATGTTCCTGCGCAGCCCGGACTTCGACTCCGGCAGCCCGGAGGTCCTCAACGGCTGGATGGACATCGTCCGCGACCTCAGGCCCCGCCGCATCATGGTCTACACCATCGACCGCCCCACCCCGGCCCTCGGGCTGGAGAAATACTCCGCCGCGGAGATGCGCGCGCTCGTGCAGCCGCTCATCGACGAAGGCTTCACCATCGACATCAAAGGATAAGAAAAACGCCCCGTTCCCGGGGCGTTTTTCAGTAGGATTCCAGACCTGGACTATTCGTCCGGACGGTATTCGAGGATGTCGCCCGGCTGGCAGTCCAGCGCGGCGCAGAGCGCTTCCAGCGTGGTGAAGCGGATCGCTTTAGCTTTACCTGTTTTGAGGATCGAGAGGTTTGCAGCTGTGATCCCCACGCGTTGGGCGAGTTCCCCGGAGGACATTTTCCTCCGGGCAAGCATCACATCTACATTAATGACGATCATGACTTAGTCCTCCGCTTTGGGTTCCGCCGCGGGAGCCTCCTCAGGCTTGCCCTTGAGGTAGCCCGGCAGGCTCATGCCCGCCATCTTGAAGAGCTCCTCGAGCGGCGGGACCGATCCCATGAGGCCGGACACGAAGTTCGCCGTGGCCGTCTTGCCGTTCTCGCCCTTGCCACCGTCCCAGACGGTGACCTTGTCGATGTTGATGCCCTTGACGGCTTCGACCTGGGTCTTGACCAGTTCGGGCAGCTTGTCGGTGATCAGCATCGTGATGGCCTGCTGGGCGTCTCCGCCGGCAGCGGCAACGAGCTGGCCGAAACCTTCCGCCTGCTTGGCGAGGATCTCGAGGGTACCGCGGGCCTGGGCGTCCATCTTGGCGAAGATGGCGTCGGCCTCACCCTTGGCCTTGCGGCGGAGCTGCTCGGCCTCGGCCTCGGCCTCGATGATGGCCTTCTCCTTCTCAATCTGGGCGGCGACCACGATGTTGGCCTGCTGGGTCGCCTTTTCGCGCTCGGCGCGGGCGATTTCAGCGTCGCGCTCGCTCTTGTAGGCCTCCTCGAGGGCCTTGGCGGCCTGGACCTTTTCGGCGGCGACGGCGAGGCGCTCGGCCTCGGCCTGCTTCTCGCGGCGCTGGGCGTCGGACTGCGCGATGGCGATCTTGGAGCTGTTCTCACCCTCGACGGCCTTGGCGTTGGCGAGGGCGGTGTTGATACGGGTATCCCGGCTGGTCTCGGCGATCCGGATGTCCTTGTCCCTGTCGGCCTCGGCCTTACCGATCTCACCGTAGCGGTTCTGCTCGGCCACGCTCTTCTTGGCGTCGTTGATGGCCTTGGCGGCGGCTTCCTTACCGAGGGCCTCGATGTAGCCGGACTCGTCGCGGATATCGGTGACGTTGACGTTGATAAGTTTCAGACCGATCTTGCGGAGCTCGGCCTCGACGTTCTGGCTGACGGCGGCGAGGAACTTGTCGCGGTCGGCGTTGATCTCCTCGATGTCCATCGTGGCGATCACCAGACGCAGCTGACCGAAGAGGATATCGGTGGCGATGCCGCGGATCTCGTCCTGCGCGAGCCCGAGCAGACGCTCGGCGGCGTTGGTCATCACTTCCGGTTCGGTGGAGATACCGACGGTGAAGCGGCACGGCACGTCCACGCGGATGTTCTGCTTGGACAGGGCGTTGGTCAGGTTGCACTCGATGGAGATCGGGTTGAGGTCCAGGAACTGGTAGCTCTGGAACACGGGCCAGATGAAGGCGGCGCCGCCGTGGATGCACTTGGCGGAAGAATCGCGGCCGGTCTTACCGTAGATGACGAGCACCTTGTCGGAAGGGCAGCGTTTGTAGCGGGCGAGGATGGCCGTGAAGGTCACGAAAAGCACGCCCACGATAATGAGGATGATGTAGAGTTCCATATTCGTGTAGTATTTAGATGATAATCGAGTTGATTTCTTCGACGAGCAGGGTGGTCGGGCTGACCACGTCCACGACGCGGATGCGCACGCCGGTCTTGAGCTCCGGACCGTCGGTCAGGGCGGCGTACTCGCGCACGGAATTGTTGATGGTGATCTGCACCTTGCCCTCGCCGGCGCGCTCGCCCGGGATGGTCAGATAGACCGTGCCCTGGCAGTCGACGGCAGATTTATAGACGTTGATGGTGCCGGACTCCTGCATGCCGGTCAGCCACTTGAAGAGCAGCATCACCAGCACGACCAGCAGCACGCCCACGACGATGGCGATCAGCATCCGCAGGCTCACGGAAGGGACGTCGTCCTTCAGGAGGATGGCCGTCCAGCCGAAGCCGAGGAGGAAATTGACCAGGTTGCGGAAGGTCAGCAGGTTCATGCCGGAACCGGCGTGCGCCGCCTCCTGGACGCCGGACACGTCGTGTCCCACCTCCACGGAAGCGTCGGGGACATCGCCCCCGGCGTCCACGTCCGTATTGATATCGAAATCACTGTCTCCGGCGGCGCCCAGGAAGGTCATCACGGTCTGGATGACGAACACCAGCGAAGCCGAGAGGGTCACAGCCCAAAGGATTTTGCTCGAAAGATCGAGCGAGGTCCACCATTCAATCATAAGGCTAAATAGTTTTATGTTTCTGCAAAGATATAAAAATTTATTGATAAACAATAAATATTTGCTGATTTTTTCGGTAAAAAATATTTTTCCTAACTTTGGCCTCCAGAACGCGGTGAGTTGCCTGCGCAACTTGAAAAGGGAATCCGGTGCAAAACCGGAGCTGTGCCCGCAGCGGTAATCCTCTTACGAACGTTCCGGCTATCTGTCAGCCATTGTCCTCCGGGACGAGAAGGCGCCGGAAACGGGGAGAGCCCGAAGACCTGCCACGTTCGAGTCAAACCGGAGGCCCGGGGTCAGGCCGCCATTACGACGAAAGAACTATGTTTTTATCTTCCCTTTTGATTGCGGCGGGACTGCTGGTGGCAGAAACGCCGGACACCCTCACGGCCGTGACCATCGTGGCCGACAAGGGCGTCGTCGTGTCCAGGACGGACACGGTCGCACTGCGTGCCGACGGGACGGCCGCTGATGCGCTTCTTCGCATTCCCGGACTCGGCATCAGCGACTACGGCGGACTCGCCGGCCTGAAGGGCGCGAATCTCCGCGGCCTGGGCACCGCCCACACCGATATCTATCTGGACGGCGTCCGCGTCAGCAATTTCCAGAGCGGCCAGAACGACCTCGGCATGCTGCCCATCGAGGCCCTCGGCAGCGTCGTGGTGGACTACGCCCAGAACAGCCTTTCCTTCCGCACGGCCAAGCCGGTGTTCGGCAACAGCCCGTTCGGCGGCCACGTGAGCCTGCAGGCCGGTTCCTTCTGCACCTGGATGCCCTCCGTGCGCTTTGACGTCAAGGCTTCCGAGCGCGTGGCCATCAGCGCCTATGCCTCCGGGATCCTGACCAAGGGCGACTTCCCTTACGGCGACGCCGGCGCGCGCCGCACCGGCAACGACCTCAAGCAGCTCCGCGCCGGCTACGACGTCTTCGGCACCCTCGACGGCGGCCAGTGGCAGTTCAAGACCTACCTCAACGCCTCCAACCGCGGCACGCCCGGCTCCCTGAGCTGGCCGTCCGACGACCGTCAGTCCGACAAGAACTTCGTGATGCAGGGTACCCTGCGCAAGGCTTTCTCCGAGCTCTATACCCTCAACCTGAGCGCCAAGGGCGCCTATGACAACATCTTCTACAAGAGCGCCTGGGGCGACAGCAACTACGACTTCACCGACTTCCAGCTCAACAGCTCCCACACCTTCCGTCTGACCGACTTCTGGGCGCTTTCGCTGGCTGCCGACATCGAGCACGGCGCGCTCAAGGCCACGGGCTACGACGCCGCCCGCACCGCGGCGATCGCCGCGCTGGGCTCCGCCTTCCGGCTCGGCCGCTTCAGCGCCGACCTGGCGGTGGAGTACCGCGGCACCTTCGACAAGGGCGCCGAGGCGCTCCACAGCGTCTCCCCTTCCCTGGACCTGCGCTTCAAGGTTCACAAGAGCCTCGACATCACGGCCTTCGGCCGCCGCGCCTTCCGCGCGCCGACCTTCAACGAGCTGTATTATCCGGGCTACGGCAATCCGGACCTCAAGCCGGAGGACGCCTGGCTGACCGATCTCGGCATCGACTGGCACCGTGCCGCCGCCGACTGGAAATTCGGCATCAAGGTGGACGCCTTCTACAATTTCCTGAAGGACAAGATCACTTCCGCTCCTATGCCCGACAATCCTAATGTCTGGCTGCCGTACAATATCGGCCGCGTGGAGGCGTGGGGCGGTGACGCCGTCGTTTCGGCGCGCTACGACAACGGCGTGGTCGCCGGCGGATTCTCCGCCCGCTACGCCCGCCAGAACGCGCTCGACAAGACGCCCGACAGCTACACCTTCGACCAGCAGATCCCGTATGTGGCCCGCCACACGGTCGTGCTCGCCGGCGACTTCGCCGTCGCAGGCTGGCGCATCGACGCCCTGTGGAACTGGCGCTCCGGCCGCTTCGACGCTTCCGGAGCGATGCCCAACTGGAACAGCCTCGACCTCTCGCTGCGCAAGACCGTCAAGCTGTGCGAAGACAGCGCGCTGACGCTCTTCGTCACGGGCAAGGACCTGCTTGACTGCCGCTACGAGCTGGTACGCGACTACCCGATGCCGGGTCGTTCGGTACTCGGCGGCATCGAATTCAAATTCTAGGGATTTACTTCTTCCGGCTGGCCTCTTTGAGGCCCAGCCGGATATTCTCAATCACTGCCTTCGAAGACCAGGTGGCACCGCTCACGGCGTCCAGCTGGACTTCGGAGGCTTCTTCGATGGTCTTGCCGGTCAGGGACGAGAAGATCGGGCTGTCCAGCACGCGCTGGAAGAACCCGGGCGTCTCGTTGTTCGGCAGGGCCACGATCTTCTCGATCCGGCCGTCCTTGACGTGGATCTCGAGCGGCGTGGTGCCGGCATAGCCCATCACTTCCTTTCCGATTGTTTCCGTATTGATCACGAAGCTCTGCGGCTTCGATTTTTTGTTGGCGGCGCAGGCGCCCAGACAGACGACGGCTGCGGCCAGGAGAATCAAGACTCGTTTCATGGGGGACAAAGATAAGGATTCTTACGCGTCCGCGCAATCGCGCGAAATGAGGATGTCGCGCAGCTCCGCCGCCGTGTCCGCGACGCGGTCGGCGGCCGCGCGCGCGGCTTCGGGGCGGAAGCCCCAGGTCACCGCGACCGCGGGAATGCCGGCGGCAGCGGCCGTGGCCATGTCCGTGCCGGAATCGCCCACCAGCGCCGTCCGGCCCAGCGGCTCGCCCGCCGCTTCGCAGATCTGGCGGATCACCGCCGGATCCGGCTTGAGCGGCCGGCCCTGGCCGCCGCCGCACACCGCGACGAACGGCACCTGCGGGAAGAGGCGCCCGACCAGCTTCTCGGCACCCGACTGGAACTTGTTGGAAGCCACGGCCAGCTTCACGCCGGCGGCGTCCAGCTCGGCCAGCAGTTCCGGCACGCCCGGATAGGGCGCGGACCTGTCGTCTATATGATCTATATAATAGGACATGAAATCGGCGAGCAACTCGTCCAGGAGCGCTTCGTCGTCCTGCACCGCCGCCGGCATCGCCCGCTGCACGAGCTTGCGGACGCCGTTGCCGACCATAACCCTGTATTCTTCAAGCGTATGCAGAGGCAGTCCCTTCTTTTTCAACGCCACGTTGACGGCCGCGCCCAGATCCGCAATCGTATCCACGAGCGTGCCGTCAAGGTCAAAAATCACCAGTTTGTAAGTCATGACACAAAGATACACCCATTTTTTCTCCTATGCTCCACAAAACGAGAAGTCAGGCTGTCGCCTGACTTTTTTCGTTTTGCGGAGCATTCGCTTCTATCGAACCTCCTACTGCTTGATGCCCTGGCGGCATTCCAGAATCGCAGCCTCCACTTCTTCAGGGGCGGGGTTGATCTTGAGGATGGTCCCATCCGGACCGATGAGGAAACGATCGCCTGCGCTTGCAGGGATACCATACAACGTCCAGACCGCCTGATCCTCTCCCAGGGCGATCAGGTTCTCCCAGGGATAGCCGTCCTGCGCCAAGGCCTTCCTCCATTCGGAATCCTTGAATTCCCGTGCCGCCCCTACCACCGTGAAGCCGGCGTCTTTGTACTTTTCATAGACGGGGATGAGCAGACGGCTGTTCGACCGGCAGGGACTGCACCAGGAGGCCCAAAGATCCAGCACCGCCACTTTCCCGTCAATCAAAGACGACAACGAAACCCGATTCCCTTCCGAGTCGGGCAAGGAGAAATCCTGGTAAGGAGCACCTTCGTAAACCTTGGCTCCCTCGATGGCCTCCCTGGCCAGGACGTGCACGTTGCTCCCGGGAAAGAGATCCTTATACACCTCGTCATAGAGAGACAGCCAGAAGTTGACATCGTGATTGAGGGCGAGCGCTTCTCCCATGGAGCACGCAACCAGGTAGAACGTCGCCAGCGTGGGTTCTTCCTCACAAAGATGGACCTTGTCATACTCCAGCTCTCGCTTTCGGATCTCGTTCGTCAACGAATCCTGGGCCCGGCCCTCAGGCGTCAGCTTCTCCCCGCTCATTTCAAGTTTACGCAGAAGCACGGTAAAAGTATCCCGTTCTGCTCCGGAAGACGCATAGTACCGCTCCAGGAGCTCGTCATACTCTTTCGTATAATAAGTATTCGCCCGCTCCAGACTGTCCCAAAGCCTATGGTACTCTGCATTTGCGTCCCGAAGCGCTTCCCTCTTGGTTTCCTCATAGGAACTATAGGAAGCATTCAGTGGAGACTTTGAACTGGAAAGGATCCTGGAACCCTTCGAATAAGTCACATACAGTTCCGGATCGTCCACGAAGAAAGGAAGGAAGGCATACGCTCCGCCTCCTTTATGGGTAGGGACATTGATTCGATACACCGAATTGGGATCCAAGGAAAGGAATGCCTCAATCTTATTATTCCGTATCCGGATCCTTTCAAGGAACTTCTCGTCGCAATGGAAGATATCCTTGTCTGCAAGAGCGACCACAACGGTTTTCCCCTCCGCCCCTTCAATCGTTCCGGTCAGATGGAAATTGCCTTCGTTCCGGCCAGCGCAGGAAGCCAGAAGGGCCAATGCAAACAACAGTTGGATCGTTTTTCTCATTCCTCTAAGTTTTTTAAAAGTTTGTCATGTCCTATTATCAGATTCACTCTGCATTTTACAATGATAACATTTTTCGGACATTAAAGCAAATCTGTCGTGGCTCAGGAAGTCGCGCGACAACGTAACCCTTGTTTTTAACGAAGAATTGCCAAGCTGCGGGGAAATGGGTATATTAGCGTCCGCAAAAAAAGTTATCGGTTCGAGAGGATCATGAACATTTTCAAAAAGGTCAGCGATTTCTTAAGCGGCAAGGCCAGCATCTTCATCATCCTGACCGCTGCGGTCACGTTTTTCTATCCCCAGATCTTCGCGTGGGTCAAGGGCGACGCCCAGACCATCATCCTGGGCATCATCATGCTCACGATGGGGCTCACCCTCACGCCCCAGGATTTCAAGCTCCTGGCGCAACGCCCGCTCGACATCCTCATCGGCGCGGCGGCGCAGTTCACCATCATGCCGCTGGTGGCGTTCACCCTTTCCTGGCTGTTCAGCCAGGTCCCCGCGTTCGCGCCCTACAGCACCGCGATGGCCATCGGCCTCATCCTCGTGGGATGCTGCCCGGGTGGCGTGTCCAGCAACATCATGTCGTTCCTCTGCAAGGCGGACGTCGCCTATTCCGTGGGAATGACCTGCGCCTCGACGCTGCTCGCGCCCGTGCTGACGCCGCTGCTGGTGCTCCTGCTGGCCGGCGAACGGGTGGACGTGGACGCCCTCGGGATGTTCCGCCAGATCCTCATCGTGACCATCATCCCGATCGCCGTCGGATTCCTCCTGAACCTGTGGCTTGGGCACAAAGACGTCTTCCGCAAGGTGCAGGGCTGCATGCCGGGCCTGTCTGTCGTCTGCCTCGCCTGCATCGTCGGCGGGGTCGTCTCCACCGTGCACGACCCGCTGGTCGAGAACGGCGTCGTGCTGTTCCTGCTCACTTTCTGCATGGTTTTCTGCCACAACAGCATCGGATACGTGCTGGGCTACACCGTGGGGCGGCTCTTCAAGTTCAGCACCGCCAAGAAACGCACCCTCTCGATCGAGGTCGGAATGCAGAACGCCGGCCTGGGCACCAACCTGGCGATGACCTTCTTCGTGGCCACCAACCCGATGGCCGTCGTGCCCTGCGCCATCTCCTGCGCCTGGCACAGCATCAGCGGCACGATCCTGGCCAACATCTTCGCCCGCCGGAACGGGCAGAGCCCGTCCGCCTGACGCAGTATTTCCCGGTCAGGGACGTTATAAGGATAGAAATGTCAAAAACTTATTCCTTATGAAACGAATGCTTACCCTGGCCGCCATCCTCTGCATTGCCATGACGGCCGTATCCTGCGAGAAAGACACCCCCGAGAACAGAGTGACCATCGACTGGAACAATCAGGCCCAGACTACGTTCACGACGAAGAGCGACCAGTACGAAGACTCGGCCACCACCTTCCGCGAGGCCACCGTCCACAAGACGAGCGATATCGAGGGCAAGTCCTGGTTCAGCGCAGGCAGCAGCGGCGGACATGTCTACGATTCATTCTTGCTCAGCATCTACTTCGACGACATCAAGAACATGAAAGTCGGCGATGAACTGCGGATCAGCCGCTTCATGTTTACATTCTTCTATTCGAGCGACAGCAATGCGACGACCTATTCCCATGGCGGGAAGATCGTCCTCGCGGAAAAGACAGACGACCAGGTCGTCCTCCTCTTCCAGGGAGTCACCTTCAGCTGCTCCTTCGGAGACTATGTGACCAGCGGATACCTCCGTTGCTCGCTCCTCCCGGAGTAAGCCGTCACTGCCCGCTCCGGAAAAGCTTCTTGAGGTCGTCCAGCGTGGCCGGGCCGGTCATGTAGACCAGCGTGACGGCATGGCTCCCGGCCTTGGACACGCACTGGAAGCAGACAAAGCGGTTGCCGCGGCCACCGTCCTCAAAGGTGAGGATGGCATAGGCCAGGCGACCTTCTTTCATGTGGATCTCCTGGTCGGTGGCCCGCTCCGCGTCGGCAAGGACGCGGCGGGACACCTCCGCGAGGACCTGGTCGTCTCCGGTGAAAGAGACGCTGCGATACTGCTCCAGGTGGTAAGTCTCCAGCCGGGAACTTCGGATGAAGGTCTCCTTCATGGCCGTCGCCGGCACCACCTTCCCGTCGAAGACGGCGCCCACCTGCAGGTCTCCCTGCGCGGACGCGGTCCACACCGACAGCAGCAGCAAGACGATGAGAATCAAGATCCGTTTCATAAGGCAGGATTGAAAAGGTCAAACAATTCTTCGCCGACATCCTCGCTCTCCCCGAAAATGCCTTCCAGGGTGGCGGACATGTCGTCGAATGCCTGCTGCACGTCGGTCGACTTCTCACCGTAAGCCAGGATGTAGCAGTCGTTCTGTCGATGGTACAGGCCGATGGACAACGCGAGGACAAGGCACGCGGCAGCGAGGGCCGCGGCCCAGCGGAAACCGGCCCCCCGCGCAAGCGGGCGGGCGGTTGCGGCCGGGCGGCCCTTCGACAGGGCCTTCCCCATTGCAAAATAGCCGGCCACCGCCTTCACTTCGTCGAAATCCGGGTCCTCCGTGGAGGCCAGGAACGACTTCAGTTCCAGCTCTTCGTCCTCGGTGAGAAGACCTTCGAACCGGCGGTCGGCCAGATCCATATAGTAGCTTTTATTCTTCGTCATATCGTTTCCTGTATATTTCTCTGATGGTTTTCCAGGCCCGGGACAACTGCATCCTGACGGCCGGGGGCTGCATGCCCAGTTCTTTGGCAATCTTTTCCAGCGTGACACCTTCGTACTCGTGTCTCCGGATGATCAGCCGCTGGAGGTTGGTCAGTTCCGTATCTACCATCTCCTCGACCTGCCGGAAAAGCTTCTCGCGGCTCTCGCCCACATCCTCTTCCGGCAGGTCGCCGGCAAGCGGGACGGTCTTGCGCCTGCGCAGCTGGTCGATGGAGACGTTCCGGACCGTCCGCACCAGCAGCGCCTCCGCCTCCCGTTCGCTGCGCACGGGATAACGGCTCCAGAGCCGCATGAAAGCATCCTGCAGCGCATCCTCGGCCGCGTCCGCGTCCGTGAGCATCTTCCCGGCCCGGGCCATCAGGCGCTGTCGGATCCGTTGGTATGTCTCAGTCAGGATGTCTGCCATACTGTAGTTCAGCCCGCCGTCAAGGGCAGGCGGTGAAAGGAGCCCCATAGCCCGCGTTGGCGCGGTACTGGGGTGCATAGAGGGATTCGACCGTGACCACGGGGGCCGTGAAAGTACCGGCCTGGGTCACGAAGAAGGATTCTTCCCACTTCGTGGTCTCTTCCGGACAGACATCGAACCACCAGCACGTGCGGTCGGCGCGGACTTCGCGGTAGCACTTCGGGATCCGCGGCCACTGCTCATAGGACCGGATCGGGCCGGTCCCGCCCGTCACCGTCCCGGAAAGCTGGTCGACCGGCAGGAAGCAGGCTTCGCGGAAGGCGTCCAGCCGGACGAAAGAGCGGTTCTCCGCGCTCCAGAGCTCATAGGCGGCGATGACCTTGTCGCCCACCTGGAGCGTGTCGCCGGGCTGCAGCTCATAACGCGCGCCGTCCTGCTCCAGATAGAACTTCCGGTCGATGCGCATGTCATTGCCGGAGGCCTGGACGTCCGCGAACGGAAGCGTCTCGGAAGCGGTCAGCGTCACGATCTGGCGGTCCAGCAGGTCGTCCGACGAGGACAGGATCAGCTGCAGCGCGTCCACGTAGGCCGGATTGCCGGTCCAGGACTGCGTCTCGTTCTGGAGGGCCAGCCAGAGCCGCACCCCGTCGGAGACCCGGCCCCCAAGCTCGCCGGCGAGCAGGGCGTGGGCATAGACTTCCGAAGAGAGCAGACCCCGGAAAGGAAGCACGGCGTTCGGGTAGTAAAGTGCGCCGGACGGATGCCGCACGGCGTATTGCTCCAGGCTGACGAGGTCGCGCTGGATGGACTTCGCGAACCGGTCGGACGCGAAGGTCACTTCGCCCCAGGCCCGGCCGAGGGCCAGGCCCGCCTCGGAGGCGGTCAGGTTGCGGAGCGTCCGCACGCGGCGAGCCTTGTCCAGGATCCAGCCGTTGGCGTAGTCATAGCGGCCGGGGGTCAGGTACCTCCGCGCAAAGCTGCGGAAATCCCGGAGCCGGTAGCGGCGGACCGCCTTCTCCTCCACCCCCTTCAGGTCGAAGGGCACGGACGCCCACATGGCCCGGATGTCCATATACTGCTCGTCCGAAAGACCGCCGCACCAGCGCGGCCACCAGTTGCCGAACTGGCTATAGTCCAGGTAATGGACGGTCTGCGTCAGGTCCGGGACGGCGATGCCCTTGTCCCGGAGCACGGCCATGCGCTCCAGGATGGTGGCCGTCACGACCGCCGAGGACTCCATCCCCTTCGTCCAGGCGAAGCCGCCGTCCTCGCAGCGCAGGGCCAGGAGCGGGGCCAGCGTGCCGGTCGTATCCCGGCCCAGCAGCGCCCGGGCATAGAAACTGGCCGAGAGCGAGAGGGCGTCCGGATCCTCCGGCGCCGTCCACTGCGCGAGGCCCTCCTCCGCCAGTTCGCGGAGCGTCCGGAACGTCACTTCCGCCTTGTCGCCGGGCGCGTTGACGAACATCCGGCGGAGCGAATCCACGGCTTCCGGCCCGGCCAGGGCCGAATGGCATTCCGTGATCAGCTGCTCCGCCCGCTCGACCGGCACGGAAAGGCGCACGGCGTCACTGAAGCCGTCACCCTCGAACACCAGCTGCAGGTTCAGCTTCGGCTCGTCCCACCAGCCTACGAAGGAAGGCTGGAAGGAAGGCGGCGCCGTGAGCGTGAACTGGGCCGTGGACGTGCCGCCGGCCGGGACCGTCAGGTCCGCCGCCTGGGCGTACGCCGGCTGCCGGTCCTCCACGGCGTCTTCCATCTCCACCCGCAGATACAGGCGGCCGGACAGGGTGTCCCGGGAAATGTTCGACACCGAAGCGGTAAGCAGATACCGGTCTTCTTCGTACAGATAGCGCGGCTCCGCCACGGAGATCCGCACCGGCACCGTCACCACGAAGTCCTGCTGCAGGGTGGCGTTCCGCATGGACGGGTCATGAGCGAAGACATTGACGTGATAGGTGGACAGCTTGTCGGAAGTCCGGAAGGTCACATCCAGCTTGCCGTCCTGGTCGGGATAGACGAACGGATCGAAGGCCAGGGCCTCGGAGAAGACGGCGCGGAAGTCATCGTCGGAAAGCTCCGGCATATCATCCACATAGGTGTCCGCCCGGACGACTACGTCCGGCTCCCGAGATTCCGGAGCGCCACGACGACTGACGCCATAACCGATGACCACCGTCTCCTCCAGCATTTCAAGATCTTCCTCCAGGATAACCTCCACCCCGGGAGCGGCGGGCAGTCGGACGGTCTCGTAGCCGATACAGGAAATCGTCAAAGTGGCACCGATCGGCGCCTCCAGCGAGAAGAAACCATCCACGTTGGTCACCGCCCCTGTCCTGGTGCCTTCAACGAGAACGGCAGCTCCAATGAGAGGCTCACCTGTGGCATCGAAGACGACACCATAGACCGAGCCCTGCGCGCCGGTCGGAAAGATGCGCGGGACGACGAATGACCGGCTGGTGAGGCGCCCGGTCACCGACCAGAACACGGGTCGCCGGAAAACCGGTGCACGCAGCTCCACCCGCTTCCAGACGTTCGGGGCCATCGCATCCAGGCTCTTGTCGTACACCGACACGACAGCCTCAACGCCAGGCACCGACTGCAGAGACAGGGTGAAGGGGGCGCCGGGACGCGTGCGGTCCTCGAAACGGGAGAAAGAAAGCGGCAGGTCCATCGAATGCCGGACCCGACGGTAGGTCGCCTCGTGGCTCACCTTCTCCGCATCGCGGAAATAGAAGATTTCCAGCCGCACGGCGTCGGGATAAGAATCTTTATAAACAAACGGAAGCTCCAGCAGCGACTGGTCTCCGTACAGATGGACCGGGCGCGACTCCAGGACCGATCCGTCCGGCGCGGTCAGGGTGGCCACCGCCCACAGCGGGCCAGCCCCGGCGCCCAGCCGGGCCTGGATCCGCCTGCCGGCTTCGATATCCGTCTCACCGGGCAGGAACACGCTCCGCACCGGGGCGTTCAGGCCGGAAGTCATCTTCAGGATGGGCATTACGGTCTCGGCAGTCTTCTGCACAGTCATGTCTACATTCTGGATTTCGTACAAGACTACACCCAGGATGTAATACAAGCCATCCGGGCAATCGGACAGGTCCAGTTCGAGCGTTTTTTCCGATACGCCTGTCCGGAGCTCGTTGCCGTCTGCATCTTTCAAGTAATATCTGACGGGCATGCGAACGGATTCGCCGCCATTGTTGACCGTCCAGGCAAGGCGGGCGACGGGCTCCGTCAGGATGGAGTTGTCCAGCATGAGGGAAGGCCCGACGGACAACGCTCCGGGGGCCGCGTTCTTCAGCTTGACAGCCAGGGACAGGCCAGGCGACACCCGGAACTTATGCTCGAAATCGTGTGTCTCGCCAGACGCATCTGTCGCTCTGACCGTCAACTTATAACTCCCGGAGTCGGTCGGCGTGAACGGAATCCGGAAGGCGCCGTTCCCGTCGATGGATAACGCCCCTTTCCAGACTTCCCGGGAATATGAGGTGATGCGCCCTTCCAGTGTCATCCTGTCCACGGGATGCCCGGAATAGCTGACCGCCTTGCCGCATATCTCGATCTCGGAATCCGGGAAGTAAGGCTTCTCCTGCGGATCGAAGGTCACCTCGAAAGTCGGCAGGACGAAGTCGTCCACCCGGAAAGCGGAGCGCACCAGCATTTCATCCTTATACACCACCTCGATGTTCCACAGACCGTTCCGCTCTTCCCCGGGGATGGCCCATTCCCAGGCCACCGATCCGAAGGCATTGGTCTTCAGGTTCATTTCGGCCAGCTTCTCTCTTTGCGCGTTGAGGATCTTCACCCGGACACGCTCTCCTTTGGCCAGCGCCTTCACCCGGTCGCGCAGGTCGCCCTCGAACAGGATGGCCTTGGCCTTGAGGGTATCGCCGGGACGATAGGCACCGCGGTCCTTGAACACGCGGCCATGGAGCGTCGCCGGGGGCCCGTATTCCCAGGACCGCGGCTCGCGGACAGAGACGTATTTGCTCCGATGGCTCCCGACCCGTGCATCCAGCCAGACATAACCATCGGGGTTGATCTTTTCCCGGAAGTCCGCAGGAAGGGGCGTGAACCCCGGACCGTCCAGCCGGATCTCCCGCTCCAGCACTTTTTTGTGACTATTTCCGTATCTGAGCCGGATGACCGCCGACGTGGCGGGTTCGCCTGTCAGACAATCAGCCACATAGATGGCGAAATCCTCCCCCTGCTGCCGGACGGCCATCGACAGGCTGTACTTCTGGTAGGAAGCCCGTCCTCCGTGTTGCGTCGTGACGCGGTAGCTGCCGTCCGGAAGGTCGGGAATCCTGGCCTTGACCGTGTCCAGGACATAGAAACGCCCGTCCCGGTTCCGGAGGGTGACGGTCCGGCTGTGTTCGTCCGATTCGAACGACACCAGCCCGCGACCGAAGTTCCGGCCGGTCAGGATGATGGAATCCTCCTGGAAACGGACATACAGGCGGGAGTCGGTAAGGGCGTCCAGGATATCGTCCACCGACAGGCTCAAGCCCCGGCTGAAGCCGGCCTTCTGGCTCCGCAGCGCCTTGCGATAGGCATTGACATCTTCATACAACTGCCTGGCGCTGGCCTCATCGGCCGCCTCGTCCTCGCGGAGCCGTTTCCACCGTTTCTGCAGGATTTCCCGCTCCGGGATGAAGCGGAACGGCGTGTCGGCGTACTTGTCCGCCACCGCCTGCAGGGCGGGGATCGGGTCCTCCGCCCTGCACGCCATCAGGTACGACAGGTACGGACGGCCCGGATAGCGTGCTCCAATCCGTCCGTCCAGCAGGCGGAATTCCTCGCTGTCGGGGCCCAGGGAAAGATTTTTCGTCAGGCGGTCCCACAGGATCCACTCGAAATCGTCGGCGATATCGTCCAGGTCCCGGGTCTGCAGGTAAGGGATCTGACGGGGCTGCATCTCCGGATGACGCGCTCTCCCGAGTTCGTCCTGATGGGTTTTGGCATACTTCCAGTCCTCATCCTTCCAACGCCAGGTCAGCAGGGGCTCCCCGTAGGACTCGATGACCCGCGTCAAGGCAAGATGGAGCGAATCCGCCGATTTCCAGTTCAGGCGGACGCCGACCCGATCTTCCTCCCGGCACGCCTGCAACAAGTCGCCCGGCAGGCGGCGCTCCAGGGCTATTGCCCTGATCTGGTGAAGCTTTTCAATCTGTTCGCGCGGCCGGTCCTTTCTGGCCAATGCATAATAACGCCCCCACTCCTTTTTTATTTCCTGGGCGGGAACCGCCACGAGCGGAAGGAGCAGGAATGCAAAAAAGATGACTAGTCTCTTCATAAAATCACATCCGTTTACCCATAAACGCAGAAGGGTCCTAAACGTAACATGACAAATTTACAAAACTCGCTGAATTATTCCGGACGGGCTCCCCAGATATGATGATTCTCGGCAAAGAAAACTCCGTTTTCTTGAATAAAAGGCGGAATCTGGCTACCTTTGCGGCACTCTAATTATATAGTATGCAAACCATCAAAGAAGTACTCTACGACTGCCAGGCCAGGAAAACCGCGGTTCTGGCTACCAACTTTTATAACTACGAGACCCTCGTGTGCGTCGCCAAGGCCGCCCAGGCGGCCGGTGCGCCCGTGATGCTGCAGCTCACGCGCTCTTCCATCGACTACATGGGCATCCATACCGCCTACAAGATGGGCCGCCAGGTGCTGGCGGACTATGGCCTGCAGGGCTACATCCACCTGGACCACGGCCCCAGCCTGGAGCTGGTCCAGCGCTGCCTGGACGAAGGCTTCGACTCCGTGATGATCGACGCCTCCGAGAAGCCGTTCGACGAGAACGTGGCCATTTCGGCCAAGGCCGTCGAGATGGCGAAGCCCTACGGGGCCAACGTGGAGGCGGAGCTCGGCTACGTGGCCAAGCTCGGCCAGGAGCAGGGCGGCGGCTTCACGACGCCGGAGCAGGCGGTCGAGTTCGTGGCCCGCACCGGCGTGGACGCGCTGGCCGTATCCATCGGCTCCGCCCACGGCTTCTACAAGCAGCCGCCGCACCTCGACATCCCGCGCCTCGCAGCCATCCACGCCGCGACGCCGGTCGCACTGGTGCTGCACGGCAGCTCCGGCATCCCCCACGACCAGGTGCGCGAGGCCATCGCCAACGGCATCGTGAAGGTGAACCTGGCCACCGAGATCAAGGACAACTTCATGCGCGCCCTCAAGCAGGTGCTCTCCGAGAGCGACGAGATCGACCTGCGCAAGGTGTTCCCGAAGGCCATGCTCCCCGTCGTGGAGCTCCTCAAGGAGAAATACGCCGGCACCGGCGCAAGGATCTAGATCCACCCGACCTCGAGAATGAAAGTCCAGCCCCATCGGGCTGGACTTTTGTCATTTAGAAAATTATTTTTACATTTGCCTAAACTACAAACAGTTACGATCCGCCATCCTTCTTACCGGGGATTGCCGACAACCAATCGCTGACTTACTGATTAATAGCGTTGATGAATATCAGCGCCAGGCTTTCCTGGCATATTAACAACTTTATTAATTTCACAAATCAGCTATGATGGAAAACATCGAAAGAACCTACTGCCCTCCCCAGGTGGAGGTGCGCGAGGTGCAAACAGAGGGCTTGATCTGCTCGAGCCCCGGTCCGTTCAATTCTCCTTTCTCCGGAAACGGAGAGGACTGGTAAAATGGAGGGAACAGCTATGAAAAAGATCCTGACGATCCTTTGCGCTTTCGCAGCGCTTCTCTCCTGCTCCAAGATTCAGGACACGGCACAAAGCCCTGAACTCCGTGTCAACATCCGGGTCACCCGTTCCGATGATTTTGCCGCCACCAAGGCGACCGTCAAGTCCAAATGGGCGGACGGTGACATGATCTATCTGTTTTTTTCGAATTTCTCATCCAAGTTCCTGGAACTGAAATATGACCGGAAGGCACATGGCTGGAAGGCGCTGGCGCAGGGCGGACTTGAGGCCTCCGACCTGGCAGCCGCCACCCTGGGAAAGATGACCGCCGTTTTCCTTCCCTACGGCAGCGGCGCCTCGATCCGGCTGAGCGGCGGCAGGCGCATCTTCACCCAAGGAGAAGAAGACCTGCAGTACTGCGGCTATTTCCTGATGGCGGAGGATGTCAGTTATACCGTCTCCGATGGAGAGCTGGATGCCGACCTGAACCTCACGACGCCCGCCTTGAGCGGCAATGACAAGCTGGTCCATTTTGACGTGTCCGGATTCACCTCCGGACATCAGTATGAACTCTATCAGGAGCACCTGAAGCGTCTTACCTTCGTGGGCGTCTCCCTGGACGGGAAGGTCGTGACGACCATCCAGGACAAGGGGAAAGCCATCCCAGGATACGAAGACAACACAAGCGCCAGCACGCCCATCCTCAGTTTCTCCGGCGTCCTGGACGCCAGCGTGGCCGGGACGGCCGCGGATTACCAGTTCTCCGTCAACGACGTCACCGACTGCGTCCTGTATACCCGCGACGCGGGAGAGAAGACCGTCGACGGAACCCTGTTCGCGGGACTCGGCGACCTCAGCGCCCCTGCCGTATGGAACGCCATGGAATACGTGGACATGGGTCTGAAAGACGAGGACGGGAAGCGCCTCATGTGGGCGCGGCGCAACGTCGGAGCCACAGCCGAGAAAGGCGAAGGAAGCTACGGATTATACTTCGCTTTCGGCCAGACCCGGGGCTATGCCCTTTTGGGGACATTCGGCAATTACACGGGTATCGAAGACGATCACGACTTCTATGAGTCGTGGTCTTTGGACTTCGAGATAGATGACAGCCGCTGGCCGGAGAAACTCATGCCCGAATACGACGCCGCCCACGTAAACCTCAAGGGGCTTTGGCGCATGCCTGACCGCGATGACTTCATCAATCTTGTGGAGAACACCATCGGAGCCGGTGAAGGAGGGAGCAGGGTCCTCGATACCGAGACGCCGGAATCCGGGATGACCTTCATCAGCCAGATAAACGGGGCGGAGCTGTTCTTCCCGGCTGCGAATTCCCTGGATAGTTCGGCAGATACCTCCGTTATAGGAACCCAGGGGGAGTATTGGTCCCGTACGCCCAATACGGAGACCACCGCATACGCCCTTCTGTTCCATGAAGACTATGCACATGATTACTTGGGCGAAAACTTCTGGGGCAACCCGGTCCGCGCAGTCTTTGCCATAGACTAAACCGTCTTTTCCCCGGACGATAAAGGTGGAGGTGACTCATACGGGTCACCTCCTTTCTTTCAAGCGGAAGGATGCTTGTTAAGATTGTTTTTGCTATATTAGCGTAAACAAATCGAAACGACTATGATTCTTACCACCACACCCACCATCGAAGGACGCACCATTACCGAGTATCGGGGTGTCGTCTTCGGCGAAGTCATTGAAGGCGTCAACTTCCTCCGCGATTTCGCCGCAAGCATCCGAAATGTTGTCGGCGGCCGCAGCGGCTCTTACGAAGAAGAGCTTGTCAACGCCCGCAACAACGCTATGCGCGAACTGGAGAGCCGCGCCTATCAGGTCGGTGCCGACGCCGTCGTCGGGATCGACATCGACTACGAAGTGCTGGGCGCCAACGGCAACATGCTGATGGTCACCGCCTCCGGTACAGCCGTCAAGCTCGCCTAGATCTTCACGGAATTATTGAAAGAATGGACCGCCGCAGGTTTTCTGCGGCGGTATTTGCTTGGATGGCCGCCGCCGTCGGGAGGTCGTCCGGCGAAGCCTGGACAAGCCGGGCGAAGCCGGCGGCGGCCAGGGCGTCGCGGTCGGCGATGCGGCCGGACAGCAGGACGACGGGGACGGTGCCGGCGTGGCGCAGGACGCCGTAAGGGACCTTGCCCTGCAGGGTCTGGCTGTCGGACCGGCCTTCGCCGGTGATGACCAGGTCTGCGCCGGCGAGGCGGTCGGCAAAGCCGACGGCCGCCAGCACGCGGTCGATGCCGGGCACGCAGACAGCGTCGAAGCAGGCCAGGAAGGCGGCGCCGAGGCCGCCGGCAGCGCCGGCGCCGGGCC
>ONQP01000037.1 GCA_900319975.1 uncultured Bacteroidales bacterium | reverse complement strand
TCACCCTCGGCACCGGCGTCGGCAGTGGCATCGTCGTGGACGGCAAGGTGCGCTACGGCCATGACGGCTTCGCCGGCGAGCTCGGCCACACCTGCGTGGTCCGCAACAACGGCCGCGTCTGCGGTTGCGGCAAGACGGGCTGCCTCGAGGCCTATTGCTCCGCGATGGGCATCGCCCGCACGGCCCGCGAGTGGCTGGAGGCATCCGGCCAGCCGACCCCGCTGCGCGACCTGCAGAACATCACTTCCAAGGATATCTATGACGCGGCCAAGCAGGGCGACAACTTCTCCCTGCGCCTGTTCGAATACACGGGCACGCTGCTCGGCCAGAGCTTCGCGGATTTCGTGGCGTTCAGCGCCCCGGAGGCCATCGTGCTCTTCGGCGGCCTCGCCCGCGCCAAGGAGTTCCTCTATGAGCCGATGCGCCGCGCGATGGAGGAGAACCTCCTCAAGATCTGGAAGGGCAAGGTCAAGATCATCTTCTCCCAGCTCAAGGAGTCCGACGCCGCCATCCTCGGCGCCTCGGCCCTCGCTTGGGAACTGTAAGCAAGAACAACATCAAATGATAATGAAAGCAAACAAAATTCTGATGGCCCTGCTGATGGGCCTTTCGCTGGCGGCTTGCTCCGGCCAGCCGTCCGGGGAGACGCTCCCCAAGGAGTTCCGGTCCTCCAAGGCGGAGATTGATTCCGTGAGCTACCTCGCAGGCATCAACTTCGGTGTCTGGATGAAGAACTACGATTTCGGTTCCGACCTCAACTACGCCGAGGTCGTCAAGGGTATCAAGGATTTCCTGGCCGCCAAGGGCGACTCCCGCGATCCTGAGTTTGTCAAGCAGTTCAAGGTCGATCCCAACCGGATGAACGACCTGTTCAACGCCTATCTGGAGAAGCGTCACAGCGGCATCGCGATGATGAACAAGCAGAAGGGTGAGAAATTCCTCGAGGACAACGGCAAGAAGGATGGCATCATCACCACCGGCAGCGGTCTGCAGTATCGCATCGTCGAGCCTGGCAACGACGTCAAGGCCGGCCCGCGCGACACCGTGTGGGTGCGCTACAAGGGCTCCCTCCTCGACGGCACCGTGTTTGACGAGGTGGCCGCCGACGCCGATCCGATCCGCCTGACGCTCAACCGCGTCGTCGCCGGCTGGACCGAGGGTCTGCAGCTGGTGGGCGAGGGCGGCAAGATCGACCTCTACATCCCGGCCGAGCTCGGCTATGGCGACCAGGGCAACCAGGCCATCCCGGCCAACTCCACCCTGATCTTCAACGTGGAGGTGACCAAGGTCGGCAAGATCGCCGAAGTCCCGGCCGAATAATCCGGACCTGACCGCAAGAAAAAACCTGCAAGTTCATCGCTTGCAGGTTTTTTTTATGGTCTTGACTCCGTCAGTCTTCGTTTTCGTCGTAGACGAGCTCCTCATCCTCCTTGTCCTCGTCCTCCTCGTCCTCGTCGTCTTCGTCGTCGAAGTCCTCGTCGTCGTCATCGTCGTCCTCGTCGTCTCCGCCGCCGCGGCGGGACTCGCCGGGCAGGCGCCTGCGCTCCTCGGGAAGGTCCTCGAACGCCACGTAGCCGTTCTCGAACTCGAGAGGCACGGGGCCCTTGGACTCCACCAGGCGCGGGGCGGCCACCTTCTCGGTGGTCTCGCCCTCGAGCGTGATGATCACGCTCTTCTTGGAGGTGATGTCGTAGAAATACACGAAACTGGTCACGCCGGCCTTGACGGTGTCGGCGATGGTGACGTTGTCCACCGCGCCGTAGCCGATGTCCATCAGCGCGTAGCGCGCTGCGACGGCGCCTTCGGCGTCCATCGCCTTGAACAGGATCGGCTGGTCCATCGGAAACTCAAGATCCGAGCGCAGCTGCTTGTGGAACGTGTACAGCGAATTGTCGCCGTTCACGAGATAAACCCGGTAGAAGCCTTTGATGCCGGCCAGGGTGACTCTGTATCTGTAATTCATATTGCGAAGATAGGAATTATTCGCTAATTTTGGTTCGCCTATGGCGGTAAAAGACACATATCTCAGTATCGCGGAGCTCTCGGAGGGTCTTTTCAAGGACAACGGCAGCCGTTTCATCGCGAAAGCCTATCCTGTGGAGACGGAGGAGGAGATCAAGCAGATCGTGGCCTCGATCCGCAAGGAGTACCACGACGCGCGCCACCACTGCTACGCCTGGCGCCTGGGCCTGGACGGCGCCGCCTGGCGCGCCAACGACGACGGCGAGCCCTCCGGCTCGGCCGGGCGCCCCATCCTGGGGCAGATCGATTCCGCCGGCCTGAGCGACATCCTGGTGGTCGTCATCCGCTATTTCGGCGGCATCAAGCTCGGCATCCCCGGCCTGATCCGGGCCTACAAGACTTCGACCGCCGACGCGCTCGCTTCGGCGCGCGTCGTCGAGAAGGTCGCGGGCCGCTGGGTGCGGCTGGATTTCTCCTATGACAGCCTTCCCGCCGTGATGAAAACGGTCAAGGATCTGGACCTTCCCCAACGCAATCAATCGTTTATGGCAGAATGCTCTCTCGAGGTGCGGATTCGTCGTTCTTTAGAGCAAGACTTCTTGGAAAGTATGGAAAGATTAGGTATCTTCGTCGGCTGATTTAACACATTCAGATAATGGGTAAAAAACATGTCTTCAACGCTGGCCCCTGCGTACTTCCGCAGTCGGTCATCGACAACACCATCGAGGCCCTGAAAGACTTCAAGGGCACCGGTGTCTCTCTTCTTTCGATCTCCCACCGCACCAAGGGCTGGGACGAAACGATGGACGAATGTCGCGCGCTCTGGAAAGAGATCCTGGACATTCCCGAAGGCTACGAGGTCGTCTTCCTGGGCGGCGGCGCCAGCCTCGAGTTCCTTTATGTTCCCATGAATTTCCTGGAGCACAAGGCCGGTTATCTCGAGACCGGCGTCTGGGCCAAGAAGGCGCTCAAGGAGGCCAAGGGTCTCGGCGAGGCTTTTGCCGTGGCCAGCTCCGCTGACAAGAATTACAACTATATCCCGAAGGGCTATGAGATCCCGAAGGATCTGGACTATTTCCATATCACCACGAACAATACGATCTACGGTACCGAGATCAAGGAAGATATCGACTGCCCCGTGCCTCTCATCGCGGACATGTCCTCCGACATCCTGAGCCGCCGCGTCGACGTCAGCAAGTATGCGATGATCTACGGCGGTGCGCAGAAGAACGCCGGCCCTGCCGGCGTGACCTTCGCCATCGTCAAGAAGGACGCCCTCGGCAAGGTCTCCCGCTACATCCCGACGATGCTCGACTACCGCACGCACATCGACAAGCTCTCGATGTTCAATACCCCGCCCGTGTTCGGCATCTTCGTGATGAACGAGATGCTGAAGTGGCTCAAGGGCCTCGGCGGCATCGACGCCATCCACGCGATCAACGTCAAGAAGGCCGAGACCCTCTACGCCGAGATCGACCGCAACCCGCTCTTCGTCGGCACCGCCGCCAAGGAGGACCGTTCCATCATGAACGTCTGCTTCGTGATGGCCGAGGGCCACGAAGACCTGCAGGACGAGTTCCTGAAGTTCGCGACCGAGCGTGATATGGTGGGCATCAAGGGCCACCGCTCCGTCGGCGGTTTCCGCGCTTCCCTCTACAATGCCTGTACGCAGGAGGATGTCGACGCCCTCGTTGCCGTGATGCAGGAATTTGCCAAGATCCACGCATAAGATGAAAGTACTCGTCGCCACCCAGAAGCCTTTCGCGGCCGCAGCGGTCGCAGGCATCCGCCAGATTGTAGAGGAGGCGGGCTATGAGCTCGCCCTGCTCGAGAAATATGCCGACCAGGCCGACCTGGTCGCCGCCGTCGCCGACGCCGACGCGCTGATCGTCCGTTCGGACAAGGTCACCGCCGAGGTCGTCGCCGCCGCGCCCAAGCTCAAGATCGTCGTCCGCGCCGGCGCAGGTTTCGACAACCTCGACCTGCCCGCCTGCACGGCCAAGGGCATCGTCGCCATGAATACGCCCGGCCAGAACGCCAACGCCGTGGCCGAGCTCGCCATCGCGCTGATGATCTTCATGGCCCGCACCCAGTTCACCCCGGCCACCGGCTCCGAGATCCAGGGCAAGACCCTCGGCATCCAGGCCTTCGGCAACGTGGGCCGTCTGGTCGGCGCCAAGGCTGCCGCCCTCGGCATGAAGGTCAAGGCCCTCGACCCGTTCCTCACCCCGGACCAGATCCGCGCCGGCGGTGCCGAGCCCGTCTCGACCCTCGACGAGCTCTATGCCGGCAGCGACTACGTCAGCCTGCACATCCCCGCCACGCCCCAGACCGTCGGCAGCATCGGCTATGACCTGCTGAGCAAGATGCCGAAGGGCGCGACCCTCGTCAACACCGCCCGCAAGGAGGTCATCGACGAGGCCGGTCTCGCCAAGGCCCTCGAGGAGCGCCCGGACCTCAAATACGTCGCTGACGTGGCTCCGGACAACCTCGCCGCCCTGCAGGAGCAGTTCGGCCTGCGCGTCTTCGCCACGCCCAAGAAAATGGGCGCCCAGACCGCCGAGGCCAACGTCAACGCAGGCCTCGCCGCCGCCCGCCAGATCGTCTCCTTCTTCAAGGACGGCTGCACGAAGTTCCAGCTGAACAAGTAGTCGGGAGTCGCTGAGTGATTGAGATTTGCCCCGGTCGGAGAACGGCCGGGGCAATTTGGTGTTTTGACAAAAAAGCATTACCTTCGAATATAGTTTTGTAGTGAAATATGGTACGAGTCAAACCTTTTGCCGCCCTGCGGCCGCCTAAAGGCATCGTGACTGAAGTTGCGGCGCCGCCTTATGATGTGTTGAATTCCGAAGAAGCGAAGAAGATGGCCGGGGAGAAATCCCTCCTGCATATCACCAAGCCCGAGATCGACTTCGATCCGATCGCCGGCGAGCACGAGCAGCGCACCTACGACCGCGCCGTGGAGAATTTCCAGGCCTGGCAGAAGAAAGGCTGGCTGGTCCGCGAGGACAAGGAGAAGTACTATGTCTACGCCCAGACGATGGGCGAGCGCACGCAGTACGGCATCGTGCTCTGCGCACACACCGACGACTATGCTGAAGGCATCATCAAGAAGCATGAGCTGACCCGCAAGGACAAGGAGGACGACCGCATGATCCACGTCCGTATCCAGAACGCCAACATCGAGCCCGTCTTCTTCGCCTTCAAGGACAACGCCGAGCTCGGCGCCATCATCGCGAAGACCGCCTCCGGCGCGCCTGAATACAAGTTCGTCGACGAAAACAACTTCACCCACACCTTCTGGGTGATCGACGACGACGCCGTCAACGCCCGCATCACCGAAATCTTCACCAACGACGTCGACGCCTTCTACGTGGCCGACGGCCACCACCGCACGGCTGCGGCTGCGCGCGTGGGCGCGGAGAAGCGCGCGCAGAACCCTGCGCACACGGGCAGCGAGGAATACAACTACTTTATGGCGGTGTGCTTCCCGCAGAGCCAGCTCGCCATCATCGACTACAACCGCGTGGTGAAGGATCTCAACGGCCTGAGCACGGAAGATTTCTTCAAGGCCCTCGGGGAGGACTTCGTGGTCGAGCGCAAATCCGAAAAAGCAGAAATCTACAAGCCCGCTGGGCTGCATAATTTCTCGATGTATATCGAAGGCGTCTGGTATAGCCTGACCGCGAAGCCCGGACGCTATGACGATTCCGACCCCATCGGGGTGCTGGACGTGACCATCCTTTCCAACCTGGTGCTCGACAAGATTCTCGGCATCAAGGACCTGCGTACCTCGGACCGCATCGACTTCGTCGGTGGCATCCGCGGTCTCGGCGAACTCTCCCGCCGTGTGGACAGCGGCGAGATGAAGGTAGCCTTCGCGTTATACCCGGTCAGCCTGCAGCAGCTCATCAATATTGCCGACACCGGCAATATCATGCCGCCTAAGACGACCTGGTTCGAGCCCAAGCTCCGCTCCGGGCTCGCCATCCACACCTTAGACTAACTTATTACCATGAAACCCGATTCGGCGCTGATTCACAAGACTCTCAAAGAGTTTTTCGGCTACGACGCCTTCAAGGCGGACCAGGAACAGATCATCTCTCACCTGATTGGAGGGGGTGACGCTTTCGTCCTGATGCCCACCGGAGGCGGCAAGTCGCTGTGCTATCAGCTGCCGGCTCTGGTGATGGATGGTACAGCGATCATCATCTCTCCGCTGATCGCCCTGATGAAGAATCAGGTCGACCTGCTGCGCGGCTTCGTGGCCGGCTCGGAGAGCATCGCGCATTTCCTGAATTCTTCGCTTTCGCGCCAGCAGATCGACGAGGTCCGCGAGGACCTGCTCGCCGGCAAGACGAAGCTCCTGTACGTCGCGCCCGAGTCGCTGACCAAGGAGGAGAACGTCCAGCTGCTGCGCGAGGTGCATATTTCGTTCTACGCCGTGGACGAGGCGCACTGTATTTCCGAATGGGGACACGATTTCCGTCCGGAATACCGCCGCATCCGCGCGCTGGTGGACCAGATCGGCCGCGCGCCCATCATCGCGCTCACGGCCACGGCCACGCCCAAGGTGCAGAGCGACATCCTCAAGAACCTCGGCATCCCGGATGCCGCGGTCTTCAAGTCTTCGTTCAACCGCCCCAACCTCTACTACGAGATCCGCGACAAGGTGGATCCCGAGAAGGACATCATCAAGTTCATCCGCCAGAACCCCGGCAAGTCCGGCATCATCTACTGCCTGAGCCGCAAGAAGGTGGAGGAGATGGCCGAGCTGCTGTGCATCAACGGCATCAAGGCCCTCCCGTACCACGCTGGCCTGGACGCCCGCCTGCGTGCGGAGAACCAGGACAAGTTCCTGATGGAGGAGGTGCAGGTGATCGTGGCCACGATTGCCTTCGGCATGGGCATCGACAAGCCGGACATCCGCTTCGTCATCCACTACGACATCCCGAAGAGCATCGAGAGCTACTACCAGGAGACGGGCCGTGCCGGCCGCGACGGGCAGGAAGGCATCTGCATCGCCTACTACAGCTACAAGGACATCCAGAAGCTGGAGAAGTTCATGCAGGGCAAGCCCATCGCCGAGCAGGAGATCAGCCGCCAGCTGCTCTCCGAGGTCCTGGCCTACGCCGAGTCGAGCCAGTGCCGCCGCAAGCTGCTCCTGCACTATTTCGGCGAAGAATACACCGTAGACAACTGCCAGTGCTGCGACAACTGCCTCCACCCCAAGCCGACTTTCGACGGCCGCAAGGAGATGCAGCTGGTGATCCGCCTCATCCAGGCGCTGCCCGAGCACTTCAAGCTGGACCACCTGGCCAATATCCTGGCCGGCGTGTCCAATTCGCTCATCAAGTCCTACAAGCATGACGAACTCCCGTTCTTCGGCAAGGGCGCACCGCACTCCGAGAAGTTCTGGTGCACAGTCATCCATCAAGGGCTGATCGCCCACCTGCTGGTCAAGGAGATCGAGGCCTACGGCCTGATCCACGTCACCGAGCTGGGCGAGAAGTTCGAGAAGGATCCGTGGGAGCTGCGTCTCGTGGAGGACCGCGTCTTTGCCGCCGCAGGCGGCGACGACGAGGACGACGACGAGACGGCGGCGGCCGCCGTGGCCATGAAGGCCGGCGGCGGCGCGGGCGACCCCGTGCTGCTCGCGATGCTCAAGGACCTGCGCAAGGACCTGGGCAAGCGCCTCAAGCTCCAGCCGTGGATCATCTTCGGCGACCCGGCCCTGGAGGATATGTCCATCCTCTACCCGGTGACCTTCGACGAGCTCAAGAACTGCCAGGGCGTCGGCGAGGGCAAGGCCCGCAAGTTCGGCGAGGAATTCATCAAGCTGATCAAGAAATACGTCGACGAGAACGAGATCGAGCGTCCGGACGATTTCGTGGTCAAGTCCACGCCCAACAAATCCGCCGCCAAGGTGGCCATCATCCAGAGCATCGACCGGCGGATGGACCTCGAGGACATCGCCGAGGCGCGCGGGATGGATATGGACGAACTGCTCAGCGAGATCGAGGCCATCGTGTCCAGCGGCACCAAGCTCAACCTGGACTACTACATCGAGTGCAACATCGACGCAGACATCGTCGAGGAGATCTATAGATATTTCAAGGAGGAAGCCACGTCGGACGACGTGCAGGCCGCCATCGATGCGCTCGGGCCGGACTATTATGAGATTGAAGTCCGGCTTGTCCGGCTGAAATTCCTATGTGAGATCGCGCAGTGATACCGCAGGAGACCGTCAATCTGATTCTGGACACCGCGCAGATCGCGGATGTGGTGAGCGATTACGTGACGCTGAAGCGCCGCGGGGCCAATTTCGTGGCCTGCTGCCCGTTCCACAACGAAAAGACGCCTTCCTTCTACGTGTCGCCTTCCAAGGGCATCTACAAATGCTTCGGCTGCGGCAAGGCCGGCACGGCCGTCGGCTTCGTGATGGAGCAGGAGCACTGCTCCTACGTCGAGGCGCTGCGCTACCTGGCCCGCAAATACCACATCGAGATCGTCGAGGAGGAGGAGTCCGCGGAGGAGATCGCCCGCCGGCAGCGCAGCGAGAGCCTGCTGCTGGTGTCGGAGTTCGCCCGCAAGTTCTTCTCCGACCAGCTCAAGGACGGCGAAGGCCGCGCCGTGGGCTACCAGTACTACCGCTCGCGCGGCATCGAAGACGCCACCATCGAGCGCTGGGGGCTGGGCTGGGCGCCCTCCGGGCGGACCGCCCTCGTGGACGCCGCCCGCGCCGCCGGCTACAAGGACGAATACCTGCTGGGCGCCGGCCTGGCGGTGCAGAACGACGACGGCTCGCTCTCGGACAAGTTCCGCGAGCGCGTGATGTTCCCGATCCACTCCGTGAGCGGGCGCGTGATCGCCTTCAGCGGCCGCACGCTGCGCTCCGACAACCCCGCGAAGTACGTCAATTCGCCGGAGACGGAGATCTACATCAAGAGCCGCAACCTGCTGGGTATCTATTTCGCCAAGAGCGACATCGCCCGGGAGGACCGCTGCATCCTGGTGGAGGGCAACGTCGACGTGGTGATGATGCACCAGCTCGGCATCACCAACGTCGTGGCGTCCTGCGGCACCTCGCTCACGGTGGAGCAGGTGCGCCTGATCAAGAAATTCACTGAGAATATCACCGTGATGTACGACGGCGACTCGGCCGGCATCCACGCCGCCGAGCGCGCCGTGCCGATGATCCTCGCCGAGGGGATGAACGTACGCGTGGTGCTGCTGCCGGACGGCGACGACCCGGATTCCTTCTCCCGCAAGCATTCGCGGGACGAGGTGCGCGAGTTCATCGCGGCCAACGAGAAGGACTTCGTCGTCTTCAAGACGGAGAAGCTTCTCGGCCAGGCCGCGGGCGACCCGCTCAAGAAGGCGGGCCTGATCAACGACATCGCCGACACGGTCGCCCAGATTCCCGACGCCGTCAAGCGCTCGACCTACGCCGAGGCCACGGCGCAGCGCTTCGGCATCGAGGTGTCGATCCTCTTCGACCGGATCGCCCGGACGCGCCGCAAGCTGCAGGAAGACGCCCTCAAGGCGGCGGAGCGCGAAGAGCGCCGGCGCCGCAACGACCTGCCGCCGAGCGCCTGGGAGACGGTCACGGCGGAGCCCGAAGTGGTCCCCGTCCAGCCGGCGGTCGAGAAAGTGCAGGAAGAGAACCGGATTCTCGCTCCCGCGGAACGGGATTTGCTGTACTTTTTGCTCCGTCACGGCTGCGACGAACTGGATTTCGAGAGCGACTCCGACTACTACAGCGGCAGCGAGCAGGACAAACCCAGCGTCGCCGACTTCATCCGCGGAGCCTTCAGCGACGGCACGCAGATGGCCAACAGCGTCTACCGGGCCGTTTTTGACGCCTATTTCGCCCTCTATGACGAGGGTCTCGGGCAGGCCGAGATCGTCAAGGGCCTGCTGGACAGCGCCGACCGCGGCATGGCGGAAGTCGTCTCGCAACTCTCCACGGAGAAGTACCGCCTGACGATCCAGGCTTTCGAAAATGCGATGACCACCAAAGCTTCCTGGCTGGTCGCGCAGGTCCCGCGCGCCATCCTCGGCTATGCCGAGCGGCGTATGCAGGACCGCTATGAGCAGCTCCGCCGCGACCTCACGCAGGCCGGGTCGGAGCAGCAGGAGACGGCCATCCTCCAGGAGATGGTCAAGATCCAGGCCGCACAGCGGCGGATCAAACAGAAAATGGGAAGAGAAAAAAACGCAAAATAATGGAGAATAAATTCAAAAGAACCCTTGTGACCTGTGCGTTGCCCTACGCCAACGGTCCGGTCCACATCGGCCACCTGGCCGGTGTCTATGTGCCTGCCGACATCTACGTCCGCTACCTGCGGATGCGCGGCAGGGAAGTGCTGTACGTCTGCGGCTCCGACGAGCACGGCGTGCCCATCACCATCAAGGCGCGCCAGCAGGGCTGCACGCCGCAGGACATCGTGGACCGCTACCACGGGATCATCAAGGACTCCTTCGAGGGGCTGGGCATCCATTTCGACATCTATGGCCGCACCTCCTCCGAGGTGCACGCCAAGAACGCCTCCGGCTTCTTCCGCAAGCTCTATGAAGACGGCAAGTTCATCACCAAGGAGAGCGAGCAGTACTACGACCCCGAGGCCAAGACCTTCCTCGCCGACCGCTACATCGTGGGCACCTGCCCCAAGTGCGGCAACGAAGGCGCCTACGGCGACCAGTGCGAGAAGTGCGGCAGCACCCTCAGCCCCGAGGAGCTCATCAACCCGCACAGCAAGCTGAGCGGCGCCACGCCCGTCAAGAAGAAGACCACCCACTGGTATCTCCCGCTGCAGGACTATGAGCAGTGGCTGCGCGAGTGGATCCTGGAGGGCCACCAGGAGTGGCGTTCCAACGTCTACGGCCAGGTCAAGAGCTGGCTGGACGGCGGCCTGCAGCCGCGCGCCGTCACGCGCGACCTCGACTGGGGCGTGCCCGTGCCCGTCGAGGGCGCCGAGGGCAAGGTCCTCTATGTCTGGTTCGACGCGCCGATCGGCTACATCTCCAATACGCAGGAGCTCCTGCCGGACAGCTGGGAGAAGTGGTGGAAGTCGCCCGACACCCGGCTCGTGCACTTCATCGGCAAGGACAACATCGTCTTCCACTGCATCGTCTTCCCGGCGATGCTCAAGGCCTACGGCGACGGCTATATCCTCCCGGACAACGTCCCCGCCAACGAGTTCCTCAACCTCGAGGGCGACAAGATCTCGACTTCCCGCGGCTGGGCCGTGTGGGCGCACGAGTATTTGAAGGACTTCCCGGGCAAGGAGGACGTCCTCCGCTACGTGCTCACGGCCAATGCCCCGGAGACCAAGGACAACGACTTCAGCTGGAAGGACTTCCAGCAGCGCAACAACAGCGAGCTCGTGGCCATCTTCGGCAACTTCGTCAACCGCGCGATGGTGCTGACGCACAAATACTTCGGCGGCAAGGTGCCGGCCTGCGGCGCCCTGGAGGACATCGACAAGGAGGCCCTCGCCCAGATCCCGGTGCTGAAGGCCTCGATGGAGAAGAACATCGAGGAGTTCAAGTTCCGCGAAGCGCTCAAGGACGCGATGGGCATCGCCCGCGTCGGCAACAAGTATATTTCCGATTCCGAGCCCTGGAAGGTCGCCAAGACCGACCTCGACCGCACGGGCACCATCCTCAACATTTCCCTCCAGATCTGCGCGGACCTCGCGATCGCGTTCGAGCCCTTCACCCCGTTCGCCGCGAAGCGGCTCCGGGACATGCTCGGCTCCGGCCTCGACTGGGAAGTCCTCGGCCGTCCGCAGATCCTGCCCGCCGGCCACCAGCTCGGCGCGGCGGAGCTGCTCTTCGCCAAGATCGAGGACGACGCCATCGACGCGCAGCTCGCCCGCCTGGACCGCATCCGCGCCGAGCGCGAGGCGGCCGCCAAGGCGGAGGCCGCCAAGCTCGTGGCGCCGCAGAAGGCCGAGTGCACCTTCGACGAGTTCGAGAAGATGGACATCCGCACCGCCACGGTGCTGGAGGCGGAGCGCGTCCCCAAGACGGACAAGCTCCTCAAGCTCACGATCGACACGGGCATCGACCGCCGCGTGATCGTGTCCGGCATCGCCGAGTACTACACGCCGGAGGCGATGGTCGGCAAGCAGATCTGCATCCTGGCCAATCTCCAGCCGCGCACCATCCGCGGCATCGAGAGCCACGGCATGATCCTGATGGCCAAGCAGGGCGACGGCTCGATGCGTTTCATCACGCCGCAGGAGGCCGTCAGCAATGGTGCGATTGTAGGATAAAAGGGCAGCATTATGAAAGTTCTGATTGTAGATGACGAGCGGGCGATCCGCAATTCGCTGGGGGAGATCCTCACCGATGAAGGTTATGAAGTAGATACGGCCGAGGACGGCGCCGTGGCGCTGGATAAGGTCGGCAAGGAGAAGTTCGACGTGATCTTCTGCGACATCAAGATGCCCGGCATGGACGGCGTCGAGGTGCTCGGGAAGTTCGTGGAGATGGGCCTGGACGCCGCCGTGGTGATGATTTCCGGCCACGCCGACATCGACACGGCCGTGGACTGCATCAAGAAGGGCGCCTTCGACTTCGTGCAGAAGCCGCTGGACCTCAACCGCGTCCTTATCACGATCAAGAACGCCACGGACAAGGTCAGCCTGACCACGCAGAACAAGGCCCTCAAGAAGAAGGTCTACGGCGCCGACATGATCGGCGAGTCCGAGCCGATGCAGCACATCCGCGAGATGATCTCCAAGGTGGCGCCCACCGACGCCCGCGTGCTGATCATCGGGCCCAACGGCTCCGGCAAGGAGCTGGTGGCCCGCAACCTCCACCAGCTGAGCAACCGCAGCGCGATGCCGTTCGTGGAGGTGAACTGCGCGGCCATCCCGAGCGAGCTCATCGAGAGCGAACTGTTCGGCCACGAGAAGGGCTCCTTCACGTCCGCCATCAAGCAGCACAAGGGCAAGTTCGAGCAGGCCGACGGCGGCACGCTCTTCCTCGACGAGATCGGCGACATGAGCCTCGCCGCGCAGGCCAAGGTGCTGCGCGTGCTGCAGGAGAAGAAGCTCTCCCGCGTGGGCTCCGACAAGGACATCGAGGTGGACGTCCGCGTGATCGCTGCGACCAACAAGGACCTCCAGGCCGAGATTGCCAAGGGCAATTTCCGCGAGGACCTCTACCACCGCCTGAGCGTGATCGTCTTCCGGGTACCGTCCCTGGACGAGCGCCGCGACGACATCCCCCTGCTGGTGGACTACTTCCTGGCGAAGTACACCGAGGGCGGCAAGGCCCGCAGCTTCTCGCCCGAGGCCGTCGAGCTGCTGAAGCAGAAGCACTGGCCCGGCAACATCCGCGAGCTGGACAACGTGGTGGACCGCCTGCTGATCCTCGGCGGCGAACCCGTCTCGCCCGACGACGTCAAGACCTACGTCAATCTCTGATGATCGTTCACCCATAAAGACTTATGCCCGGCTCCGGCCGGGCATTTCTTTTTGGGTCATCCCGGATTACCCGGCAAATCCGGCTCGAGAATCACCTTTTTCTGTGCTGAGAAATTGCGGGAGTCAATTTTTTTTTACATTCGTGCGGTTGTGTGAAATACGACGCTATGCGCCGAGTCCTTATTTTTTTAGCCGCATTATGTCTCCTTGCTGCCATGACTGGCTGCAAGCAGGTTCGAATTATAACAAAGACAGCGAGGCTGATGCGTAGCACGGTCACCCTCCCTGAGAAGATATCCTGCGTACATGAAGGTGAGATCTTTCCAATGCCGGACTCTCTTCGTGCCAAGACCAAGTTTATCGTCTTTGTCGATTCGACGAGTTGCAGCAAGTGCAGGATCTCCCGTTTCGTCCGCTATGGCGACATGTTCCGGCTGTCAGCCGAAACGCAAGCCTTCGTCCCCATCCTTCTCCTTTCAACTACCAAGTCGGAGCAACAGGAAATCATTGAGCATCTTCAGCAGATAGAACTGCCATTCCCCGTATATCTTGATATGGACCACACCTTCGCCGAGGCCAATCCGCTTATGACGGCGGACTGGCGTCTGCATTCCGTTACCGTGGACGGAACCGGGAAGGTGTTGCTGCCAGGAGACCCGGTGGAGAACGGAAAACTGATGGATTTGTTTCGCCGCGAAATAATAGACAAACCTTAATTATCAACTTTTTAAATCTTACCTAAAATGAAAAAGACTAAAACGAAGAAAGTGAAGGGCGGATTTGTGGCGTTTCTGGCAGCCTGCCTGCTGACGGTGAATGTGGCTCCTGCCATGGCGGGAGGA
>ONQP01000056.1 GCA_900319975.1 uncultured Bacteroidales bacterium | reverse complement strand
CAGTACTGCCAGTCCTGGATGATGCAGTCGATGGGGACGCCGCGCTCGCGATAGCCGCGCAGCGCGTCCAGCAGCTCGCGGCTGCTCTTGTAGCGTTCGCGGCTCTGCATGAAGCCGTAGCTCCACAGCGGCAGCATCGGCACGCGGCCGGTCAGCGCCCGGTAGCCGGCGATCACGCCGTCGGCGTCACCGCCCCAGATGAAGTAGTAGTCGACAGTCTCCCCTACCTCGGACTCGAAGCACATCCCGGCCTCGTCGTCACGGAAGGTGGTCGGCGAGGGATTGTCCCAGAAGATGCCGTATCCCTTGACGGACTGCACCACGGGGACGAAATCCTCCGTGTTGCCCTGAATCATGTAGCGCGTCTTGCCACGCAGCGACAGGGCGCCGTCCTGCAGGATGCCGAGGCCGTAGAACGGCTCGCCCGCCTCCGGCAGGAAGGCCTGCCGCACGATGCAGGCATCCTTGTCCAGGCCCTCCGTGCGCTTCTCAAGCCCCCAGGCGCCTTCCTTCAGCAGGAGTTTTCCTTTCGACGAGAAGAAACGGACCGTACCGTCCGCCGCCACGGCAACCTTCAGCGCGCCGCTGTCGTACATCGTGCCGCCCCGCGTCACGGAAGTCCTGACGTCGACTTCCTGCGGCGCGGCCGTCACGGCGAAACTGCCCTGCGGCGCCGCCCCGCCCTTGACGACCCGCACGGTCGTCGGGGTATAAAACTGGATGGAAACGCCCTCCTGCGCCCATGCGGAGCAGGCGAAGGACAGGGCCAGGATCAACAGGATGTGTTTTCTCATAAAGCAGCCGGATTATTCTTGATGGAACCAGTCAAAATCGGCATGTCCGCCCAGGACCTGCGTCGAATAGCAGAAAAGCCCCGTCCGGTAGCCGGTGAAATAGTCCAGGGAGAAACGCATCTGCAGCGGGTCGTCAATCTCCTGCCATTCAGCGTCTTCCCATCTGTAAGCGAGCCAGGCCTGGTCCGCGTCGAAGTCGTAGCGGATCCGCAGCTGCACCTGCGGCGCGGCGGCGGGCTCGCACAGCAGCACGCGCGTGGCGCGCGTCATCGTGCGGTCCGGGCCGCGCTGCGGCGTCTCCTGCACGGCATACAGCTCCAGGCCGGCCTCCGTGCGGCGCAGGCCGATGTCGGCGCGGCTGCTCTGGAAGGCGCTGATGCCCGCGAAATCGCCCGGCTGCAGGCCGGAGGCGTCCAGCAGCACGGTGCTCGAGCACTGCGGGCCGAAGGTGCGCTGCGTGAGCGTATTGCGCGCATCCGGCAGACCCGCGGCGAGCTGCCCGGTCGTCAGGCGCAGCCAGCCCGGGCGCTCCGTGAGCGACCAGCAGCCGTCCAGCGGCTTGTGGTTCCACTGCCAGACCAGCGCCAGCTCCGCGGCGTCGAACTCGTCGGAAGCCCACACGTAGTCTTCCCCGTCGGGTTTGAGATTCACTTCGAACTCCTTGACGGGCACGGTGTCGTCGCCCAGGATGGGCCAGCCGTCCACCCAGGTCACGGGCTGCAGGGTCGGGATCCGCCCCACGCCGCCGTGGTCCTGGAACATCATCGCGTACCAGTCGCCGTATTGCGTCTCGATGATGGCGCCCTGCGCCACGCCGTCCTGCCGGCCGTCAAATTTGCCCTGCAGGATGGTCCGGGGCTCATATTCGCCCAGCAGCGTGCGGCTGCGCCAGCAGGTCTCCGTGCGCACGCCGCCGGCGGGCCAGTCGATCACCAGCACGTAGTACCAGTCGCCGATGTGGTAGATGTGCGCGCCCTCGGCCCGCAGCATATACCCCTCACGCGGGCTGGAGATCAGGAGCTGGTCCACCCCGCCGGGCTTGACGCCCGACAGGTCGGGCTCCAGTTCGGTGATGTAGAGGTCGCCGTTGCCCCAGACCACGTACACGCGGCCGTCCTCAAAGAGGAGCGACGCGTCGTGGAAGGGACGGTCGATGACGCTGCGCGTCCATTTTTCGCCGAGACGCGGCGTCGAATAGATATAGGTCCTGCGCTGGTCGTTGGCGATGAACAGCGCCCAGAAGCGGCCGTTCTCATAGCGCAGCGACGTGGCCCACTGGCCCTTGCCGTAGGCGTTGGCGCCATTGCGCAGGTTATAGACGTCGTCGTCTTCGAGGCAGTCGTAGACATAGTCGACGATGCGCCAGTGCACCAGGTCGCGCGACTGCATGATGGGCGCGCCCGGGCAGTAATACATCGTGGTGCTGACCATATAATAGTCCTCCCCCACCCGGATCACGTCGTTGTCCGGGATGTCGGTATAGGTCAGCGGATTGACGCAGCGCGTCGTCGGCCCGACGCATGCAGCCGCCAGCAAGACGGTCAGCGCGAGCGCGAAAAACATCTTTGTTTTCATACTCTTCCCTTATTTAATCTGCCACCAGTCCCACTCGAAGCCGCCTTCGGTGAACACGAAATACAGGTCGTGCACCCCCTTGGCGCCGCTCAGGCGGGCATTCTGTTTCGTCCAGCCCTTGCCGGGCTTCACTTTGAGCGTACCGGCCAGCGGGCCATCCGGCGCATCCAGGCGCACCTCGATCCCGGCCGCCTGCGCAGCCTGCACGCAGGCCGTCAGCGTCCGGGCCCCGCGCGCCCCGAAATCGACTCCCTTGACGAGCAGGTGCTCGCCCGCGTCGATGTCATGGACCACGATGCCGCGCTCCGCGTCCCTGCGGGTCTTGAGGCCGTAGCCCCAGGCCATCGTCTCCGCCTCCACCCGGCGATACGGGTCGAAGGGCTCGATCTGCTCCAGGACGTTGTCCAGCCAGTACGGGACCTTGCGGATGGAGCCGTCCGGCTCGTAGTACATCCGCGCCGCCGACACGCTCCGGCGCTCGTGGTGCACGAAGGTCTCCAGGTGCATCAGGTCGTAGTTGAGCCCGAAGATGTAGGACGCGCCCTTGTAGTCGATGATGCCGGGGTGGTTGCCCCGCGTGCGCCAGGTGCGGTCCATGATGTGGCCCATCGAGCGCCAGGGGCCCTCGGGACTGTCCGCCATCGCATAGCCGATGCCCTCCGGGCAGCAGGTGGACGCGAAGGCGAGGTAATAATGCCCGTCGCGCTTGTAGAACCAGGGACCTTCCTGGTAGTGCGCGATCTTGTAGTCGAGCATGTGGATGGGGCCGTCGAGCGAGATCATGTCTTCGTTGAGCTTCGCCCAGTAGACGTTCGGGTTGCCCCAGTACATATAGGCCTGCCCGTCGTCGTCGATGAAGACCGACGGGTCGATGTCGTACCAGTGCTCCTTCTGCCACACCAGCGGCGCGCCGAGCGGGTCCGAGAAGGGCCCGAAGGGCGAATCGGACACCAGCACGCCGATGCCGTGACCGTGGATCGGGCAGTACATATACCACTTGCCGCCACGCTCCACCACGCACTCGGCCCAGGCGCCGTTCTTGCCCTCAAACCAGGCGAAATCGTCCAGCGAGGCCACCGCGCCGTGGTCGGTCCAGTTGACCATGTCCGTGGAGGTATAGCAGAGCCAGTCGAACATCTCGAAGCCGTCGGCGCCGTCCTCGTCGTGGGTCGTGTAGAGATACACCACGCCGTCGTGCACGTACGGGGCCGGATCGGCCGTGTATTTGGTCTGGATGAGCGGCATGTTGACCGTGCGGTTGAACTTCCACCAGTCCAGGTCGAAGAGCTCCCCGTCCCCGCCCCGGAAGAGCAGGTAGAGGTCGTGCACGCCACGGGCGCGGCCGCTGACCGGCGCCTTGACCATCATGTTGTCGTTGTTGACCGGGACGGCAGCAATGGGCTGCCCGGACATCGCGTCCAGATAGAACTCGATGACGCCTTCCGACTTGAAGTTCAGCATTTCCACGCTCACCAGCGTGGCCGGCTCCTCGCCGAAGTCCACGTTGCGCAGCTTGATCCAGTCGCCGTTGTGGATGCCCGTCACCCAGTGGCGCCCGCCGGCCTCCCGGTCGGTCTTGACGCCCCAGCTGGAGGCCATCGTCTCCGCCTGCGTCAGCTGGTAGGGATCCAGCGTCTGCAGCGGCGCCACGCCTTCCTGCGTGAACGGGATGAAGGGAATGCTGCCGTCCGCGCCGAATTCGAACTCCTCCACGCAGGTCGCGCGCCGGAAACCGCTTCCGTTGGGCAGGGCGCCGTTGTGGTAGAACATATAATGATGTCCGCGGAAATCGACGTTGCCGCCGTGGATGGTGAAGCTGTTGTCCGCCTCGTCCATGATGCGGCCCCGGTAGGTCCAGGGGCCGTGGATGGACGGCGCGGTGGAATACGCCATGTGCTCGGGTACGCCGCCGGCCGGATAGGACAGGTAGTAGAGCCCGTCGCGCTTGTAGAGCCAGGGGCCTTCCTCATAGCCGACCATCGGCTTCTCCTTGCCGCCGTCGGACCAGTCGGGCTTCATCGATTCGGGGCCGAAGCAGGCCGGATCGCCCCAGCCGGGGATCTCCTGCCAGCCGTCCGGGAAAGACACCATGTCGTCGCCCAGGCGGCCGTACCAGCAGCCTTTGTTGCCCCAGACGAGCCAGGCGGAGCCGTCGTCGTCGAGGAAGACGGTCGGGTCGATAAACGAGAATCCGGTCGCGAGCGGGCCACCGAGCGCGTCGACGTACGGGCCCTGCGGGTCGTCCGCGACGGCCACGGCCAGGGCGTCGGCGCGCGTGGCGGCTTCGGTCAGGCAGACGTACCAGTACCACTTGCCGCCGCGCTCCACGAGCTGCGAGGCCCAGGCGCGGTCGCCCTGGAAGGCCCAGGAGAAGGTCTCCGTGGAGACGGGCGTGCCGAGGTAGGTCCAGTTGGCCATGTCCTCGGTGCAGTAGAGCTGCCAGTCCTTCATCTTGAAGTACGTGGCGTCGTCTTCGTCGTGGTCGACGGCCAGATAGAGGCGGTCGCCGTGGACGAACGGAGCCGGATCCGGCGTGAAGGACGTCCGGATCACGGGGTTCTGCGCGGTGCAGCACAGAGGAACCAGAAGGAGCAGACAACGCAACAAGATTGTTCTATTCATTGTGGTTGGAATGGTTATGGTTTCACTAATTGTTCAAAGCCGCCGCTGCCCCGCAGCAGCGCATCGAAGCCCGACTGCTCGCGGGAATAGAGCGTATCGCACGGATAACGCGTCAGGCGGTTGCAGTGCGAGCAGCCCGGCATCTCGAAGAGCGTCCCCTGCGTGCCGCAGAGGAAGAAGCTGTCGCGGATGGGGTCATAGCTCAGCGAGCAGGGCGTCACGTCCAGGACGCGCCGCTCCCCCGCCTCGCCGTATTCCAGCGAACGCGCGCTCCACACCGTGCCGCGGCTGGACACATAGACGCCCAGATGGCCGTCGGCGTCCAGCCCGGCCACCATCACGGAGCCGCCGCCGGCTGCCACGGCAAGCCAGCGCATCTGCGGATAGAAGCCCGCGTACTGGGCATTGAAGTCGAAGGCGGTCCAGGCCTCGCCGTCCGCCGAACGCAGGATCTCCCCTGCTTCCGTGATGGCCCAATGGCGGCCGTCAGCGTCTATACAAGAGGTCTGCCCGCGGGAGACAGAAGCCCCCGCGAGCAGGAAAAAAGTCAGTAGGAAAAAGCGGCGAAACATCATTTCTGCCCGCGGCTGACGATCCTGAACTCGTCGAAGGCGACCTTGAGCGGCGCGGCCTGCGGCAGCTGGAAGCCGCCGCGCGGGCCGCCGAAGCCGCGCATCATCGCGGGCATCGCGCCCTCGCAGCAGAGCACGCCCGCGCGGACGTCCTGCAGCACGGTCTGCACAGAGCCGACCTTCTCATACTTCTTGCCGTCCACGGAGTACCAGGCGGTGTAGGTGTCGCCCTGCTTGTCCAGACGCAGCCAGATGACGTTGTCGGCACCGATGATCCCGTCCAGCGGCAGGCTGGTCAGGGCCTTCTGCTGGCCTTTGTCCTCCACCACCAGCTGCAGCTGTCCGGCTGCGGGACCGGCATCCGCCGGGCGGCGGAAATTGAAGGTCGCGGCATAGACGAACTTGACGAAGTCGTCGTCGGAGGCATACGCCACCAGGCCGGCGTTCTGGGCCGGGGCGGCGGGCGCCGCGAAGCAGCGCATCTTCGTGTCAACGGTCCAGTCGGAATTGGCCTCCTGGAGCAGCACGTTGGGGGCGTCGTTGCCGGCCTGGGCGATGTCGCCCTTGCCGGAAGTGAGCACCAGCGCGCCCGGCTGCTCGGAGAGCGACCATAGCGCGGCGTCCTCGCGCACCCAGCTCCACTGCGCGCCGAGGGCCGGCTTCTGGAAGCTGTCGGACACGCCCTTCGTGCCGAAGTTGACGGTCAGCACGCGGCTGTCGCCCGTGGCCTCGTCGCGCAGGGTCACGACCGCCGTGCCGGGCACGGCCTCAGCCTGCTTGACCGACACCTTGATAGCCGGATCGGCCGCCACGGCCTCCACCTTCGGGGCCTTGCCCGCCTTCAGCACATAGCTGACCTGGGCGGCGTCACCCACGCGGACGCGCTTGCCGCCCACCTTGAGGCTGGCGAGCCCCATCTCGGGCATCACCTTGACGGCGAAGCTGTCCTCCAGCGTGGTCCCGTCGACGGTCACGCTGCAACGGACGGTGGCGACACCCATCGACACGGCGCGGACGGTGCCGTCCGCATCGACCGTGACGACGGAAGGATTGTTGCTCGTCCAGACGGCCTTGGCGCCGTCCTCGAAGCTGTCGTCGTTCATACAGGCGGAGAAGGAGGCCTGCGCCGTCTGGCCGATGCGCAGCACGGAGGCGTCGCAAGACGCCCAGACCGTCTTGAGGCGGCGGTCCAGGCGGCCCGACATCGTGGCGCTAACGCGTCCGCGGATGTCGGCCGACGAGGAGCCGATCTCAAAGACGTAGCGGCCCGGATCGTAGGTCATCCGGTCTGCCTCCATATCCCAGAACCAGAGGTCGGAGCACTTGATGTCGATGCGCACCGTGCGGGTCTGCCCGCGCGGAATGGTCACGCGGCGGAAGCCCTTGAGGCGCTTGGCGGGGCGCTCCAGGGCCGCCGGGCTGTCCGGCGTGGCCACATAGACCTGCACCACCTCGTCGCCGGCGCAGTCGCCGGTATTGGTCACGTCCACGCTCACGGTCACCACGTCGTTGGGCGTGATGGCGCTGCGGCTGATGCGGAAGTTGCTGTATTCGAATGTCGTATAGCTCAGGCCATAGCCGAACGGATAGGAAATCTCCTGATCGAAATACCAGAACGTACGGCCCACGTTGCCGGAGCTCCGGCGGAGGTTGTAGTCCGTGATGGCCGGCAGGTCCTTCACGCTCTTGTACCAGGTGGCGTTGAGCTTGCCGCCCGGCGACACCTCGCCGAAGAGCAGGCGCGGGATGGCCTCGCCCTGGGCCTGGCCGTTGTAGCCCGTCCAGAGGATGCCGGGGATATTCGCCAGATGGCGGAACTCCTCCACCTCGACGCAGCCGAGGGTCTGCATCACCACGATGGTGCGCGGATTGACGGCCGCCACGGCCTGGATCAGCGCGAGCTGGTTGCCGGGCAGCAGCAGGGTCAGGCGGTCGGCCTCCTCGGTCGCGGTGTTCTCGTCGGTACCGACGAACACCACGGCCACGTCGGCCTCGCGCGCCACCTTCAGCGTCGCCTCGTCGATCGGGGCGTCCTGCGGCGCCTTGTAGACCAGATAGACGGTCTGCGGACCGTTGAAGCCGAGCTTGAGGGCGCTGGTCTTCATGGGCATACTGGCGCCATAGACGCCGCCCACGCGCGCACCGGAGGCTTTCGTGGCCTCGATGCGGCCGATGAGGTTGCCGTCCGGACCACCGACGCGGATCTCCACGATGCCGCCTTCGGTGGGAATGTTGAGTCCGACGGTGAGGTTCTCGATATTGGTGATGTCTACATTGTCGTAGGCGGTCCAGGTGCCGTCGTCGATGGTACGGACCTGCTCCTCCTCGCCCATGCCGGAGCCGACCGTGATGCCGTCGGCGGCGGCGCTGTATTTGGTAGCGTCGTAGCGCGTCACGGAGCCGTCGGTCTTCTCGACCTCGAAATAGGCGACATACAGCAGGTTGCTCTTGCTCTTGATGTCGCCGCCACCGGCCAGGCGGACGTCCACGTCATAGCCCTTCTGCGCCAGCCAGGCCTTGATGCCCGCATACGGGGAAATCATCGCGGAGGCCTCCGGGCGGCCGGAATACGGGCCCAGCTCCACGTCGTCGGCCTGCGGGCCGATGAGCGCGATGCTTTTGAGGGCCGCAGGGTCGAGCGGCAGGGCGCGGCCTTCGTTCTTGAGCAGCACGGCCGTGCGAACGGCCAGCTCGGCGGCCAGCGCGCGGTTGGCGGCCGAAGCCACGCGGGACGGCTCGTACTTGGTGTACGGGACCATCTGCTCGGGATCGAATTCGCCCGTCCGCATCCGGACGGTAAACATGTTGACGAGCGCGCGGTCGATCTCCGCCATCGAGAGGATGCCCTGCTCGTAGGCGCTGATCGCGAATCGCTGGTAGATGCTGCCGCAGTCGGAGTCCACGCCGGCCTTGAGGCCGGCCGCCGTGGCCTGCTCGCGCGTCTCCACGAAATAATGGCCGTTCCAGATGTCCTCGATGGCGGCGCAGTCGCCCGTCACGTAGCCCTTCATGCCGTAGGTGCGGCGGGCCAGCGTGTCGAGATAGAAGGCGCTGGCGGACGTGGGGACGTGGTTGACGGCGTTGTAGGACGACATGATCGAAGGGAGCTTCTCGTCCTCGATCAGGCGCTTATAAGGATAGAGGTAGAACTCGCGCATGTCGCGGCTGTCCATATTGGAGCTGCTGACATGGCGGTCGAACTCGCTGTTGTTGGCGAAGTAATGCTTGGCGGTCGGGACGGCCTTGAGGTACTTCGGGTCGCTGCCCATCAGGCCGCGCACGAAGCCGCGGGACATCTCGGCGGCCAGGAACGGGTCCTCGCCGTAGGACTCGCCGGTGCGCCCCCAGCGGGGGTCGCGCACGGGCTCCACCACCGGCGACCAGAAGGTCAGGCCCTTCGTGCCGGTCTGGTAGATGGCGCGCGCCTCGTCGGCGATGGCGGAGGCCATCCATTCGGCGACGGCCGGGTCCCAGGAGGATCCGATGGCGACGCTGTTCGGGAAGGAAGTCGGTCCCAGCAGCCCGACGGACGGGTTGGCGCCCGCCAGCACGCCGTGCAGGGCCTCGCTCCAGACGTTGTAGCCCTTGATGCCGAGGCGCGGCACGGCCGCCATGTTGTTGCCCAGCAGGCTCTGCTTCTCCTCGAGGGTCAGGCGGGACACGAGGTCCGTCGCACGCTCCTCGAACGAATAGGAAACATCCAGATAAATGGGAGTACGGCCTTCCTGGGCCGACGCGAAGACGGCGGAGAGCGCCGCCAGTCCGGTGACTAGATACTTGTGCAAACAGTTCATAGATTGGTTTTCGCTTTGATGCGTCTCAAAGGTACAAACTTCCTCTTGCAATTTCAAGCGCATTTTCGCATCTTTACATTCTGAACCATTATACCTGATTTTTTCTATGCACAAACACTTCCTCATCGCCCTCCTGGCTTCTGTCAGCACTTTCGCTTCCGCCCAGGAACCCGCAAAATACTTTCCGATGGATTTCTTCCGCCACATCTACCTGAACGTGACGGTCGAAGGCCGGGAAGCGCACTTCATCCTGGACACGGGCTCGCCGTATTCGATCCCGGACAGCACGTTCGTGGCCCGGGAGGGCCTCCAATACAAGAATATGTTCAAGGCCCGGATGAGCGGCAGCGGCAACGGCAAGGCCACGGTGCCCGTAATCAACAACGAATTCGCCTATTCGATGGGCGGCAGGCTGTACAAGAGCAAGATATCCCCCGTCGTACAGCTGAAAGAGATCCTCGGCGACTATGCCGACGGCATGGTCGGCCTTTCCGAGGTCGGCGATGCAGCCATCGCCATCGACTTCCGCAACGGCAGGATCGGCTTCTGGAACAAGGTGGAAGCAGCCGACCTGGAGGGATACACGGCCATTCCGGTCGAATACAAGGACAACCGGATCCTGCTGCCGATCCGAGTGCAGGTCCGCGACGGGATCACCGTCGAGGGCAAGGCCATCATGGACCTGGGCAATCCCTATTCGATCGACT
>ONQP01000032.1 GCA_900319975.1 uncultured Bacteroidales bacterium | reverse complement strand
CCCGCACTGGCACGCGCAGTTGACGTCGCCGACGTTGTCCAGGCCCATGATGCGGTTCCAACTGAGCGTCTCCGCGAAGATGTCGAAGGTCTTGGGCTGCTCGTAGAACGGCGCCAGCTGCCCGGGGGCGTGGCGGTCCGGGACGCGCAGCAGCATGCCGCCGCGGTAGGGCGTGAGCCCCCAGACCTTCAGCAGGCCGGTGCTGGGCACGAGCGCGTCGTAGAAATAGTCGGCCGTGTCCAGCAGGGTATAATAGGTGATATAGACGTCTCCGCAGGTGCGGAGGAGCTTGACTTTGTCTTCGTAGCCGAGCTTGCTGAAGATGCGGATGGCCTCCTCGGCCTGCACTTCGTGCCGGCGGAAGGGGATGTCCTTCTCCACGAGCTCCTGCATCCGGGCGCGGATGGCGTCCACTTCGGCGTCCGCCAGGGGCGCGCCGTCCGGCTTGTCCACGTTGCAGAAATAGCCCTTGGAGATCGGGCGGCGCAACACGACGCGGTAGTCGGGATAGAGGTCCCGGACGGCCTTGCAGAGCAGGAAGCTCAGCGAACGGCAGTAGATGTTGCGGCCGGCGTAGGAACGGTAGTCCAGGAATTCGACGTCGCGGTTGTTGAAGACGCGGAACTTGAGGCCCTCCGATACGTTGTTGACCTTGGCGGAAAGGATGTCGTAGGGGCGCTCGAACTCAAAAGAGGGGAGCATGTCCAGCAGGGTGGTCCCTTCCTGGAACTCCTGGAACGTGTCTGTATTTTTGCAATAGATTCTCAGCATCGTCGCATTTCGGTTGATTGCCAATACACAAAATTAACGAAATTTTAGTATATTTGTTTCCCGATTGGACCAAAACGGGAATTCAATGTCAAATATTCCAAAGGATGCCTCTCTGCAGCTGCTGGGGCAGCAAAATAGCGCAAGCATCTATCAACTCTGTTCCGACGGATTGTCCAACCGGTACTATGTCGTCAGCGGAGAAGGAACGCGCCATCTGATGGCGTCTCCCGAGGTCGTCGGTTACGAATCCTATCTTGCCATGAAGCCGGCCACGACGGCCGTCCTGAAGTATTTCTCCGAGCAGGGCCTCGCTACCGAGGCCGACATCCTGACCATCCTGCGCGGCGGTCTGAACTACCCGCTGGAGGAGTGCTGCTACAAGGCCGGCGTCCGGGTCCCCAACATGCATTTCATCTCCTGTGAGCGCAAGATCGAGAACGGCGTGATCACGGGTCTGGACATCAAATACGAGAAGCTCCACATCGCCCGGGACATCACCCTGATGATCGGCGACATCATCGCCAGCGGCGACACGCTCCGCCTCTGCCTGTCGCAGGTGGTGGACCGCCTGCGACGCCGCGGCGGCAGCCTCCGCCGCATCATCTTCTTCACGATCGGCGGCACCAAGGCCATTCCGCTGATGGAGCGCTTCACGGAGGACATCCGCGCCATCTTCCCGGCGTTCGAAGGCTTCTGCTGCGTCTTCTACGAAGGCATCTTCACCGTCTATGAAGACAAGGGCGTGACGGGGATCAACATCCCCGACATCGACTTCGGCTGGAAGGGCGGCATCGTGGCGCCCGAGTTCCGGCACTACGTGCTCAGCTTCCTGGAGGACGCGCTCTTCGAGAAATGCATCATCTACGACGGCGGCGCGCGCCGTTACGAGATTCCGGAACACTATAAAGAGGTCACGGAATACTGGGAAGCCCTGCTCGCGGTGGCCCCGCAGGTGGACTTCCAGGCCTTCCTGGCCGAGAAGATCGGCTATGCGCGGCCGATCGGCTACGAAGACTGGCGCCGGCTGAACGGCTATCAGCAGCTGGACGTGCAGAAGCTCTTCGAGCTGGAGCAGCACTATCTGGACATCGTGCAGGAGCGCAAGCTGGAGGACATCTGCCGGCGGCGCCTGCGCGAGATCGAGTCCAACCTGGGCAAATACCTGGATTCAACTTTAACCCAATAGACCACATTCAATGAGCACGTCAAAATCCCATGTCGATTTCGACTTTACGACCGGCAAAGTAGCGCAGACCGGCCGTAAGAGCAACTTGAGCATGTTCATGATCATGCTCGGATTCACCTTCTTCTCCGCCAGTATGTGGGCGGGCCAGAAACTGGCCGCCGGACTGGATTTCCAAGGCTTCATGCTGTCCCTGCTGCTCGGCGGCCTCATCCTGGGCGCCTATACGGGCGCGCTCGGCTTCATCGGCGCCGAGAGCGGCCTGACGCTGGACATGCTGGCCCGCCGCAGTTTCGGCACCAAGGGCAGCTGGCTGCCCAGCGCGATGATCAGCTTCACGCAGGTGGGCTGGTTCGGCGTGGGCCTGGCGATGTTCGCCATCCCCGTGGCCAAGGAAGTCCTCCATCTGGATCTGGATGGTGACATGCCCGCCAAGGTCTATATGCTTGTGGCCATTGCCGGCATCCTGATGACGGCCAGCGCCTATTTCGGCATCAAGGGTCTGACGCTGATCAGCTATATCGCCGTCCCGGCCGTCGCCATCCTCGGCACCGTGGCGATGATCCTCGCCATCAAGCGCGGCGACGCGGGCCTCGTGGAGCAGTTCTCCCGCGGCACCAAGGACCTTTCCGTCATCGCCGGCGCCGGCCTCGTGATCGGCAGCTTCGTGTCCGGCGGTACGGCCACGCCCAACTTCACGCGCTTCGCCAAGAACGCGAAGGTGGGCCTGTGGGTGACCGTCATCGCCTTCTTCCTGGGCAACAGCCTGATGTTCCTGTTCGGCGCCGTGTCCAGCATCTATGTGGGCGGCAACGACATCTTCGAGGTGATGCTCAACCTCAATCTGTTCTACCTGGCCGTCCTGGTCCTGGGCCTGAACATCTGGACCACCAACGACAACGCCCTTTACACTGGCGGCCTGGGCCTGTCCAACATCTTCGGCATCTCCAAGAAGGTGATGGTGCTGATCTCCGGCCTCATCGGTACGGTGGCGGCCGTGTGGCTTTACAACAACTTCTGCGACTGGCTGAACGTGCTCAACTGCACCCTGCCGCCTGTCGGCATCATTCTGATCCTCAGCTATTTCTGCAACCGCAAAGCCTATCTGGAGGAGAAGATGCCCACCATCTGCGTCAACTGGTTCGCCGTGGCCGGCGTCGTGCTTGGCGCCGTGGTCGCCAATCTCGTGAAATGGGGCATTCCTTCGATCAACGGCATGGCCGTGGCGGCCGTCCTCTTCCTGATCGGCGACTGTATCCGGAAAAACAAACTTAAAAATACCGAAACTTTATGAGTCAAGTCCATGTAATCGACCACCCGATGGTCCAGCACAAGCTGACCATCATGCGTGACAAGGAGACGGGATCCAAGGATTTCCGGCAGCTCCTGGAGGAGATCTCCTTGCTGATGGGATATGAGATCACGCGCGATATTCCCCTGGAAGACGTCAACATCGAGACCCCGATCTGCAAGATGACCGCCAAGAAGGTCAGCGGCCGCAAGCTCGCCATCGTCCCCATCCTGCGCGCAGGCATGGGCATGGTCGAGGGTTTGCACACCCTCGTGCCCGTGGCCAAGGTCGGCCACATCGGCCTCTACCGCAACGAGCAGACCCACGAGCCCGTGGTGTACTACTGCAAGCTTCCGGAGGACATCCAGGACCGCCTGGTCATCGTCACGGATCCGATGCTCGCGACGGGCGGCAGCTCCTGCGACGCCCTGGCGATGCTCAAGGAGCGCGGCTGCAACAACATCCGCTTGATGTGCCTCGTGGCGGCGCCGGAAGGCATCGCCCGCGTGCAGAAGGAGCATCCCGACGTGGACATCTACGTGGCCGCGATCGACGACCACCTCAATGCCGACGCCTACATCGTCCCGGGTCTGGGAGACGCGGGCGACCGCATCTTCGGCACGAAGTAAGAAAAAAGGCGCTGCGGTCTGCAGCGCCTTTTTCATTAATAATTATCGTAGTATTTCGCTTCTCTTGGTGAGACCTTGGACATGTTGTCCAGGAGGTCCTGGTTGGTCTTGTACTCGTCCATCAGCTGAAGCATGAAGTTCATCGCCTCGGTCGGGTTCATGTCGGCCAGGAGCTTGCGGAGGATCCAGATGCGCTGGCTCTGGTCCTGCCGGTAGAGGAGGTCGTCGCGGCGGGTGCCGGAGAGCACGACGTTGACGGCCGGGAAGATGCGGCGGTTGGCGAGCGTGCGGTCGAGCTGGATTTCGCTGTTGCCGGTACCCTTGAATTCCTCGAAGATGACGTCGTCCATCTTGGAGCCGGTCTCGGTCAGGGCCGTGGCGAGGATGGTCAGGGAGCCGCCGCCTTCGATGTTGCGGGCGGCGCCGAAGAAGCGCTTGGGCTTCTGGAGGGCGTTGGCGTCCACACCGCCGGTCAGGACCTTGCCGGAAGCCGGCTGGACGGTGTTGTAGGCGCGGGCGAGGCGGGTGATGGAGTCGAGCAGGATCACGACGTCGTGGCCGCATTCGACCAGGCGGCGGGCCTTCTCGATGACCATGTTGGCCACCTTGACGTGCTTCTCGGCCGGCTCGTCGAAGGTAGAGGCGACGACCTCGGCCTGCACGCTGCGCTGCATGTCCGTGACCTCCTCGGGACGCTCGTCCACGAGCAGCACGATTTCGTAGACCTCGGGGTGGTTGTTCGCGATGGCGTTGGCGATGCTCTTGAGGAGCAGGGTCTTACCGGCCTTCGGCGGGGAGACGATCAGCATACGCTGGCCCTTGCCGATCGGGGCGAACATGTCCACGATGCGGCAGCTGATGTCGCGGTTGCTGGCGCCGCCGGTGAGGTTGAACTTCTCGTCCGGGAAGAGGGGAGTGAGGAAGTCGAACGGCACGCGGTCGCGGATGAATTCGATGCTGCGGCCGTTGACGGACTTGATCCGCACGAGCGGGAAATATTTGTCGCCTTCGCGCGGCGGGCGGATCTCACCGGTCACGGTGTCGCCGCTCTTGAGCGCGTTGACCTTGATCTGCTGCTGGGAGACGTAGATGTCGTCCGGAGAATTCAGATAATTGTAGTCGGAAGAACGCAGGAAGCCGTAGCCGTCCGGCATGATCTCCAGCACGCCCGTGGCCTCGACGGTCCCTTCGAACTCCGGGACGCGCGGCTTGGGGGCCGGCTGGTTGTTCTGGAAACGCTGGCGCTGCTGCTGACCGTTGTTCTGTCCGTTATTCTGGCGCTGCTGGGGAGCCTGCGCGGCCTCATCGGTCTTCGGCTCCGCGGGAGCGGCCTCAGCCTGCTCCTTGGGCTGCTGAGGGGCTTTCTGCTCCTGGGCCGGAGCCTGCTCCTGCTGCGCTTCGCCCTTGGACTTGCCGCGGCTCCGTTTCTTGGGAGCGGCGGCCTCCTGGGCGGGGGCTTTCTCTTCTGCGGGTTTTTCTGCCGCGGGGGCGGGGGCATCCTGGGCCTTCGGCGCCTGCTGCTTCGCGGGCTTTTCGGCCTTTTCGGCCTTCTCGGCCTTGGGGGCCTGCTGCTTGCCCTGCTTCGCGGCCGGCTTCTCCGGCTTGGCGGCCTCCTGGGCCGGCTCGTCCTTCGCGGCGCCCTCGGCGGCCTTCTTGGGACGGCCGCGGCGCGCCTTGGGCTGTGCGGGCTCAGGCGTAGGTTTGACGGATTCCTGACGGGCCTCGGCGTCGAGGATCTGGTAGGCCAGGTTCTCGCTGTCGATCTTCTTGATGCCTTTGATATTAAGTTCGGTTGCAATAGCCTCGAGCTGCTCTCTGTTCATTTTGTCCAGCTCGAACAGTTTGTGTGTCATATAGATGATTTGAAATCCGGCGACCGCCGGATGGTTTGATATGCAAATATAAGAAAAAAATCTTAATAGTAAAGATTTGTGGCGCCGCTGCTCTTCTTGAAGCGGAGCAGGTCGGCCAGCGCCGCGGCATTGGCGGCGATCCGGAAGCTGTACGACTGGTACAGACCGGCGGGAATCCAGTCTACGGCGATGTTGAAACAGTGCAGGTCGTAGGTGAAGTTGAAGCTGGGGGAGGTGAGCTTCTTCTGCACGAAGTCATAACCGCCGTTGAAGCGGATGTTCATCTTGGGCGTAAGTTTGAGGTTGCCGCTGACGTTCAGCGAGGCCGTGATCCGGTCCTTGCGTACAAACTCCTTGGTCTTCGGGTCCATCGCGAAGCCCGGCGCGTAGGTGAGGCTGAAGGAGGGGTTGATGGACCAGGGCGCATTGGGGTTGGCATAATACACCCATCCGCCGGGGACGTAGTCGCCGGTCAGGGGATGGAGGTAGAACTGCTGGTAATAGTCTCCGGCCGTGCTGCCCCGGCCGTTGCTGCCCGTGCCGTCGTAGCCGTTCATCGTGCCCTTGCCGGAGAAGGAATAGGAGACGCTGCAGTTGAAACTGGTCAGGACCAGCAGGCCCTGCCCCTCCGTGATGGCGAAACGGTTCACGTACCGGTTCGCCTTGATGTCCCGCGCGTAGGGAGAGAAGGTGGCCGACGCATTGAAGGGAATCTTGTTGAAGAGGGTGGCCCGCAGCGAGACGCGGACATCGCTCATCTTGAGCGAATCCTTCAGGAAATCGTAGCCGGTCGAGATGTCCAGACCGTTGATCAGCTTGACGATCTTGGTACCTTTGCCCGTCGTGTCGGCGAAATCGCGGACCTTGGCCTCGAGGGTGTTGCCGATGTTGATGGTCATCGTGGACGACTGCCGGAGTCCCGTGGCGGACAGGCCGTAGATGTTATAATCGAACGACTGTTTATGCCCGGTCGTATCGACATATTCGAGGGTCCGGAAACCGTTGGCGCGGGTCGCCAGGTTCGGCTGGACGGAATAGGTAATCCGCGGATCGATGACGTGGCGGATGGCCTGGATGCGGTGGTGCTTGCCGAAGTTGAACATGCCGTACAGGCGCGTGGACATGGAAATGCCGCCGCTGTATTGCTGGTAGATGCCCAGCGTGTTGAAGTGGTGGCTCTCCAGTGCCTCGGGCTTGTTCGTCTCGGGGTCGAAGGCGTATTCCGTCTTGCGGAAATACCAGTCCTGGTCATAGGACAGGGACGGCGCGAACTTGAAGTAATTGAGCAGCGTGAAATCCGGAAGGCCGATGCTGAAGTTGTGTCTCATCGAGTTCCTGAACTTGTTCAGCAGCTCGGTATTGAAGGCGAATTCGTCGGCATTGAAATTGACGGAATTCGTGAAATTGAAGCCGTATTTGAAGGAAATGCGCTCGTAGAACTGCTCCTTGCCGACGCGGTTCTTGCGCTTGAAGGGATAGAACGTGCTGACGTCGAACCTGACGTTCGGGAGGGAGATGTTGTATGACTTGGTCTGGGAGTTCTGGGAGTGCGTGGCGTTGACGGAGAGCGTGATCTTGCCGTTCCAGTTGCGGCTCCAGCTGATACTGGACGAGATCACGTTATTCATGGCTTCCTGATAGGAGTGGGAGTTGTACCTGTCGTTCGTCGGGGACGAGAAATTGACGGAAGCGCTGAAGGACACGCCCGGGTGGGCCTTGGAATCCTGCGAATGGGACCAACGGAAGCCGAAGTCGGAGGTGGATCTGAAATCCGGCGAATCCTTGTCTCCGGTCTGGTTGTGGGAGTAGGTGACGGAGAGGTTGCCGCTGAACTTGTAGTTGACCCGGTAGCGGGAATTCAGGTCGACGTTCCAGGAACCCAGGGTGTAGTAGGAACCCGTGAGGGAGAAGTCGAGGTAGTCGCCCAGCACGAAATACATGCCGAGGTCGCGCATGTAGAAACCGCGGGCCGCGTCTTCGCCGAACGACGGCATCAGGAGGCCGGTGGCGCGCTGCGGGCGCTTGGGGATGAATCCGAAGGGGAGTCCGACGAAGGGGAGGTGGACGTCTTCGACGACCAGGTGGGCGGGGCCGAAGACGGTGGTCTTGGTCTGGCTGATGACCTTGCCCAGGCTCAGGTCGATGTAGTAATGGGGATGGTCTTCTTCGCAGACCGTGTATTTTCCGTGCGAGAGGTTGAGCGAATGGTCGTCCATCATCTTGATGTCGCGGCCGTGCAGGATGCCCTCCGCGTCGTTGGTGACCATGTTCTTGATGCGGGCCTTGCGGGAGTTGAAGTTGTAGCGGACCTCCTCCATGTTGTAGCTCTGGTTGCCCTGCTTCATCACCGGCTGGCCGTTCCAGGTGCCGTTGAGACTGTCGTACACGCCGCGGGCGAAGACGGTGCCCGCGTTCATGTCATACTCCATATAGTTGGCCGTCAGCTCCATGTCCTGGTACTTGACGCTCGTGCTGCCGTAGTAGTAGATCCTGCGCCGTCCGTTGGAGAAATCGCTGATCATGGAGTCGGCCGCGTGCGAGAAGGCGGGGACGTCGAGCGAGCTCTTGCCCAGCAGGGCCACGGAGTCCACGCGCCGCAGCGAGTCGACCTGCCGGAGCGAGTCGCGGCGCGCCAGGTCGAGGGAGTCGGGCAGCTGGACCTGCTTCTCGATGCGGGCGCCGTAGACGGGGCGGTTGGCCCGGCGGTTGCGGCGCGACTGCGCCGCCGCATCCGGCGCGAAGTGCGTCAGGAGCAGGAGCATGCAGCAACAAAATATGGCCAGGTAGTTCTTCAAATGCAGGATTTTTTCCTATCTTTGCATTAATCGACAAAAATACTACTTATTTTTGAAACGCACAATTAGCATTTTCGTCGCCCTGTTGCTCTGTGTGGCCTTGCACGCAGGCAACGGACTGCGTCTCTCCACCGTCGTCATCGACCCCGGTCACGGCGGCAAGGATTCGGGTGCCGTGAGCACGGACAAGAAGTCCATGGAGAAGACCTTCACCTTGGAGATAGCCAAGGCGCTTGCCGACAAGATTCGTGCCGCATATCCCGACGTCAAGGTCATTCTGACACGTTCTGACGACCGCTATGTGACGCTGGACGGCCGGGCGGACATCGCCAACAAGGCAGACGCCAACCTCTTCATCTCCGTCCACATCAATTCCATCACCAACGCTTCGCCCAACGGCTTCTCCGTCCACGTCCTGGGGCAGTCGAGCGTGAAGAACCGCGACCTGTACGCCAACAACATGGACATCGTCCGCCGGGAGAACTCCGTGATCCTGCTCGAGGACGACTATTCGACGACCTACGGCGACTTCGATCCCAACGATCCTGAATCCTATATATTCATGAACCTGATGCAGAACGCCAACCTGGAGCAGAGCGTCCGCTTCGCCCAGCTGGCCGAGAAGCATCTGAAGGGCGGCCCGATCAAGAACGACCGGGGCGTGTCGCAGGACCCGTTCCTGGTGCTCTGGCGCACGGCGATGCCCGCCGTCCTGCTGGAGCTGGGCTTCATCTCCAATGCCAACGACCTGACGGCGCTGCGCAGCGCGAGCGAACGCGACGCGCTGGCCGAGCGCCTCTGCCGCGCCTTCGGCGAGTACAAGGCCATCTATGATGGCTCCCTGTCGGCGCCGGCGCCGCTGGGGGAGAGTGCGCCCGCCGTGCAGCAGGAGCAGCCGAAGACGGCGTCCCAGCCGGAGGCTTCCGCGGGCAGCGACGGCGTCCGCTATGCCGTGCAGATTTTCGCGGTCGCCCGCAAGATGGATCCGAAGGCCCGGGAGTTCATGGGCTACACGCCGCTGGTCGTGCCCGGCGTCCGCCTTTATAAATATTGTATCGGCGTGAGCGATTCGGCCGACGGTGCGCGCAAGCATCTTCCCGCCATCCGCAAGAAATATCCCGACGCATACCTCGTCAAAATTTCGGGCAACACGGTCACGCGCATCGAGTAAAGCGGACCCCGTTTTTCGTGTTTTTGCGGCCTGGAAACGATTGCTTCAATGAAAAACGTTTAAATGCTAATTTGGATACTTTCTAAATAGCTAAATGCCGTAAACTTGCGCTACTTATTATTTTTGCGCTTATTGTAAGTTATTGTCTTTTAATAAATTAGAAAAGTGCTGCGCCGCACCCCGTTTATCTAAATTTTAAGACAAAAAAACTTAAAAAGCAATATAGAAAAAAAGATTTTTTCATTTTTTTTTCCTCCAACTTTGCAATGCAGTCCGGTTCAACCCGCCGGTCTGTTTTTTTGACCCCCACCCTATGGAATCACAAGAGAGACACATCGAAATATGGAACAACTGTCTGCACATCATTGAGCAGATTGTTGAGCCGCAACAGTATAAGGTGTGGTTCCGCCCGATCCGGGCCGTCGCTTTCTCCGATTCCAAGCTGACCGTCGAGGTCCCTTCGCTCTTCTTCCAGGAATATGTAGAATCGGCCTTCCTTGACGTGCTGCGCAAGACCCTCAAGCGCGTGGTGGGCGAGGACGCCCAGCTGAGCTATATGGTCCGCCCGGTGAGCAACCAGCCCGAGATGCGTTTCCCGGGCCAGCGCGCCGCCGCTCCGGTCAATCCGCAGGTGACCATCCCCGCCAGCCCGTCCGCGCATCCCAGCCCCTTCATCTATCCGGGCCTGCACAAGGTCCAGATCGACCCGCGGCTCAACCCCGCCTATTGCTTCGGCAACCTCATCGAGGGCGAGTGCAACAAGATGGGCGTGACCGCCGGCGAGAACATCGCCGCCGCGCCCGGCAAGACGGTCTTCAACCCGCTCTTCATCTTCGGTGGCCCGGGTCTCGGCAAGACGCACCTGGCGCAGGCCATCGGCATCGCCATCAAGGAGCGCTTCCCGGACCAGGTGGTCCTCTACGTGACGGGCAACGAATTCAAGACGACCTATATGCACGCCGTGTCCGTGCTCAACAAGCTCACGGACTTCATGGCTTATTATATGAAATTGGATGTGCTGATCGTGGACGACATCCAGGACCTGCTGGGTCCCGGCTGCCAGAACGCCTTCTTCAACATCTTCAACTACCTGCACCAGAGCGGCAAGCAGCTCATCTTCACGTCCGACCGGGCTCCGGTGGACCTGCAGAACTTCGAGGAGCGCCTGCTCTCCCGCTTCAAGTGGGGCCTTTCCGTGCAGCTGACGCATCCGGACTACAAGACCCGCCTGCAGATGCTCCGTTCGCGCGCCGAGCGCGAGGGCGTGCAGATCCCCGAGGAGGTCCTCGACTTCCTGGCCACGCGCGTCAAGACCAACTTCCGCGAGCTTGAGGGTTCGCTCATCTCCCTGATCGCCCACGCCTCCGTGGACCGCAGCCGCTCGATGCTTGAGCTGGCCAGCTCCATCACGGAGAACCTCGTGGGGGAGGAGAAGTCCGACCTCGACATCGAGAAGGTGCAGCGTTCCGTGTGCGAGTATTTCAACATCAGCCGCGAGGACCTGCTCTCCAAGTCGCGCAAGCGCCAGATCGTCCAGGCCCGCCAGATCGCGATGTTCCTGAGCCGCAACCTCATCAGCAACTGTTCGCTCGCCACGATCGGACAGGAGATCGGCGGCAAGGACCACGCCACCGTCCTGCACGCCTGCACCACGGTCTCCGACCTGATGGCGACGGACAAGGTGTTCAAGAAGTATGTCACGGACATCGAGTCGATGCTCGTGCCCGCGTCGCGCTAAAAGCAAATCCGATATGCTCCAGATTGCCCCTTCCATCCTGGCGGCCGACTTTCTCCACCTGGAGAAGGATATCCGTTTGATCAACGATTGCGGCGATGTCATCCACCTCGACGTGATGGACGGCACGCTCGTCCCCAACATCTCGTTCGGCTTCTCGGTCATCGACCAGGTCGCGAAGATCGCGACAGCCCCGATGGACGCCCACCTGATGGTGGTCCATCCGGAGCGCTGGTTCGACAAGCTCGCCAAGGACGGCGTCCAGATGTGTTCCTTCCACTGGGAGGCGGCCGGGCGCAACACGTCCCGCTACATCGAGCGCCTGCACGCGCTGGGGCTGAAGGCCGGCGTGGCCATCAACCCGGACGTCCCGGTGTCCAAGCTCTATCCGTATATCGGCAAGGCCGACTATTTCCTGATCATGTCGGTGTTCGCCGGATTCGGCGGGCAGAAGTTCATCTACGAGTCGCTGGACCGCGTGGCGGCCCTGAAGGCCGAGATCGGGCGCAAGGGCGCCCAGGGCCTGATCGAGATCGACGGCGGCATCAACCAGGGCAACATCCGCACCGTCGAGGAGGCGGGTGTCGGGCTGGCCGTGGCCGGGAGCGCCGTGTTCGGCGCAGCGGATCCGGCTGCCGCTATTTCGGCTCTTCGTGGAGCCTGAACATGTATTTTCCGAATTCTTCTTGCAGCGATTTCCTGCCGTCGGACGAGGCCAGCTGGCCGAACCGGCGGCAGATTGCTTCATGCAGCCGCTTCAGCTCGGGCTGGAGCCGGTAGCGCCTGCCGGTCAGCTCCGTCAGCGAGACGGGGTTGGGGAGCTCGGCGGGCCACCCAGTCTCGTTGAGATTGAGGCCGATGCCGACGATGCTTTCGCGCACGGCGGCGCCCTCGAGCGTGTTTTCGATCAGGATGCCGCAGATCTTGCGGTCGCCGACCCAGATGTCGTTGGGCCACTTGATGCGGGCCTCGACGCCGTGCGCGAGCAGGTAGTCGCGGAGGGCGAGGGTGGTGACCTGCGTGATCAGGATGGCGTCGGCGGCCGCCAGCGGGCAGTCCTCTCCGAAGCGGTAGAGGATGGAGAAGGTGAGGTTGCGCCCGGGCGTCGCGTACCACGTGTGCGTACCCTGGCCGCGGCCCGCCGTCTGTCCTTTGGCAGCGACGATTGACAAATTGTCAAGCCCGCTGCGACGCGCGCGGAGAGCGTAATTGGTCGAATCGGTCGATTCTAGCCACAATATGGACGGGGCGCCGGCCGTTGGTTTCATTTTTGTTAGTATATTTGTCCAACAAAATTACACAAGATGCCTCAAAATCCCAATAATACTGACCCCAGGAAGCCCAAGATCGTTCGGATCAACATCTCCTGGCTCTACTTTCTCCTCCTGATCGTAATCGGCTATGTGCTGTTCGCCCAGAGCGGTCCCGCGCCGCAGAAGATCGAGTGGGCGCAGGTCCAGCAGATGGTGCAGGACGGCGACGTGAAGGAGATCCATTTCGTACGCAACGACTTCAAAGGCCTGATCACGGTCCAGCCTGACAGGCTCGGTAAATATGCCGGGATGTTTTCCAACGGCAAGGTCCCGACCCGTTCCCCGCATTTCTTCTTCTTTACGTCCACCCGTTTCGAACCCGAGGTAGAGTTCGGCGCGCTCAACGCGCAGCTGCCTGAGAATGCCCAGGTCAAGATCGTGATGGAGAACGACGCCCACATCTGGGCCAACGTCCTCGAGTGGGTCATCCCCCTGGTGCTCTTCTTTGCGCTGTGGGCCTGGATGTTCCGCGGCATGGGCCGCCAGATGGGCGGTGGCGGCGGCAACGGCCCCGGCGGCGGGATCAATCCCTTCAACGTGGGCAAGGCCACCGGCAAGCTTGCCGACAAGGACAAGGTCAACGTGACCTTCAAGGACGTCGCGGGCCTGTACGGCGCCAAGGAAGAAGTGATGGAGATCGTCGATTTCCTCAAGAATCCCAAGAAATACACCTCCCTGGGCGGCAAGATTCCCAAGGGCGCGTTGCTCGTCGGCCCTCCGGGCACGGGCAAGACGCTGCTCGCCAAGGCCGTGGCGGGGGAGGCCGACGTGCCTTTCTTCAGCATCAGCGGCTCCGACTTCGTTGAGATGTTCGTGGGCGTGGGTGCCAGCCGCGTGCGTGACCTGTTCGCGCAGGCCAAGGAGAAGGCCCCCTGCATCGTGTTCATCGACGAGATCGACGCCGTGGGCCGCGCCCGTGGGAAGAATGTCGGCTTCTCGTCCAACGACGAGCGCGAGAACACGCTCAACCAGCTCCTCACCGAGATGGACGGCTTCGGCTCCAACAGCGGCGTGATCGTGCTGGCCGCGACCAACCGCGCCGACATCCTGGACAAGGCCCTGATGCGTGCCGGCCGCTTCGACCGCCAGATCCACGTCACGCTCCCGGACCTGAACGAGCGCAAGGAGATCTTCCAGGTGCACCTCAAGCCCCTGAAGCTGGCTCCGGACTTCGACCTGGAGCTGATCGCCAAGAATACGCCGGGCTTCTCCGGCGCGGACATCGCCAACGTGTGCAATGAAGCCGCGCTGACGGCCGCGCGCCGCGGCAAGTCCGACATCAACAACCAGGACTTCTCCGATGCGGTGGACCGCGTGGTCGGCGGCATCGAGCGCAAGAAGACCATCATGTCTCCGGAGGAGAAGCGCCTGACGGCCTTCCATGAGGCCGGACACGCCGTGGCAGGCTGGCTCCTGCCGGGTTGCGATCCGGTCCTGAAGGTTTCCATCATTCCGCGCGGACAGGCCCTGGGCATCACCTGGATGCTCCCGGACGAGAAGGTCACGCGTTCCAAGTCCGAGATGCTGGACGACATGTGCAGCCTGGTCGCCGGCCGCGTGGCCGAGGAGAAGGTCAACGACGGCGTGCCTTGCACCGGCGCCCTGAGCGACTTCGAGCGGATGACCAAGATCGCCTACGCGATGGTGACCTATTACGGCATGAGCGAGAAGGTGGGCAACATTTCCTTCTATGACCCGCAGGGCGGCTATGAGTTCACCAAGCCCTACAGCGAGAAGACCGCCGAGATGATCGACGCCGAGGTCAAGGTCATCGTGGACGAGGTCACGGCCCGGACGCGCAAGATCCTCGACGACAACTGGGACGGCCTGACCCAGCTGGCCGAGCAGCTGATCGAGAAGGAGGTCATCATGTCCGACGACATCGAGAAGATCTTCGGACCGAAGGCCGGCAAGCACGGCGAGGATCGCCTCCGCAAGGAGGAGAAGCCCGCCGAAGTTGAACCAAAAGAAGCTGAGAATGAGTAATTTCTGGGTCAGGACGCTGACCGGAATCGTTTATCTGGTCGTGATGGTGTTCGGTCTCATCTGGGACCGCGCCATCTTCGGCTGTTTATTTCTGATCGTGATGACCACGGCCCTGCAGGAGTTCTACCGGATGTCCATGGGGTCGCGGTTCCGTTTCCAGCAGCGGCTTGGCGTGGTCGCTGCCGCAGCGGCCTTCCTGTGTGTCGCTTATCATTGTTTTTATGGCGGAGAGCTGCGCTGGGCTTTCCTGACGCTCGTTCCGCTGCTGCTGATTCCCGTATCCTGCCTTTTCCTGCCCAGCCGTGAAGGCTTCGGCGACCTGGCTTACGTCTACGCGGGACTTCTGTACATCGCCCTGCCTATTTCGCTTTCCCCGTATCTGATGATGGACGGGATCG
>ONQP01000131.1 GCA_900319975.1 uncultured Bacteroidales bacterium | reverse complement strand
TGGGAGCCTTGTCCAGCGAGCCCACCGAGGTCTCCCCTTTCGTGGGCCGCTTTTCCAGCTCCGCCACGTACTCCGCCGCCATCTTCGCGCAGTCCGAGCAGATGTACCCGTCGATGCCCTGGAGCATGAACGGGACCTCGGCGTCGGTCCTGCCGCAGAGGACGCAGCGGTTCTGGTGGTGGTTCTCCCGTTTGGCCATTACCTCACTTTCTTGTACAGGACTTCGTCCACCATGCCGTAGGCTTTGGCCTCCTCGGCGGTCATCCAGAAATCGCGGTCGCCGTCGGCGGCGACGCGCTCGATGGGCTGGCCGGAATGCTCGGCGATGATGCGGAAGAGTTCCGTGCGGGTCTTCTCGATCTCGCGGGCGGCGATGAGGATGTCGCTGGCCTGGCCCTGGGCGCCGCCCAGCGGCTGATGGATCAGCACGCGGGAGTGCGGCAGCGCGCTGCGCTTGCCGGGCGCGCCGGCGCACAGGAGCACCGAGCCCATGGACGCCGCCATGCCGGTGCAGACCGTGGCCACGTCGGGCTGGATGATCTGCATCGTGTCATAGATGGCGAGGCCGGAGGACACCTGTCCGCCCGGGGTGTTCAGGTACAGGGTGATGTCCGCGTGGGAATCGCCCGACGCCAGGAACAGCAGCTGCGCCATCACGATGTTCGCGACATCGTCGTCGATGGGCACGCCCAGGAAGATGATGCGGTCCATCATCAGGCGGCTGAAGACGTCCATCTGGGCGACGTTCAGCTTGCGCTCCTCGGTGATGGTCGGGTTGATATAGGCGTCGAGGGCCGACGCGTAGCGGGACAGGGTGGCGGAGCCGATGCCCTGGCCTTTCACGGCAAATTTCTCGAATTCGTTCATGTCAGTCAGTTCTGGTAACACCTAAGAATACGGGAAAACGGCCGGATTATTTCAGGGCGCGGAACTTTTCCTCGGAAATCTTCTTGGTCTGGAGGTTGACCTTCTCGCGCAGGGCGCCGATGGTCTTGTTGTCCTCGACCTGCTCCTCGAGCCGGCGCACCTGGTTCTCGTCCTCCAGGACGTTGCGGGCGTGGCGTACTGGTAGGCGACATAGCTCTCGGCGGCCTGCTCGATGTCGGCCTTCTCGACCTTCAGGCCGAGCTTCTGCATCAGGTAACCGCGGGTGAGCTGCCACTTGAAGTCCTCGACGAAGCCAGGGAACTCCTTCTCCACCTTCTCGGCAGTGTACTTGCCGTCATTGGCATAGACGAGCCAGCGCTTCAGGAAGGCCTCGGGAAGTTCGATGTTGGCCTTGTCCACGAAATACTTGCGGACATCGGCGGCGAAGCGGTAGTTGGCCTCCTGGGTGTGGTTGGCGCGGATGCGCTCCACGACCTTCTCCATGAACTGCTCCTCGCTGGTGACGGCGCCTTCGCCGAACATCTGGTTCCAGGTCTCCTGGTTGGACTCGGCGGCCTTGAAGGTCTTGACGTTCACGACGGTGAAGGTGAAGACCGGGTCGAGCTCGGCGAGCTTCGCCTTGTCCACCTTGAGCATGGAGGCGCGGTCGGTCTCGTTCTCGAAGGCCACGCTCACGTCGCAGGTGAACTTGTCCCCGGCCTTCTTGCCGACGAACAGCGGACGGGCGATCTCGGCGACATGGGCCACGGAGATGTACACGCCTTCGGCGCTGTGGCTGTCGTTCGCGATGGTCACCCTCCTGGAGGGCGCCGTACTGCTGGAGCATCTGGGCCTTCATCGCCTTCTTGGCGTCCTCGGTGACGTTGATCTCGTAGTACGGGATCTTGTCGCCCTCGCCCACCTCGAAGTTCAGTTCCGGGGTCTGGGCGATGTCGAACTTGAAGGTGAAGTCACTGCCGGACTTCCACTCCAGCTGGGGCTGGTCCTCGGACGGAAGGGGTTCGCCGACGACGCGGATCTTCTCGTCGCGGATGAAAGTGTCGAGCTGCTCGGAGACGAGCCGGTTCACGGCCTCATAGAGGGACTGGTCGCCGTACAGGCGCTGGATCAGGGACATCGGGGCCATTCCCTTGCGGAAACCTTTGATGTCGGCGCGGCGGCGGTATTCTTTCAGTCTGGCGGTGAGGGCCTCGGCGTAGTCGTCCGGGGTGATGTCGATGGTGACCTGGTAGTTCAGG
>ONQP01000008.1 GCA_900319975.1 uncultured Bacteroidales bacterium | reverse complement strand
GTGCGTGGCGCCGGCGGCGCGGGCGGCGAGCAGCAGTTCGCCCACGCCGCGGGTGGTGGCCCGCAGCGGGTCGCGCTCCTCCGGCCGGAGGAGCTGCAGGCCGCAGGCCTCGGCCACCTCCACGATGGCCGTCCCGCCCGCGAGCCCGAAACGGGCGCGCACGGGCCGTCCGAGCGGGTCGGGTACCTGCACGGAACGGACTTCGCCGCCGAGCGCGGCCACGAGCACGTCGAGCGTCCCTTCCCCGCCGTCGGCGAGGGGCAGCTCGACGACCTCCCAGTCCGGATGCCGCTCCCGGACGGCCGCGCCCAGCACGGCCGCCACCTCCCGCGCAGGGAGGCAGCCCTTGAAGGAATCGGGTGCGATCAGGATCTTCATGGCTGACTGCTTTTAGGGCAAAGATAAGGATTCAAAGGCAATTTTTGTATCTTTGCCGACACCTAGAAGCATTTTAAACATGATAGAGACTGAAAGACTTCTGTTACGGGAGTATTCGCGGGATGATTTCGACGCGCTGTATGAGATCATGTCCGACCCCGAGACGATGCAGCATTATCCGGCGCCGTTCGACAAGGAAAGGACCGGACGCTGGATCGAATGGAACCTCGAGAATTATTCGAAGCTCGGGTTTGGCCTTTGGGCGGTCGTCCTGAAAGAGACGGGTGCGTTTATCGGCGACTGCGGCATCACCCTGCAAGATATTGACGGCGAGCATCTGCCCGAAATCGGGTATCATATCCATAAGAAATACTGGCGGCGCGGATATGCGAAAGAAGCCGCGCAGGCCGTCAGGGACTGGGCCTTCGGGCACACGGATTATCCCGCCCTGTATTCGTATTGCAAATACACCAATGAAGCATCCTACAAGACCGCGGAAGCGATCGGGATGCATTTCCATAAAGAGTACCGCGACGAGGTGAACGGCATCACGCACGTTTCGGTCATCTTCAGAAATGAGAGATAAATGAAACAAAAGAATAAAAAGAAGAAACGCATGGTTACGGCGATTGTGATTGTGGCGGTGGTCCTCATCGCCCTGAGATTTATCCTCTTCCCGCCGGTCAAGGAGCTTCCCACCACCGGGCAATATCAGTTCACTTCAGAAGATTACTGGGTGACGCTCGACAAGGCGGATCCCTATTCCAAGGACGGAAGCAAGCGACAGCTTCAGATACGGAAATGGTACCCGACCGACTGCTCCGAACCGAAGCCGGTCGTCGTGGCGTCCCACGGATCCTGCGGGACCATCGGCAACAACCTGAGTCTCTACCGCGAACTGGCCAGCCACGGCTACACGGTCCTGGCGGTGGTCCATCCCGGCCAGGCGGCAAGCGTCAAATACGAAAACGGCAAGAAGACTGGCCCCAGCGGGGTTTTCCTCAAGGAAGTGTCTGCCCTGAACCCGGACGAAACCCCGGAGAAGGCCTATGAAGTATTCCATAAGTGGATGGAAATCCGGACCGGCGACCTGGGCGCCGTGATGGACGACTACATTGCGAAGAACGGAGCCACCCGGTTTATTGCGGAAGGCCATTCCCTCGGCGGTTCCGCGGCCTATGCCATGGCCCGGATCCGGAAGGACGTCATCGGCGTCATCGCCCTGGAATCCCCCTTCATGTATGACGTCAAGGGCGCCGAAAACGGAGCGTTCGTTTTCGACGGCAGCGACTATGAGGTCCCTGTCTTGAGCGTCTATTCCGATGCTTCCTATCCCCATCTGAAGGAATGGGGGCAATATAGGAACAACGCGAAGTTCCTGGAGAGCACCAACCCGCTCTACACGAACATCCATTACGAAAACATCGGCCACATGGGCCTGTGCGACCTGTCCATGGCTTCGCCGGTCCTGACGGCAATCCTGGACAGAGGTTTCCAGAAAGCCAAAGCCCGCGACATGCTCACCCGGCTGAACGAGGACTGCCTCGCCTGGGTCCGGAGCCTGCCCGAAGGGGTCAAAGAAAAATCAGAATGATGAAGATATTGTTTGTCTGCCACGGCAACATCTGCCGGAGTCCGATGGCGGAGTATATCCTGAAGGCGCTGCTGCGCGCCCGCGGCCTCGAGGACCGCTATTATGTCGAATCGGCTGCCGTCTCCACCGAGGAGATCGGCAATCCCATCTATCCGCCCGCACGGCGCTGCCTCAACCAGCACGGCATTCCGTTCGACGTCCGGCAGGCCCGGCAGATCACCCGCGCCGACTACGACCGCTTCGACCGCATCATCTGCATGGACGCCTCCAACCTGCGGATGCTCCGCTACATCATCCCGGACGACCCGCAGGGGAAAGTGCACCTGATGATGTCCTATACCGGGCGGAGCCGCGACGTCGCAGATCCCTGGTATACAGGCGATTTTGAGACGACCTTCCAGGATATCCTGACCGCCTGCGAAGCGATGCTCGCCGGCGCGCCGCGCTGATTTTTCGAAAACTTTCCGTAACTTTGACGTTCGCATGAATAAAGATATATACCTGGCCGGCGGCTGCTTTTGGGGCGCCGAGCACTACCTGAAACGCATCCGCGGTGTCGTGAGCACCGAGACGGGCTATGCCAACGGCAACATAGCCTATCCTACATATCGTGAAGTCTATACCGACACGACCGGCTACGCCGAGGCCGTCCACGTGGTCTACGACCCCGACGTGCTCGGCCTGGAACGGCTCATCCAGATCTATTTCAAGGCGATCGACCCGACCAGCGTCAACAAGCAGGGCGAGGACGAAGGCACGCGCTACCGCACCGGCATCTACTACAGCGACCCGGAGGACCTCCCCGCCATCCGCAAGATATACGACCGCGTCGCGGGCGAGGTCAAGGCCCCGCTGGCCGTGGAGGTCAAGCCGCTCAAGAATTTCTACCGGGCGGAGGACTACCACCAGGACTACCTCGACAAGAATCCGCAGGGCTACTGCCACATTCCCCTGGCCCTGATGGAGTTCGCCCGCACCGCCAACGACCCGGACAACGACACCGACTAGTTCCCATCCGCGACGATGACGGCAGCCCCGACATATATCCAGGTGCTCCTGCCGGTCAAACTCCGGTGGATTCCCACCTACTATGCCGATATGCCGCTGCAGGCGGGCCGCCGCGTGTGCGTGGAGCTGGGCCGCAAGCGCTATGACGGCGTCGTCTGGCGCACGCTGGAGCGGCCCGACCTGCCGCCAGAGAAGATCCAACCCATCGTCGCCGTCCAGGATGAACTTCCGCGCGTGACCGCGGAGGAGCTCCGTTTCTGGGAATTCCTCTCTGACTATTACCTTTGTACGCTCGGCGAAGTGTACAAGGCGGCCTACCCGCTGCTCAAGCTGCGCAGCGAGCAGACGGCCGCCGACATCCTCGCACGCCTGCAGCAGCGGCTCGCCCGCAAGGAAGAGCAGCTGGCGGGCAGGCACGGCGAGCGGGTGATGCAGCGGTTGAGCGCGGAGCGCGATGCGCTGCAGGCGCAGCTCGCCGCGTGCCGGGCGCAGTCCGGCTCCGCCGACAAGCCCGGCCGCCCCGCCCCCGGCAAGCCGCTGGTCCTGACGGCCGCCGACCGGCGCGACGCCTACCTTCCCGTGCTGCGGGAAGCCCTCGCCGCCGGGCGCCAGGCCCTGGTCCTCACCCCCGAAATCGCTTTCTGCGACCGGATGGAGGCGCTTTTGGCGCCGGAATTCGGCCAGCAGCTGCTGGTTTTCCATTCCGGCAAGACGCCGGTCCGCCGCCGCGCCGCCGCGGAGACGCTGCGCAGCGGCGCCCCGGCCATCGTCCTGGGTACGCGCTCTGCGCTGTTCCTCCCCTACCGCGACCTCGGCCTCGTCGTGGTGGACGAGGAGCAGGACGCGGCCTACAAGCAGACCGACCCCGCGCCGCGCTACCACGGCCGCGACGCCGCCGTCGCCCTGGCGGGCATCCACGGCGCGCGCGTCCTGCTCGGCGCCGCCGTCCCTTCGCTGGAGACCCTCCTGAACGTCCGCCTGGGCAAATACGACCTGGCCGACGGGCCGGCCGTCGCGCCGCATGCCGAGGTCATCGACCTCGCCGCCGAGCGGCGCAAGAACGGCCTGGTCGGCACCTTCTCCCGCAAGCTGATCGACGCCGTCCGCCAGACCGACGGCCCCGTCGTCCTGCTGCGCGGCTGGGAGAAGCCCGAGCCGCTGCAGGAGGAGATCGCCGCGCTCTTCCCCGGCCGCGACATCCGCGTCCTGACGCTCAACGCGCTCAAGCGCGAAGGCGTTTCCGGCGCGGCCCTGCTGGCCGTCCTGCAGGCCGACGCGCTGGTCTCGCGCGACGACTTCCGGGCCGACGAGCGCGCCGCGCAAATCGTCGGCACCCTGTGCCAGTTCGCCCCGCGCATCGTCGTCCAGACGGCCGTTCCGGCCCGCTTCGACGCCGCCCGCGGCACCGACGCCCTGCTCGATGAGCGCCGCCAGTTCGGCTTCCCTCCCTACACGCGCCTCGTCGAAATCCGCCGCCAGGGCAGCGGCGAGGTCGTCGGGCGCCACTTCCTGCCGCGCGACCGCAGCCTCGCCGCCCGCAAGGCCGCCCTCGCCGCCGACCTCCCCGCCGGCACCTACCCCGACGTCGATCCCCTGGACTAACCCCTTTCCTTATGCCTAATACAAAACTTCACGCTGTCTCAGCCCTCTTCCTCGCGGCCATCCTGGTCCTGTCCTGCGGACACGACAGAGGCCGCCGCGCCCCGATCGGATTCGAAGACGAAGCCCGGGATACGATTTCCATCCACGTCCCGGAACTGTCCGGAACGCCTCCCGAATACGTTCGCGTGCTCAGGATCGGTGATTTTTTCTATTTCAAAATCGTCCCGTCCTTGAACACCAGGCAGTCATTCTGGAAAGCAGTCGCAATAAATGGCTTCCGGGAAAAGGACCTCCCTACCCCCGGGGAGAATTTCAGCATCCACAGACGGCGGGACAGCCTGATTGCCTCGTCCTACCGGGAAGGGCAAGTCTTGGTCTTCGACCCCAAAACGTGGACATGGAAAGATACCTGGAAAGATACTTGGAAAGAAACTCGTAGCTTGGACGTCGATCCTCTCCACTCTCTCTACCTCTACGAAGACGACGACTGGGTCATCCGGGGTACCGATCACGGCGAATTCGGATCGGCATCCTGGTTCATCGACAAACACAGCGGGGCAGAATACGCTTTCCTCACCCTCTCGGGAAAGGTACACCGGACAGACAGCTGCTTCTTCTTCGTCAAGGAGACGCGTATCATCGGAATCCCGGACCCGTCCATGGGCTTCCTCTGCGATTCGACGACCTGCTACGAAAAAGCCAAAGACGTCGGTCTGATCGCCCACCACCTGCTCCAGGCAGATTATCTCGAACGCAGAAAAGCGTTTTTCCCGCCCCTGGTCAAGTTTGACGACGCTTATTCAGATGAAATCGAATATGATGGCAACTACCGTTGGATCAATTCTTACGGAATTGATCCTTACGCCAAGTCGGACACCTTGATCATCAATTCCTTCACGGACAGGGACACCTTGTATTGCCTGCTCGACACACCCCAGCACACGGTCCTGACGAAGCTGGACGGTGACCACCTCACAGATGTCCACGCGTTCCCGAAGCGGCTCGACTTCCGGGGCGGCATTCCGATCCTCAACGAACTGGACTACCCCATCGCACCCGGCGATCTCTTGTTCGGCCGAAATGATGACGGCACATACGAACTGCTCCAGCTCGGCAGCAACTACAGCCGCCTCATCCACGTCCAGTTCCGCTAACCGCAAACACGTCCCGTTTTCGCATCTGCCTGTCTATCAAGCAATTCCTGTTTTGCTTTGGGGCATTTCCCCCTAAGCAAAACTACGATCGTTTCATTAACAAACATTTACAAAAACGGCCCGCCAGAAGATGCCCGATCCGGTCGGGCATGACGGGAGGAACCAGGCCCGTTGCCGACAAGCAAGGTGGCTGCCCAAAAAGGAGTGATGGGTGTTTTTTATAAAATATTATCAATCAGGATTTAGCGAGGATACACATGGACATTTTTCACCATGTATGATCCCGTAAGATATTGACCTTGAGCGAATAACGAAAAACAGGCAATGAGCTGGAGGGGAAACAAAAAAAGCATCGCGGAAGCGATGCTCTTTGGTACTGGGTAGGAGAATCGAACTCCTATTGCGAGATTGAGAATCTCGAGTACTAACCGTTATACGAACCCAGCGTGTCGTTTGGGAATGCAAAGATACGCATATTTTTGGATTCCGCAAATTTTTTCGCACGACAGGCGAAAATTATTTCATCCGGTAGGGCGCGTCGTCGTAGAGGATGTAGCGCTTGGCCTTGCGGATCCACTTCTGTTCCTCGAGTTTGACGTGCTCCTGCACGACGTCGAAGGTCAGGCGGCCGCGCAGGTATTCCTCGATCACGGGATCGGCGACCTTGACGAAGAGCGAGTCGAACAGCTCGAACTGCGAGTAGCGCTCCGACAGGAAACGCATCAGCTGCAGCGTGTGCAGCAGCGAATGGTACTGCGCGCCGGGCTGGAGCATGATCTGGTAGCCGTAGCACTTCTGCCCGGCGTAGCGGCCGGCGGCCGGCGTGAAGGAGCAGGGCCGCATCATCACGCCCGGAGGCGTGGGCAGGAAGCGGATGTCGCCGCTCTTGATGAACGGCGCGCCGAAATATTCATAAGGCCGCGCCGTGCCGATGGCGGGCGTGATGGACGTGTTGTTCCACAGACCGCCGCCGGGATACATCTCGCAGGTGAACATCCCCGGGATGTCGGAAGCCGGCGCGATGGTCCAGGGCAGCAGGTCCTTGCCCACGTCGGAGACGAAAGCCGAAATGATATGCAGGGGGAACTTCGCCCCGATCTCGCTGCAGTACAAATGGCACAGCTCACCGAGCGTGAGGCCGTGCCGGTGCGCCACCTTGGGCGTCCAGATGTCGGACTCGACCGCCGGCATCGTGCCCTCGACCACGCGGCCGGCCGGATTGATGTGGTCCACCACATACACGGCCGGGCTCTCGGCCATCCGGGCGCACATCGACAACAGCCGCATCACGTCGCGGGTGTAGTTGAAGTAGCGCGTGCCCACGTCCTGGATCTCCACCACCACGGCATCCAGTCCCTCCAGCTCGGCCGCGTCGAAATCGATGTGGTTGGTGTCGGGGGTCAGCTCGGTGTCGCGCGGGCTGAAGATGCGTTCGAGGTTGCCGCGTTCGCGGAAAATGTCATACAGATAGCGCCCGCGGTGCGGGTCCCAGCAGTTCTGCGTGCAGAAGCAGGCGACCCGGCCTTCGCGGAGGCCTCTGTCGAGCTGTTCCTCGATCGGGGTGGTGCGGAATGAGAACATAAGCTATGCGCCGATGATGCGTTGGGCCAGTGCGATGACTTCCTCGCCGAGGCGCTGCGCCTCCTCCTCGGTCTGCGCCTCGGAGTAGATGCGGATGATCGGCTCGGTGTTGGACTTGCGGAGGTGCACCCACTGCTTGCGGGCCTCGAAATCGATCTTGACGCCGTCGACGGTGTTGACCTTCTCGTCCTTGAAGTGCTCCTTCATCGCGTCCAGGATGCGGTCGATCAGGGCCTTGTCGCTCAGGTCGATGCGGTTCTTGGCGATGAAGTAAGGAGGGAGCGTGGCCTTGTAGGCGCTCACGCTCACGCCCTTATGGGCCAGGTGGCTGAGGAACAGCGCCACGCCGACCATCGCGTCGCGGCCGCAGTGGCTGGCGGGATAGATCACGCCGCCGTTGCCTTCGCCGCCGATCAGCGCGCCCACCTCGTGCATCTTGGTGGTCACATTGACCTCGCCCACGGCCGCGGCATAGTAGGTGCCGCCGTGGGCCTCCGTGACGTCGCGCAAGGCGCGGCTGGAGCTGAGGTTGGAGACGGTATTGCGCGGGCTGACGCCCGCCTTCTCGGCGCGCTCCAGCAGATAGTCGGCCACGGCCACGAGGGTGTATTCCTCCACGAACGGCTGACCGTCCTCGCAGATGAACGCGAGCCGGTCCACGTCCGGATCGACGCTGATGCCCAGGTCGGCGTGCTCGCGGACGACCGTCTCGCTGAGCTCGACGAGGTTCTTGGGCAGCGGCTCCGGGTTGTGGGCGAAGTCGCCGGTGGGCTCGCCGTTGAGCGTGATGCACTTCACACCGAGGCGCTCCAGCAGGCGCGGCATGATGATGCCGCCCACGGAATTGATGGCGTCGAGCACCACCGTGAAGCCGGCCTTGCGGACGGCCTCGGCGTCCACGGCCTCCAGGGCCAGGACGGCGTCGATGTGCTCGTCGGTGAAATCGTGCTCTTCGATGCTGCCCAGCGCATCGACTTCGGCGAAGTCGAATTCGCCGCTCTCCGCGAGGTCCAGGATGGCCTGGCCCTCAGCCGCGGTCAGGAACTCGCCCCGCTCATTGAGGAGCTTGAGGGCGTTCCACTGGCGCGGGTTGTGGCTGGCAGTCAGGATGATGCCGCCGTCCGCCTGCGCGAACACCACGGCCAGTTCGGTCGTGGGCGTAGAGGCGAAACCGCAGCGGACGACGTCCACGCCGCAGGCGACGAGGGTGCCGCAGACGAGCTGCTCGACCATCGCGCCGCTGATGCGGGCGTCGCGGCCGACGACGACTTTATATTTGTTGCCGCTGTTGGGCGCGGGCTTGCGCTGCTTCAGACAGGCACAGTATGCATAGGTGAATTTGACGATGTCGACGGGGGTGAGCGCCTCGCCGGGGGCGCCACCGATGGTGCCGCGGATACCGGAGATTGATTTTATCAGTGTCATAGTTTGCAAAATTACGAAAATAATTCTTATCTTTGCGCCCGATTCAAAAAACACTAGTGTAATGAAAAAAGGAATCCATCCCGAAACCTACCGTCTTGTAGCTTTCAAGGATATGTCAAACGAGGACGTGTTCATCACCCGCTCCTGCGCTACCAGCAAGGAGAACATCACCATTGACGGTGTCGAGTACCCCCTCGTGAAGCTTGAGATTTCCAACACATCTCATCCTTTCTACACCGGCAAGATGAAAATCGTCGACAGCGCCGGTCGTGTTGATATGTTCTATCAGAGATACAAGAGCCGCAAGAAGTAATTCGCTTCTTCGAAGCAATATGGTTGAAGAAATCCCGGACACCAGGTGCCCGGGATTCTTTTTTGCGTATGTGCCTGCGGCTATTTGCCGATGGAAGGCAGGTTGATCATCATGCCGCCCTGGCCGGAGGTGACCTGCGGCAGCTGGCCGTTCCACTTCTCGATCCAGTCCTCCTGGATGATGAACGGGCTCAGGGAAGCGGAGATGGTGCGGTTGTAGTAGGCCTCGGCGTCGGCCTTGACGCGGGTAGCCTCGGCCTCGCCCTTCGCCTTGGCGATGGCGATCTGCGCGTTGGCCTCGGCCTGCTTGACCAGGTTCTCGGCCTTCAGGGCCTCCTGGATGGCCTGGTTCTTGGCCTCGATGGCGGCGCTCAGGGACTGCGGCGGGGTGATCTGGGAGGTGAACTCCTGCACCTTGAAGCCCTCTTCGTTGAGCGAGCGCTCCAGCATCGAGCGGACTTCCTGCTCGAACTTGGCGCGGTTGGCCATCAGCTCGTCGGAAGTATAATTGTTGGCGGAGATACGATAGGCGTCATAGATACAGGTGCGGATGTAGCCCATCTCGATCTCACGCAGGGACTGGCGGTACTTGTTGAAGACGTAGGCCGCCTTGGTGCGGTCCAGCTGGTAGGCCATCATCGGATCCATCGTGAACGTGGCGGCATCCTTGGTCGTGACCGTGAAGGGATCATAGTTGACGCGCTGGATGAACACCGGATAGGTGAAGACGCGCGTGGTGATCGGGTTGAAGAAGGTCAGACCGGAGACCTGATTGGCGACGAGCTCGCCCTGGTCGGTCAGCGAGAATTTCTTGAACTTGATGCCGATCTCGGAGTTGTCCACCATCTTCGTGCAGGTGGCCAGGAAGAGAATGAACGCGCCCAGGCAGATGCCCAGGACGGAATAGAACTTAACTTTTTTCATATCGGATAAGGTAGTATTTTGCAAGCTTCAAATGTACAATAAAAAACAATCCGGTACAAGACCGGATTGTGAGGGAAGCAAGCTTATCGCAAGTTCAGTTTCTTTAATTTATTATTCTATGACCAATTCAAAAGGGACAAGCGGCAAGCCGGAAACAGCATGCAGGTTTCCCGGTGTGAAACAGCCCCAACCATAGCGGAGAACCCGCGGTTCGGGCACCGAGTCGCTGCGCACTACCAAAATATTGCCGAACACCCGGGCTTCCCTGACCGGATACATGACGCCGTCGGCACCGGCGATCTCTAAACCTTCTATATGGGTGCTGCGATCCAGACCATCTTGACAGTCAGCAAGTTCTACAAATACCGAGCCAGACTTTATCATCGGGCTCGCAGGCGCGCGGAAAGCGCGCACCGCCTCCGGGGACTTGCACGCCACGCGGTCCAGACCGTAGTCGCGGTGCAGGGCCAGATAGGCCAGCCGCTCCCCCACCTCGCGCTTGCGCGCCGGGTGGATCTGGTCGATCTCATAGGGATACACCAGGTCGTTGGTCACGGCGATGCCGCCGTTGGGCATGCGCTTCGCCGCGTCGTGCTGCGCCCGCCGCAGGAGCGCGCCCTCGGGCCCGTCGCCATAGCGGTACGGCGCGATCTCGACCTGGTAGAAAGGCAGCCGGGCATCGGTGTCGCCCCAGTCGGCGCGCCACACCGACACCATCTTCTGCAGGCGCTCGCTGTAGGTCGCATCCGCGCCCACGTTGGAGCAGCCCTGATACCAGATGAAACCCTTGATGGTATAGCCCTTGACCGGGACGACCATCGCGTTGTACATCATATAAGGGCTGTAGTATTCATAGGGCAGCGCCTCGACCGAAGCGCTGTCCGTCGGAATGTCCGGATAGGTCTCGACAATCTCCCGCGGCAACCAGCTCTCCACCTTGGAGCCGCCGTAGGCGCTGAACAGGATGCCGACCGGCACATCCAGCGTCTCGTTGAGCTTGCGGGCGAAGAAATAGCCCGTGGCGCTCATCTCCGAGACCGTCGTCGCGTCGGCGCGCCACCATTCGCCGTCGACCTCGGCGAGGGGCTCGTAGCTCCGCGCGCGCGGAACCTTGAACATCCGGATGCGGTCACGCATCGGAGCCGCCGTGATCACGTCCGCGGCGCCCTCGACCGGACAGCCGCCGAAGCCGCGGATGGGCATCTCCATGTTGCTCTGCCCGGAGGCGAACCACACTTCGCCCACGAGCACGTCCCGGATGACCAGGCGCTCCCGGCCGGAAGACACGGCGATCGTATAAGGAGTATAAGAGGCGGCGGGCGTCTGCACGGACACCTGCCAGAAGCCGTCCTCATCGGCCTGGGCGGCATATTTGCGGCGGTCCCAGGACGGGACGACCGTCACGCGCCGGCCCGGGTCGGCCTTGCCCCAGACCACGGCCGACGTCTGCTGCTGCAGGACCATGCCGTCGCTGCAGGGCTGGCGGAGCTCAAGCTTCGCGAATGCGGACACGCTGACCAGCAGGGCCGCCATCAAAACAAGCAATCTTCTCATATCTTGATTCTTTCGAGAATTTCCATACACATCCGCCCGTTGTGGTAAGGGCACTTCCAGAAGCCGGCGCGGTCGTCCGTGACGTTGGGCGTCCCGTCCGCCCGCAGGCTCCAATACCATTCGCCGTCCGGGCAGAGCAGATGCCGGCGGATGAACTCCCAGTTGTCCGTCGCACGCGCCGCCCACGCCGGGTCGGCGTCGCGCTGAAAGCGGTTCCAGCAACCCACGACGGTCTCCGCCTGCACCCACCAGTGACGGTCGGCGTCGCGGTGCCCCGTTGCTGGAACCCATTCATAAATCATCCCCTCGCCCGGCTTCCAGCCCTCAAGCGAGGCGACGGCGATGCGGCGGCAGGCCGCGGACGTCCGGACGCGGAGCGTCGCGTCGTCCAGCAGGTCCGCCGCTTCTTCCAGCAGCCAGGAGGCTTCGATGTCGTGCCCATAGGAGACCGCGTCCGACTGGGAATTCCAGTCCATGTCGAAGAACAGCCCCAGGTGCCCGTCAGCGCGCACGATGCGGTCCAGGAAAATCTCCACCAGGCCCGCCAGGCGGCGCCGCAGGCCTTCGTCCTTCCACACCCGGTACAGGCAGGTATAGCCCTCCAGGATATGCAGGTGTGTGTTCATCGTCTTGGCGTCGTTGCGGTCGCGCTCCGACAGGCGCATATCTTCTATCGGTTCCCACGCGCGTGTACACGCTTCGAGATAGCCGCCGCCGGCGGCGTCGAAGCTGTGCGCCTCGATGTCGCGGTACAGGCGGATGGCCAGGTCAAGCGCCTCCGGCGAGCCGACGGCGCGGTGGTATTCCGCCAGGCCATAGATGGCGAAGGCGATCGCATAGAACTGCTTCTTGGTGTCGAGGGGTCGGCCATCGGCGGTCAGGCTCCAATATACCCCGCCGTATTGCGGGTCGTAGAACCGTTCGCGGATCTCGGCACAGGCGCGGTCGGCGGCCTGCCGGCAGGAAGGATCCCCGGTGAGGCGGAACGCGGACGCGAAAGTCCACAGGATCCGGGCGTTGAGGATGGCTCCCCGGGGCGCGTCGGGCACCAGCGAGCCATCTCCGGCAATGCGGCCAAACCAGCCGCCGGAGGGGTCCTGCGCACGATGCAGCCAGAAGGGCAGAATGTCCAGCATCAGCTCGCGCTCGAGGTCGGAACGGAATGAAATCGGGTCCATTTTCGGGGGTAGAACAACTTGTCATTTCAAAGGTAGTATTTTGTTTCGAACGTAAAATATCTTGTCAAGAATTTGCAAAATAATGGTTAAGATAATATCACTTTTAATTTAAATTACTATATTTGTGCATTCATTTACGCAAAATGTCCTCCGTCCTTTCCGAAATCACCCCGCTCTCCCAGCGCGACTGCTTCTACATCGTCGAGCGGCACAAGAGCCAGTTCACCTACCCGCTGCACCAGCACCGGGAATACGAGCTCAACTTCATCCAGAACGGGCAGGGCCTGCGCAGGATCGTCGGCGACAGCGTGGAGGAGACCTCCAACCTGGACCTGGTCCTCATCTCCGGCGAGAACCTCGAACACATCTGGGAGCAGGGCCGGTGCACGGCGGAAGACATCCGGGAGATCACGATCCAGTTCTCGCCGGACCTGTTCGGCGGCGGCCTGCTCGGCAAGAACCAGTTCACGCGCATCTCCAAGATGCTGGAGCACGCCACGCACGGGATCGCGTTCCCGCAGGAAACGATCATGAAGGTCTATCACCGCCTGGACACACTCGCCTCAGAGAAAGACTCTTTCAATCAGTTCATCAGCTGTTTACAGCTGCTCTACGAGCTTTCCGGGTCCGACTACCGCATCCTGGCCAGCAGCTCTTTCGCGCACGCCCCGCGCGACCGCGAAAGCCGGCGCATCCTCAAGGTCAAGGAATACATCAACGAGCATTATGCCGAGCCGCTCACCCTGGAGATGATGGCCGGCATGGTCGGGATGAGCCCGAGCTCTTTCAGCCGGTTTTTCCGGCAGCACACCGCCCGCACCTTCACCGGCTACCTGATCGACATCCGGCTCGGCCAGGCCGCCCGCGAGCTGGTGGACACCTCGCAGAACATCTCCGAGATCTGCTACCAGTGCGGCTTCAACAACCTGTCCAACTTCAACCGGATTTTCAAGGCCAAAAGAGGCATGTCGCCCCGTGAATTCCGCCAGATCTACAAGAAGAAAAAAGTCATAGTCTAGGCAGGAATTTTGCAATATTTGACAAAATCGTACTTGTTTCGCGCGTGACAAGCGCGTACTTTTGTGTCTGACTTAACGCATAATTATGCACAGACACAGTACCTGCTTTTGCAAAGTTATTCTTTTCGCCTTTCTCTCAATCACTTGCATCGTCGGATGCAAGCCCCGGAAAGCATTCTGGAGCGTTGAGGAAAGCCGCATCGTCCTCAACGGAGAGCCCCGTTACTTCATCGGCACCAACGTCTGGTACGCTTCCGAGCTGGCCCTGAGCGACCCGGAGCGTTTCCAGGCAGAACTGGATACCCTTCATGGCCTCGGTCTGGACAACCTCCGGATCCTGGCCACGGATGAGAATTTCGCCGGATTGGACATCGTTCTAAGTGAGTTGGAAAAAAGAGAGATGTCGGCCGTCCTTTTCCTGAACAATGCCTGGGAGTGGAGCCCCGACGGCTACCGCTCCTGGCTGGAAAAGGCCGGCGCCGGCCCTCAGCCGCACCCGGCCGTCGAGGGCTACGGCACCTACATGACCACGATGTATGCCTTCGCCTCCAACCCGCGGGCGGTCGAGCTCTTCCAGGAGCACGTCCGCCGCGTCGTGAGCCGCTACAAGGACTCCCCCGCCGTGTTCTCCTGGCAGATCTGCAACGAGCCGCGTCCCTTCACCGAGGACCCGGCCAGGATCGACGACTTCATCGCCTACGTCCAGGGCACGGCCCGCCTGATCAAGTCGATCGACCCCAACCATATGGTCAGCACCGGCAACGAAGGCGCGATGGGGTCCAACTCCGACATCGACCTCTTCACCCGGCTCAACGACTGCCCGGACATCGACTACATCACGATCCACATCTGGCCCTACAACTGGGGTTGGGCGCAGGCGCAGGTGCTGGCCGGCGAGAAGCCCGAGCACGCGCTCTACAGCGCCCTGTGGCAGACCGGCCGCTACATCGACGAGCACCTGGAGCGCGCCTATGACCTGCGCAAGCCGGTCGTGATCGAGGAATTCGGCTTCCCGCGCGACGGTTTCGCCTGGCTCAACGACAGCAGCACCGCGCTGCGCGACCGCTATTATGAATATATCTTCTCCCGCGTGCTGTCCTCCGCCCGGAGCGCCGGACGCCTCGCCGGATGCAATTTCTGGTCGTGGAGCGGCTATGCGGAGCAGAACCGCGAGCACCAGTTCTGGCAGGAAGGCGACGCCCTCGCCGGCGACCCGCCGCAGGAGGCCCAGGGCCTCAACGGCGTCTATCTCACGGACAAGAGCACGCTTGAGGTGGTCCGCAACTACACCGACAGCCTCGCGCAGACCGTCACCGTGTGGGCCCCGGATCCCGAAAGCTGGATGTTCTACGGCGACGGCCCGCGGGCGCTGGACGTCCGCGTCGCCTCGCAGACCGCGGGCGACTACCCCGTCTCGCTGGCCCTGGTCCGCGACACCGACCTGATGTCCGACACGCCGGACACCCTGCTGTTCGCCACGGAGACCGCCCGCGTCCGCCCCGGCCGCCCGGCGCGCTTCAGCGTCAGCCTGGACGCGCTCGACCCCGGTTTCTACCAGGCCCGCATCGGCGCGCACCAGAGCTTCAACATCGGCATCAACCCCGAGCGCATCGAGAGCCCGCAGGACAAGCAGCCCGACTTCGACGCCTTCTGGGAGCAGACGCTCGCGGAGCTCGCCGCCGTCCCGATGGACGCGCAGCTGGAGCTTGTCCCGGAGCATTCCGACAGCCTCCGCAGCACCTACCGCGTCCGTTTCAGCTCGCTGGACGGTGCCACGGCGGGCGGCATCCTCTGCATCCCCGTCAAGGAAGGGAAATACCCGGTCTCGCTGGAGCTGATGGGCTACGGCGCCGATCCGTTCTGGTATGATCCCGCCGCCGCACCCGACAAGATCGAGTTCCTGGTGAGCGTGCGCGGGCAGGGCATCTTCAAGGAGAAAGAAGGCCGCTGGATCGACCGCGGCCTCGACAGCAAAGAGCACTTCTACTACCGCGGCGCTTTCTGCGACATCGTCCGCGCCATCGACTTCGTCTGCTCGCTGGACCGCGCCGACACCTCCCGCATCTTCGCCTGGGGCGACAGCCAGGGAGGCGCCTTCACCTGGATCGCCGGCAGCCTGGACCACCGCGTGCGCGCCATCGCGCCCAGCGTCCCGTTCCTGAGCGACTATCCCGACTACGCCCGCATCGTCTGGTGGCCCGTCCACGAAGTGTTCCAGGCCGCCGATGCGGCCGGCATCGCCCGGGAAGATCTCTTCCGGACGCTGTCCTATTTCGATATCAAGAACTTCACCGACCGGGTGGAGTGCCCGGTCTACATGGCCTTCGGCCTGCAGGACCCCACCTGCCCGCCGCATACCAATTTCGCCGGATACAACCAGGTCAGCGCGCCCAAGAAGTTCCACTGCGAGCCGCTCTGCGGCCACAGCATGTGGAAGGAGCGCCGCTGGCAGCGCATCCGCGCAGACTTCTTCGATCAGTTTTAACAAAACTTTATTCCCACTAATTAACAAAACAATTTTCCAATGAAAGAAAAACTGTTGACATGCCTCCTGGCGCTCGTGGCGAGCGTCAGCCTGATGGCTCAGAACGTCGCCGTTTCCGGCGTCGTGAGCGATCAGACGGGGCCTGTGATCGGTGCCAGCGTGTTTGAAAAGGACACGGACAACGGCACAGTCACCGACTTGGATGGAAAGTTCAGTCTCCTGGTCAAACCCGGGGCGACGCTGGTCATCTCATCCATCGGTTACACGACGCAGGAAATCCCCGTCGGTTCCCAGCGGGTCTTCAACGTCATCCTCGAAGAAGACAGCGAATTCCTTGACGAAGTGGTCGTGGTCGGCTACGGTATCCAGAAGAAGAAACTGGTCACCGGCTCCACCGTCCAGGTCAAGGGAGACGAGCTGGTCAAGCTCAATTCCACCAGTGCGCTGGGCGCCATGCAGTCCTCCACCCCCGGTGTCAGCATCATGTCCTCCTCCGGCCAGCCCGGATCGGGATACAATGTGAGCATCCGCGGTATGGGCACCACCGGCACCTACGCTCCGCTCTACGTCATCGACGGCGTCGCGGGCGGTGACATCAACTCCCTCAACCCCTCCGACATCGAGAGCATCGACGTGCTGAAGGACGCCGCCTCCTGCGCCATCTATGGTTCGCGCGGCGCCAACGGCGTCATCCTCGTCACCACCAAGCAGGGCAAGTCCGGTAAGCTGACCGTCACCTATGACGGCTTCTACGGCATCCAGAATGTCCAGCGCATGCCCGAGCTCCTGACCGCCCAGCAGTACATGGACATCCAGGACCAGGTCAACTTCAACATGGGCAAGGCCCCCATCGACTGGGCCGGCACCCTGAGCCCCGAGCTCTACAACGACATCAAGAGCGGCGCCTTCACCGGCACCAACTGGCTGGATGCGATCCGCAACGAGAACGCCCCGAACACCAACCACGCCATCAACCTGGTCGGCGGCACGGACGTCTCCAAGTTCTCGATGGGCGTCAGCTTCACCGACCAGGAAGGTATCTTCGGCAAGCCGGTCGCTTCCAACTACAAGCGCGTGACCGCCCGTCTCAACTCCGACCACGTGATCTGGCGCAAGAACGGCCTGGACATCATCGCCTTCGGCGAGAACGTCTCCTTCACGACCAGCCAGAAGAGCGGCATCGGTATCGGAAACCACTACTGGAACGACGTCTACAGCGCCCTTTCCGCCAACCCGCTCGTCCCCGTCTTCCAGAAAGACGGCAGCTACACCGCGTATGACTGGCTGAGCGGCAGCGGCATCTGGAACCTCGACACGTACACCAGCAACCCGGTCGCCGCGATGGTCTATTCTTCCCGCGGCAACAACGACAGCCACAACTACGGTCTGAGCATGTCCGCCAACCTCCGCGTCCAGCCCATCAAGGGCCTTACCTGGAAGAGCCAGTTCAACTACCGGATGAGCGCGTACACCTACCGCTCCTTCGGCCTGTCCTACAAGCTCACCAACTACGCCTTCTCCGACACCGACTCCGTGAGCCAGAGCGCCGGCGCCGGCTGGAACTGGTCCTGGGAGAACACCGTCAACTACGTGTTCGACCTCAAGGGCAAGCACCATTTCGACGTCCTCGTCGGTAATACCCTCATGCACAGCGGCTTCGGCGAAGAGGTCGGCGCGTCCAACAGCGAGGCCCTCTGGCCCAACAGCTGGAAATACGCCTACATCAGCAACACCTCCGGCGACCCGTCCCTGACCGACATTTCCGGTACCACCTGGGGCGACAGCGGCCTGGTCTCCTTCTTCGGCCGTATCAGCTACGACTACGCCGAGAAATATATGCTCTCCCTCATCCTCCGCCGGGACGGCTCCTCCAACTTCATGCGCGGTCGCCGCTGGGGCACCTTCCCCTCCGTCTCCGCCGGTTGGGTGATCTCCAACGAAAGCTGGTGGAATTCCCGCGCGATCGACTTCCTCAAGCTGCGCGGCAGCTGGGGACGGACCGGTAACGACGCCATCAGCAACTTCCAGTACCTGGCCACCATCTCCGTGGGTGCGGCCGACGGCGGCTACTCCTTCTACACGGGCCCGACCTCGACGACGTCCGGCACCGGCGCCTATGCCGACAAGCTCGCCAACCCCGACATCACCTGGGAGACTTCCCAGCAGCTTGACCTCGGTTTCGACGCCCGCATGTTCGGCAACCGCCTGAACATCGCGTTCGACTGGTACCAGAAAGACACCAAGGACTGGCTGGTCAACGCCCCGGTCATGGGTCACTTCGGCGCCAACGCCCCGTACATCAACGGCGGTGACGTCCGCAACACCGGTGTCGAGCTCGCCCTCAACTGGAGCGACGCCCGCAGCAAGGACTTCTCCTACAGCATCGGCGTCAACGGCGCCTACAACAAGAACATCGTCACCCGCATCGCCAACGAAGAGGGCATCATCCACGGTCCCGTCAATGTCGTGCAGGGCATCGACGAGCTCTACCGCGCCCAGGTCGGCTATCCGATCGGCTACTTCTGGACCTACAAGTCCGAGGGCGTCTTCCAGAACCAGGCCGAGATCGACGCCTGGAAGGCGGCCGGCAAGGGCACCATCGTCAGCGACATCGTCCCGGGCGACCTCAAGTTCGCGGACCTCAACAACGACGGCGTGATCAACGAGGCCGACAAGACGATGACCGGCGACCCGAACCCGGACTTCAACGTCGGCATCAACTTCTCCGTCTACTACAAGGGCTTCGACCTGGCGGTCAGCGGCTACGGCATGTTCGGCCAGCAGGTCTTCCGCGCCTACCGCCGCTACTCCGACAGCCAGTGGAACAACTACACGACCGAAGTGTACGGCTACTGGCACGGCGAGGGTACCTCCAACCACTTCCCGCGCCTGGTCGCCGGCACCAACTACAACTTCATGAACAACTCCGACATCTTCATCGAGGATGCGGACTTCTTCAGGATCCAGACCATCACGCTCGGCTACGACTTCAAGCGTCTCTGGAAGAACGCTCCGTTCGGCCAGTGCCGTCTGTACGTGCAGGCGCAGAATCCGTTCTGCTTCACCGCCTTCAAGGGTCTCGACCCTGAGGTCGGTTCGTCCTCCGGCTTCGACAGCTGGGCCAAGGGTATCGACCTGGGCTACTATCCCCAGGCGAAGGGCCTGCTCGTCGGTCTCAATCTCAAATTTTAATTAGGATGACTGATATGAAAAAGATAATCAGAATCGCGGCTGTCGCCGCACTCGCGTTCTCTTTCGCATCCTGTGAGTCATTTCTCGACACCACCAACTACTGGTCCAAGGACAGCAGCAACTTCCCTGTGAACGCTACTGACGCGGAGCAGATGCTCGCCGGTATCTACAACAACCTCAATGTCTCCATCGGCGACGGTGTGAACACCAACCACTTCCTGTGGTCCCTGGCGGCATCGGACGATGCGCTCGGCGGCGGTGGCCAGAATGACCAGGCCATGCAGGCGGAGGACCTCCTGCTGAACTTCGGTTCCGATATGTACAATACCTTCTACGTGAACCGCTACAAGGGCATCGCCCGCGCGAACGCCGCCATCGAGTCCATGCCGAACTGCGGCGTCGCCGACAAGCTGAACCAGTATATGGGCGAGGCTTTCTTCCTCCGCGCCTGGTACTACTACGAGCTCGCCTCCATGTTCGGCAACATCCCCTGCCCCGTTTCTTCCGAAGCGGACGCCACCCTGCCGCAGATCAGCGGCGAGGAGCTCTGGGGCCGCATCATCGAGGACTGCAAGATTGCCGCTGACATCATGCCTGCCAAGCAGGCTATCGGCGACGGCCACGTGGACAAATATGCCGCCGAGGCCCTCCTGGGCCGCGCCTATCTGTTCGCCTCCGGCTTCTTCGGCATCAGCGACATCACCCTGCCGGCCTATGAGAACGAGGCCATCGGCGTGAGCATCGCCGAAGGCACCAAGATCTCCAAGGCCGAGGTCGGCGCCTACATCACCGACTGCGTCAACAACTCGGGCTACACCCTCGTGGACGACTTCCACAACCTGTGGGCCTACACCAACCGCTGCACCGTCGATGATCCGAAGAACCCGTGGGCCGGCAAAGGCTACAAGTGGGTCGAGGACGACGGCGCCCGCAACCCCGAGGCCATGTTCATCATCAAGTTCAACACCCAGCCCGCCTGGGGCACCACCATCGGTTATTCCAACCAGACCTGCCTCTTCCTCGGTGTCCGCGGCCAGAGCCTTGACAACGGCGAGTGCCTCCCGTTCGGTACCGGCTGGGGCATGTGCCCGGTCAACCCGTCCCTCGTCTCCGACTGGAAGGCGATGGAGCCGAACGACGCCCGTCTGGACGCTTCCATCATCCCGGTCGAGAATTTCAGCGGCACCTATAAGTTCGGCGGCGACTCCAACATCCAGGAGAGCGGCTTCTACCAGACCAAGAACATGCCTGTCATGGCCTGGAGCGAAGACAAGGGCAAGTATATGAAGTCCTTCACCAACGTCATGTTCCCCGACCTGACCTGGTCGAGCGGCAACGAAGACAACTTCCAGCTCAACTGCGTCAACGACATGGTGCTGATCCGCTTCGCCGAAGTCCTGCTGATGGACGCCGAGCTGAACGGCAACCAGGCTTCCTTCGACAAGGTCCGCGCCCGCGCCGGCCTCCCGAGCAAGCCGCTCAACGAAGAGAACCTGCGCAACGAGCGCCGCTGGGAGCTCGCCTTTGAAGGCGTCCGCTTCAACGACCTCCGCCGCTACGGCGAAAGCTACGCGGTGACCGCCCTGAACAAGCAGGACGGCGTGAAGGTCTGGAACAACGGTGTCGAAGGCACGAACAACGCCTCCAAGTACAACGGCGGCTACGGTGCGCGCTACTCCGCCACCAAGGGCTTCGTCCCGCTCCCGAGCAGCCAGATTTCCCTGTCCGCCGGAGCCGGCGAACAGTATAAGTTCTCCCAGAACGAAGGTTGGGGCTCCCAGTTTGACTTCCCGGGCTGGTAATAGGTTCAACCAAAAGAAATGACACGTATTATGAAAAGAATATCACATCTTTCGATGATAGCCCTGGCAGGTATGATGCTGGTGTCCTGCGACCCCGTGCTGATCAAGGGCCCTGAGGCGGACGCGGCCATCTCCGCGAGCGAGCTTCAGAGCACCTTCATCATCGACGGCCAGTTCGCCGATGCCGAATGCACCACGCCCCAGGCTGACGGTAACTTCATCAAGTTCCACACCTCCCCCTCCCGGACCGTCCAGGTGTTCAACTACAAAGCTGACGGATCCGTGAACGTCCTCGCCACCGGCGCCGCCGGCGTGTTCAAGATCATGCCCCGCCGCGGCGCGGATGCGAACCAGCCTTTCCACGTCTCCACGATCAACCAGGACGCCTCCGTCAGCACGTTTGACAGCAGCGTCAACGTCTTCGTCCCGGGCGACCTCGCTCCCGAGGTGAAGATCCTCACCGGCGACTCCGGCCGCAAGGCCTGGAAATGGTACACCATCGACGGCTCCTGCTGGGGCAACGCCGGTTATGTCGGCGCGGCCGGCCACGGCGCCGACGTCGCCGCGGGCGCCATTCCCGGCATCTGGTGGGGCTGCACCCCGGCCCAGCTCGAGACCGAGCAGATCGCCCATGCCGGCGGCACCGCCTACGGCTATGGCGACGACAATGCCTATATGATCTTCAACGAGGACGGCGAGTGCATCTCCTACAAGGCTGACGGCACGCAGATCGCCAAGGGTTCCTACACCCTGAACGACTACGATCCCGACTGCACCGACGGTTACCACTACGGCAAGCTCGTCACGACCGACGCCCCGATCCTGTTCCCGTTCGCCATCAACAAGAATGGCCAGCGCGTCAACGAGTTCGACGTCGCCTACATCGATCCCAACATGATGATCCTCATCGATCCCGCCGGCAACAGCGCCAACTCCTGGAGCGAGTCCACCTGGTGGCGCTTCAAGAACGCCTCCGACGTGGACGCCGCCCTGGCCGGCAACGGCCAGCGCAGCTGGACCTGGAAGACGATCGACGGCTCCTGCTGGGGCAACGCCGGCTATGTCGGCGCGGCCGGCCACGGCGCCAACCTCGCCGCGGGCGAAGTGCCCGGCATCTGGTGGGGCTGCACCCCGGCCCAGCTCGAGACCGAGCAGATCGCCCATGCCGGCGGCAAGGTCTACGGCTACGGCAGCGACGACGCCTACATGACCTTCGACATGGTCAACGGCACCGTCACGTCCTACGACGCCAGCGGCAAGGCCATCGCGTCCTCTCCGTATGCGGTCGAGAATTTCGAGAAGAATCCGGTATCCTCTTCCCGTTCGCCATCAACAAGAACGGAGCCGTGGCCACCAACTACGAGATCGTCTATATGGATGGCAATCTGCTCACCCTCATTGCCAACTATGACGGAGTAGCCGCCAATTCCTGGAGCGAATGCACCTGGTGGCGGTTCCAGCCCAAAAAATAGTTTACACGTTTCAAGCAGGAAGCAGCCGCCGTGGCGGCGGCTGCTTCTTTTTTTTATTATTTTTGTCCCGGATGAACAAAGGATGCAGGATCAGCATGACGGCCCTTCTGGGCGTAGCCGTATTCGTTTTCTGGATGTGGCTCTATCCGCAGGCGCTCCACTATCATGAACAGAACCAGCTGTTCCTCTTCACCTGGGACTATCTTGCCGAACGCCTGGCCGTGCCGGGCGGTCTTGCCGACTGGCTGTCTGAATTCCTCGTCCAGTTCTTCTATGTCCGGCCCGCCGGCGCCCTGATCCTGGCGCTGCTGGCCATCCTGCTGCAGCGCGCCGTCTGGACGGCCGCCGGGGAGCACAGGTCCCTGTACGCTCCCAGTTTCATCCCTTCCCTCCTGCTGCTCGTCCACATGGGCGACGTGGAGACGCTGGTCAGCTTCCCCGTCGCGCTGCTCGTGGCCGTATCGCTCTGCCCGCTGTTCTGCCGGGCCGGCTGGCACCGGCTGTGGCTCATCCCGCTGGGATGGTGGCTCGTGGGCCCCGTCATCGCCGTGCCCGCCCTGTGGGCCGCAGTCGCGGGGCTGAAATGGCAGGATTTCGCCATGCTGGCGTGGCTGGCCGTATCCGTCTATGCCCTGCACCGCCTGCTGGCCGACCAGTATCCGCTGCAGGACATCGTCAGCGGACTCAACTACTACCGCAGGAGCGGAGTGACGCCCGTCCTGCAGGCTGTCATCCCCGCGGCCACGCTCCTCGCCACCGGCCTGTGCTGCCTGCGGATCCGAACGCGGCATCCCCGGATCCTGGAAGCCGCACTCTGCGCCGCGCTGGCCCTGGGCACCTGGGGCGGCGTATCCGCCTCCTGCGACAAGGACACGCTGGAGACCATCGCCTACGACTGGCTGATCCGCAATGAGCGTTATGCGGATGTCCTGAAGCGGGCCGAAAAGTATCAGCCCCGCAACCCCGTCAGCGCCTGCTCGGTCAATTTCAGCCTCTTCATGGAAGGCCAGCTCCGGCAGCGGCTCGCAGACTTCTACCAGTGCGGCACGGAAGGCCTTGTCCTCCCCAGCATCCGCGACAATCTCTCCGACATCACCTCCGCCGAACTGCTCTGGATGATGGGCATGCCCAACATCACCCTGCAGTATTGTTTCGACCTGCAGGAAGCCATCCCCAACTGCCGCAAGAGCGGCCGCTTCACCGCGCGCATCGCCGAATGCAACCTCGTCAACGGCTGGTACGCCCGTGCGGAGCGCTACCTCGACATCCTGTCGCACAGCCTCTTCTACCGGCGCTGGGCCCTGGACCGCAAGGCCCTGATCCGGGACGAGTCCCGGGTCGCCGCCGATCCGGTGTATGCCTACATCCGCAGCGTCCGCTTCCGGAACGACTTCATCACCGACTACGCCGCACTGGACAAGATGATGGCCATCCTGTACAACCAGAACAAAGACAATTTCATGGCTGCCGAGTACTACCAGGCCTGGCAGCTGCTCAAACAGAGGAGGGCCGGCCATGAATAGATGGATTCCCGCCCTTTTCGCAGCCCTGCTGCTTCTGGCCGGCTGCAGCGGAAGCACCACCCGCACGGAGGCGCTTCCCGACATTTATCCCGACTACATCGGCGTGACCGTTCCGGCCGGCATCGCGCCGCTGAATTTCAACCTGCCGGAAGAATACGACCGCGTGTTCGTGCGCGTGGCCGGCAGCCGGGGCGGCGAGCTCCGGGCGCGCGGCCGCTGGGCCGCCTTCCCCATCCGCAAATGGCATGCGCTCACCCGCCAGAACGCCGGCGGCACCCTCACCGTCACGGTCCTGGGCCACAAAGACGGTCGCTGGACCCAGTGGCAGGACTTCCCCATCTACGTGAGCGACGCGCCCCTGACGGACTACGGCGTCACCTACCGCAAGATCGCCCCCGGCTACACGACCTACAGCCACATCGGCATCTATCAGCGCGACATCCACTCCTTCGTGGAGGAGCCCATCATCGAGAGCACGCTCACCCCGGGCCAGTGCATGAACTGCCACACGGCCAACGCGACGGACCCGGAGCAGTTCCTCTTCCACCTCCGCGGCCGGCACGGCGCCACGATGATCCAGCAGGGCGGCGCCCGCGAATGGGTCACCACCAAGACCGACAGCACGATCGGCAACGTCGCCTACTGCTACTGGCATCCCGGCGGACGCTGGTTCGCCGGCTCCATCAACCCGGTCCGCCAGAGCTTCTGGACGGGCGACCAGCGCACCATCGAAGTGTTCGACCTGGCCTCGGACCTCGTGGTGATGGACGTGCGGGACCATTCCCTCGTCGTGGACCCCAGGTTCACGACCCCCGATTACCTGGAGTCCTCCCCGGCATTCACGCCGGACGGCAGGACGCTCTACTTCTGCCGGGCGAAGGCCTTCCCCGTCCCGCAGGAGGTGGAAAAGATCCGCTACGACCTGGTGCGCACCTCCTTCGACCCGGAGACCGGCGCACTGGGCGACATCGAGACGGTCTTTCCGGCCAGCCGGGAAGGCCACAGCATCAGCTTCCCGCGCCCTTCCTACGACGGGCGCTGGCTGATGTACAGCCAGGCGGACTTCGGGGTCTTCCCCATCAGCCACGAAGAGGCCGACCTCTGGCTGATGGACCTCTCCACCGGAGAGACGCGCCCCCTCACGGAAATCAACAGCCCCGTGTCCGAGAGCTTCCACAACTGGAGCTCCGACAGCCGGTGGTTCCTGTTCTCCAGCCGCCGCGAAGACGGGCTCTATGTACAGGTCTACATCGCCTCCATCGATGAGCAGGGCCGGTGCACCAAGCCTTTTGTCCTCCCCCAGAAGAATCCCCGGAAATATTATCACAACACTTTATATTCGTTCAACGCCCCGGATTTCACCAAGACCCGCGTCCGCTTCGACACGCGCGGCGTCTACCGGGACGTCTTCTCCGACGAACGCATCCAATCTACCGTAAAGCCATGAGAAAAGCATTGATTTTCATCACCGTTTCCATCGTCCTGCTCCTGTCCGCGTGTACGCGCGGCCAGTACCGCATCCACGGCCGCGTCACGTCCGGCGACCTGGAGGGCATCCAGGTTTTCCTGGTCCCGCTGGGACACGAAGACGCGGAGCACGTGGACTCCGTCCGGATCCACAATTATGAGTTTTCCTTCACGGGAAATACGCAGTGGATGTGCGACATCCGCCTGGACAAGCGCCACCGCGACAAGGGGCAGAACCTGCTCGTCGTCACAGAGCCCGGCGACATTTACGTGACCATCGGTCCGGACAGCGTCGGGGGCGGAACGCCCCAGAACGACAGCCTGCAGGTCTGGAAGGACCTGACCATCCGGCAGAACAGGCTCTCCGCCGAACTGCGGCGGGCGGGCCAGGCCGCGCAGGCCGATTCCGCGTTCGCGGCCTACAGGGCCCGCACCCAGGCAATGGCCGCCGCGCTGGGCGCCGGGAGCACCCTGGGCGCGTTCCTGCTGGGTCTGTATCCCCTTCCCAATGAATAAGAAACGCATTCTGATCCTGGCCATCGCCGCGGCGGTCCTGCTCGCCGGGGCGAGCCAGGTCGCGTTCCTGCTCCGCTATCCCTATTTCCGGAAATACGCCGTCCAGAACGGCATTTCCCTGCGCGAAGCGCGGAAAGCCTGGGGGCATCCGGACCAGCTCTCGGAAGTGGCGATGGGCCTCACCGTGGAGGCCGCCCTGGAGAACTGGGACGCCGTGGCCGCGCTGGCCGCCGAGGACCGGAAATCGGAGATCGGGACATACTACTACAACCTCGCCAACGCGCACCGGGGGCAGCTGGCCGACCGGCTGCTGGACTACTACCAGCCTTTCGAGCGGGGGTTGTTCCTCCCCGTCGGCGAGCGCTCCACGCCTTTCCAGATCGCCTGCGCAGGCGATGTCTGGTTCGCCCTGGGCGACATGTCGATGGCGGAGCGCGACGCCATGCTGGGCATGCTCTTCTCCCCCGCGCACACCGGCCCGCGGTATCTTCGGCGCCTGGCGGAGACCAACCTGGTGACGGGCGACTATGAAGCCGCCTCCAAGTATCTGCGCATCCTGCTGAACACGCCGGCGGAGCGCGCCTGGGCGCAGGAGCGCCTTCCCGATGCGTGGAGCCCGGAATACCGGGCCCGCATCGGGCGGAAGCGCGCCCTGCTGCCGCGCCTCGACGTCGTCCACGGCATGGACCAGACGCAACTCATCCTGCGGATCCTGCTGCATTCCAACCCGGACAACAGGATGGCCCTGGACTACCTGCTCTGCTACGACCTGCTCACCAAGGACCTGGACGCGTTCGTGGCCGATTACGATCCGGACCGCACCGCCTCGCACCTCTACGAAGAGGCGATGCTCATCTTCCTGGCCGCCAAGGGCGGGATGGACGGCGAGAACTTCGCCCACTACCACATCTCGGAGCGCAACTTCAACCGTTTCAACGACTTCGTGCGCATCTACAAGCGGGACGGCGGATCCCTGCAGAACCTGACCGAAGAATTTGGCAAGACTTATTGGTATTTTTACTATTTTGCGAAACGCAATGAGAATTAGCCGGCTGATCCCGTTCCTGCTGCTCCTGGCCAGCGTCGCGTGCGCCCGCGTGGACGTGCGCCCGTCCGGCGTCGAGACCGACCGGACGGCCCCGCTCTACCCGGACTACCGGGACGTCACCGTGCCGGTCAACATTGCGCCGCTCAATTTCTACTACACCGACCCGGACGGACGCCGCTTCGAGACCCGGTTCAGCGCCGGCGGCGCCTCCCGGACCTTCCGCGGCCGGGAGGTCATGTGGGCGCCCAAGGCCTGGAAGAAGCTCCTGGCCGCCGCGGCGGGCGGCGACATCCGGGTGGAATCCGCCTACGAAAGCCCCTCCGGACCGGTCCGCTTCGCCTGGACCCTGCACGTCAGCGAGGATCCGGTGGACCCGTATCTGACCTACCGGCTCATCGAGCCCGGCTTCGAGGTGTGGGACGACCTGGAAATCGTGGAGCGGGACCTCACGTCCTTCGCCACGCGCCCCATCTCCGACTGGCGCAACACAGAGAACAAATGCATGAACTGCCACGTCCACACCCAGGGGCGCGGCGACCTGTCCCTCTTCTACCTGCGGGGACAGGGCGGCGGCGCCATCCTGAACCGCGGCGGCGCCCTGCGCAAGCTCAACCTGCGCGGCCCGGGCATGATCTCCTCCACCGTCTACGGTGAGATCCACCCCGCCGGCCGCTTCGGCGTTTTCTCGACCAACGTCATCGTCCCCGGCATGCATCCCTTCGGCAACCGCCGGATGGAAGTCTTCGACACCGCCTCGGACCTCTGCGTGGCCGATTTCGACGCCAACCGGATGCTCACCTTCCCGGAGACCGCCCGGGAGGACGTCTTCGAGACCTTCCCGGTCTTCTCCGCCGACGGCCGCTCCGTCTACTACTGCGCCGCCACCGCGCGGCAGCTCCCCGCGCAAGTGGAGGAGATGAAATATTCCCTGGTCCGGATCCCCTTCGATCCGGAGACCGGCACCCTGGGCGCTCCGGCAGACACGCTCTGGAGCGGACCGGCGCACGATGCCTCCGTGTGCCACCCCAAGGCTTCGCCGGACGGCCGCTGGCTGCTCTTCACCGTCGCCGCCTACGGCACCTTCCCCATCAACCACCGGGAGTGCGACCTGGCCCTGATGGACCTCCGGACCGGCGAGCTGGTCGACATGGATGCCGTGAACGCCGACAAATCCGACACCTACCACAGCTGGAGCTCCAACTCCCGCTGGTTCGTCTTCGCCTCCAAGCGGGGCGACGGGATGTTCGGCCGGCCCTGGTTCTGCCACGTCTCCGCCGACGGCACCCTCTCCAAACCCTTCCTGCTCCCGCAGAAAGACCCGCATTTCTACGACAGCATGCTCCGCTCCTTCAATGTCCCCGACCTGGGCGACGCGCCGGTCGGATTCGACGCCAGGCAGATCGGACGCGTCTGGCGGGAAATGCCGGCAGAGTCTTTTGAATGAAACACCCACCCACCATGTATATCGAAAGAATCCTCAGAATCTTCCTGCTCGCATTCGCGCTCAGCGCCTGCGACAAGAAACCGGTCGAGTCCGTCACGCTCGCCGTCCAGCCCTCCACGCTCTCCTTCGACGCCGCCGGCGGTACGAAGGAACTGACCGTGACCTGCGGCGTCCGTCCGCTGGTCACCTGCACCAGCGACTGGATCGGCATCAAAGAAGGCGACTATGCGTCCAACACTTTGTCCGTACGCATTACGGCCAGCCCGAACACCGACATTTCCACCCGCACCGCCACGCTCCGGATCATCGGCGACAAGCAGAACCTGACGGTCGCCGTGACCCAGGATCCCCGGGACGTCGAGATTTCCGTCAGCGCGGATTCGTTCCCGTTCACCCGCTTCGGCGGCGAGGCGGAATTCACCGTCACCTCCCCCGGCCGGCCGCAGGTCACTTCAGAAGCGGACTGGTGCGGCGTCATCGTCGGCGAGAGCGACAGCCAGAACCACACCCGCGTGAAGCTGCAGGTGGCGGCCAACCCCACGGACCAGGCCCAGACAGGGACTGTCACCGTCAGGAACGGCGCCGACCGGATCACCGTCCGGGTTTCCCGCGAAGCCGGCGGCAACATCCCCGTCGCCACGGCGGAAGGGCTGACGCCGCAGCAGGTCTTCGACGCCATGGCCCCTGGCTGGAACCTGGGCAACCAGATGGACGCCATCAACAACGGCGTGTCCGGGGAGACCGTCTGGGGCAATCCCAAATGCACGCAAGCCACGATGGACGGCGTGAAGGCCGCCGGCTTCAAGGCCGTGCGCATCTGCGTGACCTGGGAAGGGCACATCGGTCCCGCGCCGGCACACCGGCTGGACGAGAAATGGCTTTCCCGCGTGGCGGAAATCGTGGATTATGCGGAGAAAGCCGGGCTGATCGCCATCGTGAACACGCACCACGACGAGAGCTACTGGCTGGACATCGCCAAGGCCTACGACGACGCGAAGCGCAACGAGGCGGTGAAAAACGAAATCTTCTGCGTCTGGACGCAGATCGCCCAGCGCTTCGCCGACAAGGGCGAGTGGCTGATCCTGGAGTCGTTCAATGAAATCCAGGACGGCGGCTGGGGCTGGAGCGACGCGTTCCGCAAGAATCCGCAGGCCCAATACCGGGTCCTCAACGAATGGAACCAGCTCTTCGTCGACGCGGTCCGCTCCACCGGCGGCCAGAACGCCACCCGCTGGCTCGGCATTCCCGGCTATGCGGCCAGTCCTGCCTTCACCGTCGCGGGGCTGGAACTCCCGAAGGACTACACCACCGGCAACCGCCTGATGGTGGCCGCGCACGACTACGACCCGTACAACTACACGCTTTCCAACCCGCTGGTGCGCCAGTGGGGCCACACCGCCGACGCCGACAAACGGGTCAGCGACCGGGACGAGGCGAACCTCATCGCCGTCTTCGACAACCTCAAGACCGCCTATGTGGACAAGGGTATCCCCGTGTATCTCGGCGAGATGGGCTGCTCACGCCACGAAGCGGCCGACATCCCCTACCAGCGCTACTATATGGAGTATTTCTGCAAGGGAGCCGCCGACCGCGTGCTGCCGATGTACCTCTGGGACAACGGCTACAGAGGGACCGGCTCGGAGACGCACGCCTACCTTGACCACGCGACCGGGCAGTTCGTCAACGACGAATCCCGGACCCTGGTCGGGCTCATCGTCAAGGCCGTGACGGAGAAGGACCCGGCCTACACGCTGGAGAGCGTCTACGACAGCGCTCCGTAGCGTCAGTCGGACCAGCGGAAACCGAACGGTACGCGCTCAGGAGAGTTGATAGCCTTCTGGGCGCGTATCCTGTCGAAGGGCACCGGCCCGGTGATGAATTCCGGGACGTTGTAGGAACGGAAGAGTTCCGTATAGTACGCCTGCGGGTCGCGCTGCGGCAGCAGGAACGGTTTGCCGGCGACACCGTCGGCGTCGATATGCGCGATGTACAGGCGCGTGAAGAGACCGTCGCCCCGCCGGCTGGAGAAGACGAACCAGCGGGAGTTGGAACTCCAGCTGTGGTAGCTGTCCGTGTCGGCGCTGTTCACCTCGTCCACCGGACGGATTTCTCCCGTCTGCAGGTCCAGCAGCCACAAGTCCGATTCGTGGTGCCAGATGGGGAAGGTGCCGTAGTCGCACAGGGTGAACATCAGGAAGCGGCCGTCGTAGGAAGGCCGGGGGAAGCTGGCGCTCCGGCCCCGGGAGGCGGCGTCGAAGACCAGCTCGACGTCCTGGCCGATGGAGCCCGTTTCGGGATCGAAACTCACTTTCATCAGGTTGTAGCGCGACTGGGGCAGTCCGTCGGGGATGTCCACCCGGGCCGCAGCCGTGTAGTAGAGGGTCCGGCCGTCCGCCGAGAAGGCCGGAAAGGTCTCCCACACGTCCGGCTGCTTCAGCTGGGGGGCCGTGATGATTTCGTTGGCCTGCGTATCATAGACCTGGAGGTCCGAGGCCAGGTCGAAAACCTCGATGAGCTTGTCCGGCTGGACGTGAAAGCTCTGACGGGTGCTGTTGGTCGAATAGGCGATATAGCGTCCGGAAGGATGCCAGTACGGGTAGACGCAGAAACCCAGGGTGGAGTCGGTCTTGGTGTTGTAGGCCGTGAGGTCGCCGTCGCGGGTCAGCAGGGTGGCGCCGTGTGCGCCGCGGATATGCAGGCTCATCGCCGAGGGATCGCCACGCTTGAAGGAGTGGCAGTTGACGCAGCCGTCGAACTGGGTATTCTCCAGGAGCGCACGCTGGCGGAAACTCCCCAGCTCGCGCTCATAGATCCCCATGAAGCTGTAGATCTCGTAGCCCGGCTCCAGCATGCGGTAGGCCAGGCCGTAGTCGATGGCGTCCGGCGAGACGAAGATGCCGAAAGGCGCGAAGCGCCGCCACCGGCCGTCGAACAGGCCGGACACGGTCACCGTCAGGGAGTCGCCGGCGCTCCTGGAGACCAGCTGCGCCCAGCGCTTCCGGGAGAAACGGGTCGCCACCCGTCCCGCGCTGCGCAGCACCGTCCCGTCCGGGGCGGCGAGCTGCACCGAGACGGCGTCCGCTCCCTTGAGCGAGAAGTCCAGCGGGGCGATGCCCACGGGGATCGTGACCCCGACATAATCCGGGTAGATGTCCGGCAGCCGGCCATCTGCGACCGCGTCGCGCTCCTTCGGCGCGCAGGCGACCAGCACGAGGGCGGCCAGGGCGATATAGAGGTTTCGTCTGATCATATCGGGTGCTTCTTAACGGGAACGGTATCGGTAGAAATAATAAAACCAGTAGGTATTTCCATAGGTACGGAGCAACTCCGCCTCCGGCTTGCCGGCCTGCATGTCCAGGATGAAGCGGTTCAGCCGCTGGGCGTGGGCCATCGAGAGGTAGGGCGGCATGCCCTCGAGGCTGCCGTGCTGCTGCGCCCAGCGCAGCAGCAGCGCCTCCTGGTAGGCCTTGGGCATCGCGGGCGCCTCCACCAGGGCGATGCATTCGGCAAAGCGGTCCAGGTCCTTGCGCAGCAGGCACCAGGCCATCAGGTAGTCCAGCGCCATCGTGTTGGCGGGATTCTCCACCTTCAGCAGGCCCAGCATGGAATCCATCTCCGAGGCGCTGAACAGGAAGTCGTGCTCCTTGAGCCGCCGGTCGCGCGCCAGCGCGAGCTCCGGCCGGTGCGCGAAGATGTCCCCGGCATCCAGGAGCGCCAGGGTCTCGCGGGCCCAGCGGCGGTAGAAGAGGGTATGCGTCAGGGATTGCAGGTATTTGCGGGCCACGGCCCCGTCGCCGTTGACGATGTTGGTCTGCGCCAGGCGCTTGTAGAGCCGGGCGCTCTTCTGGAAGTCAGGGATGGCCTCCTGCGCCTCGAAGGCAAAGCGCTGGGCGGTGTTGACCATCCCCAGATGCCAGTAGATCTCGCCGGTCGACACGGGATTGGTGCAGTCGCCGACGAACTCAGGCAGCAAGCCCTCCGGCCCGTTCTGGAAATACTCGAACTGGCTGTCGGCGATGCGCCCGGTCTTGGCCAGGGCGAGGTTCAGGCAGGAAACGGTCTTGGGGTTGTCGGGGTTGCGGACGTCCGCCGTCATCATGATGCGGTTCCACATCTCCATCCGGACCATGAAATCGTAGCGCATCCATTCCTCCTTGGAAGCGTCCGAAGCGCGGAAGGTGAAGAAAACGCCCAGCGCGGCGACCAGGGCGAAGGCCCCCAGGCCGGCCGGCGTCGAGGACAGGAAGCGGCTCCGGATGCCGGCGAGCGGCGGCACGCAGACGGCCGCCAGCGCCGCGGCCCAGAGCAGGCCGGGGACGATATTGTGGTAGCGGTAATAATGGACGCCGAGGCAGAGGCGCCCGAGCGGATAGGCGACCAGGCGGCTGGCGACGATGGGACAGAGGAGCGCCAGCAGCAGGAGCACGCAGATGGCCAGCAGGGCCCGGCGGCCACAGCGGAGCACCTCCGCCCAGACCGTCAGCAGGACATACGCGACGGCGAGGGGGCCGCAGGCGAAATAGAGCACCGGGACGAGGACGGCCTGGAGGACGTGGCGCCGGCCGTCGACGCAGACGCGCCCGCTAAGGGCGACGGCGGCCAGCGACAGAAGGAGCGCCACCGCGCCGCCCGCCAGGGCGTGTTCGTCGCAGAAGAACACCACGAGGGCGGCGGCGGGCAGGAAGCTCAGGGCGTACGCGGTCAGGGTCGGCCGGCGGCAGACGCGCCAGGTCAGCCACTGCGCGGCGACGGCCAACAGCGCGAAGACCGCGGCACCGGCCGGCGCATAGTAGAAGAACTGCGTCAGGAACCTGCCGGCCCAGTCGGCCAGACCGCCGGGGACGGAGACGACGCCCAGGAAATAGCCCCAGGTGAACTCGAAGAGCTGGTATTGCTCCTGGAAATGCAGGTGATAGGGATATTTGAACGCGAAGAAGCAATAGACGGCTATGGCTGAGAGCATCGTCATCAGCACGCCGGCAAACTTCTGGATCTTGGTCATTTTGGATAAGTGTCTATGGTATCGGCAAATATATGAAAAAAACCAAAACAATTCAAGAATTAATCATTTTTACGGAAGTATAATACTTTTTAATGCTGATATATTGCATATTTAAGTTTTAAAGTGTAAATTGCAGCTTCAAAGAATACTCTGATAACCCATGTCGAAAGTTCTCAACGAAATTACCCCGATTACCGAGAAAGACTGCCTGTTCATCGTCGAAAGGCACAAAACAGAGTTCAACTATCCGCTGCACCGCCACCGGGACTTCGAACTCAACTTCGTAGAGAACGCCGCCGGCGCCCAGCGCATCGTCGGAGACAACGTCGAGACCATCGACGCCTACGACCTGGTGCTGATCGGCGGAGAGAATCTGGAGCACGTATGGAAGCAAGGAAAATGCCATTCCTCCGACATCCGCGAGATCACCATCCAGTTCTCGCCCGGCCTGTTTTCCAAAGATCTCCTGGTCCGCAACCAGTTCGCCTCCATCAAGGAGATGCTCAGCCGCGCGGAACACGGACTGGCTTTCCCGCTTTCCACCATCGTCCAGGTCTATTCCACCCTTAATTCCATCGCACGCGAGAAAGAGAGCTTCGTGCAGTTCATCAATTTCATGCACCTGCTCTACCAGCTTTCCCTCTGCCCCGACGCCCGCGTCCTGGCCGGCAGTTCCTACGCCCCCTCCGACTGGGAGCAGGAAGGCAGCCGCATCCTGGCCGCCCGCCAGTACATCGACGACCATTACCAGGAAGACCTCACCCTGCCCGGCATGGCCGAGATGTTCAGCATGACGCCGGCCGCCTTCAGCCGCCTGTTCAAGATCAAGACAGGCAGCAGCCTGTCCAACTACATCATCGACGTCCGGCTGGCCTGCGCGATCCGTCTGCTCGTGGACACCACCCTCAGCATTTCCGAAATCTGCGGCGAATGCGGCTTCAACAACCAGTCCAATTTCAACCGCATCTTCAAGTCCAAGAAGGGACAGACCCCGCGGGACTTCCGCGCTTCCTTCAAAAAGAACAAGACCATCGTATAGCTATAATGAAAGCTCTTCCCACAATCGCATGGATGGCGGCGTGCATCCTGGCCTTCTCCTGTGCCCAGGCGCCCGTCACCCGAACCGGAATCACCGGCACCCTGCACGCGGCGGCGGCCGCCGGCACACCCCTTTACGGCCATCAGGACGACCTGCTCTACGGGCACTCCTGGAACGCCACCCTCGACGACGACCTGGAGCTCGGCCGCTCCGACGTCCGCGACGTCTGCGGCAAGTATCCCGCCATCCTGGGCCTCGACCTCGGCGGCATCGAAATCAAAGCCACCCGCAACCTGGACGGCAACTATTTCGAGCTGATGCGCCTCGCCGCCATTAAACACCACGAGCGCGGCGGCATCGTCACGCTGAGCTGGCACGTCCGCAACCCGCTGACCGGCGGTGACGCCTGGGACGTCTCCTCCGACAAGGTCGTCGCCTCCATTCTCCCCGGCGGGGAGAAGCACGACGAATTCCTGACCTGGCTGGACCGCGCCGCCGACTGGATTCTCTCCCTGAAAGATGCTGACGGCCAGCAGATTCCCGTGCTCTGGCGCCCTTGGCACGAACACAGCGGCGGCTGGTTCTGGTGGGGCCGCGGGCACTGCTCCGACGCGGAGTACAACGCCCTGTGGCGGATGACCTGGGACCATTTCCGCGCACGCGGGCTCGAGAACCTCGCCTGGGCCATCTCCCCCAATTATATGGAACGCGACTTCGAGAAGTGGGAGACGCGCTATCCGGGCGACGCCTACGTGGACGTCATCGGCCTGGACTGCTACGCCTCCCCGGACCGCGAGACCTACATCGCCCGGATGCGGGACGGCCTGGCCTCCCTGCAGAAGATGTGCGAGAAGCACGGCAAGATCCTGGCCGTGACCGAAACGGGGCTGGAAAGCCTCCCCGACCCGCAGTGGTGGACCGGCGCCCTCGCTCCGGCCATCCAGGGTTTCCCCGTCAGCTATGTGCTGACCTGGCGCAACGCCTCCGACCGGCCGGAGCACTACTACGCCCCTTTCCCGGGCGAACCGGGCGCCGCGGATTTCCTGGCCTGGATAGAACAATATGACATTCCAATGCTTTAAGTGTATTACAACCCATGAACGACTTTGTACAAAGACTGAACCGGCTTCGCCAGGCTGAGAAAGAACTGCTGGAGCGCAAGAACAAGCCCATCGAAGGCAACGGCGTCTTCGAAAGATATGAATTTCCGGTGCTGACCGCGGACCACGCACCGCTGGAGTGGCGCTATGACCTCAACCCCGCGACCAACCCGTACCTGATGGAACGCTTCGGCATCAACGCCGCGCTCAACAGCGGCGCCATCAAGTGGGGCGACAAATATGTGCTGGTGGCGCGCGTGGAAGCCGCCGACCGCAAGTCCTTCTTCGCCGTGGCCGAGAGCCCCAACGGCGTGGACCATTTCCGCTTCTGGAAGCGTCCCGTCACGATGCCCGAATGGGGCGAACCCGCCACCAACGTCTATGACATGCGCCTGACGCGCCACGAAGACGGCTGGATCTACGGCCTCTTCTGCGTGGAGCGCAAGGATCCGGACGCTCCGGCCGGAGACCTTTCCTCGGCCGTGGCCGCCTGCGGCATCGCCCGCACGCACGACCTCGTCAACTGGGAGCGCCTGCCGGACCTCAAGTCCGCCTCGCAGCAGCGCAACGTCGTGCTGCATCCCGAATTCGTCGACGGCAAATACGCCCTCTACACGCGCCCGCAGGACGGCTTCATCGACGCCGGCGGCGGTGGCGGCATCGGCTGGGCACTCGTGGACGACATCACCCGCGCCGAGGTGAAGGACGAGAAGATCATCAGCGCCCGCCACTACCACACCATCATGGAGTGCAAGAACGGCGAAGGCCCGCACCCCATCAAGACGCCGCAGGGCTGGCTGCACCTCGCCCACGGCGTGCGCGGCTGCGCCAGCGGCCTCCGCTACGTGCTTTATATGTATATGACCGCCCTGGACGATCCTTCCCGCGTGATCGCCGAGCCGGCCGGTTTCCTGATGGTCCCGCGCGACGGCGAATACATCGGCGACGTGATGAACGTCCTGTTCACCAACGGCTGGATCGCCGATCCGGACGGCAAGGTGTTCATCTACTACGCCTCCTCCGACACCCGGATGCACGTAGCTACCAGCACCGTGGACCGGCTGGTGGACTACTGCCTCCACACGGAGCCCGACGGCTTCCGCACCGGGCTCACGGTCGAGCGCCTCAACCGCCTCATCGACAAAAACGAATCTTATCTTAATAAATAAACCTGCGAAATTATGGCCAAACTTTCTGAGAAGATCGGATACGCCCTGGGCGACGCCGCCGCCGGCGGCATTACCTGGAAGGTGATGTCCATCGCATTCCCCCTGTTCTTCACCAACATTTTCGGCCTGACCGTGGCCGACACGGCAACGCTGATGCTCGTCGCGCGCCTGTTCGACGTCGTCACCGACCCGATGATGGGCGCGCTGGCGGACCGGACCCGGTCCCGCTGGGGCACCTACCGCCCCTGGCTCATCTTCGGCGCCATTCCGCTGGGCGTCATCTTCGCGCTCCTGCTCTACACGCCGGACCTGGGACCTGTCGGGAAGCGTATCTACGCGTATTCGATGTATCTCCTGATGATGGCCGTATATACCGCCGTGAACGTGCCTTACGGCTCGCTGCTGGGCGTGATGACCGCCGATGACAACGAGAAGAACCAGTTCTCCTCCTACCGGATGGTCGGCGCCTATGCGATGGGCTTCATCACCCTGCTTTCCTTCCCGTACCTGCAGAAGCTGGTCGGCGGCACCGAGTCGCACCAGTACGCCGTGCTGGGCGCCATCCTCGGCGGCCTGGCCGCCATCGGCACGCTGGCCTGCGGCCTGCTCACGAAAGAGCGCCTGAAGCCCGTCCGGGCCGAGAAGTTCTCCTTCAAGCCCTTCGGCGACCTGTTCCGCAACAAGCCGTGGATCTACCTCACGCTCATCGGCATCTGCACCAACTTCTTCAACGGGTTCCGCTACGCCGTGGCGGGCTACCTGCTGGAGTACTGCCTGCACGGCGACGTCACCGTGTCGGGCCTCATCATCAACTACACGGTCTTCATGACCTTCGGCGAAGTCACCTGCATGATCTTCGGCGGCCTGTCGCCGAGATTCACCAAGTGGGCGGGCTCCAAGCGCCGCGCCTTCCGGCTGGCGGCCATCCTCTGCGCCGTGACCTCCGTCGCCTTCTTCTTCATCCCGATGGATCCCAAGTACATCTGGGTGATGGTCGCGGCGGTCATCATCACCTCCATCGGCATCGGCTTCTATTCGCCGCTGCTGTGGTCGATGTACGCCGACGTGGCCGACTATGCCACCGAGAAGAACGGCACCTCCTCCACGGGCCTCATCTTCTCCTCCGGCACGATGGCCCAGAAGTTCGGTTCGGCCATCTCGGGCGCCCTCGTGGCCGCCCTGCTGGGCCTCGCCGGTTTCGTCTCGGGCAGCGACCCCGTCACGGGCCAGACCGTGGTGACCATCACCAACGAGCCCGCGGTGTGCAAGATGATCTGGAGCCTGTTCTCCCTCTTCCCCGCCGTCTTCGCCCTGCTGATCGTTTTCCTCCTTCACCTGTATCCCATCAAGAAATAGGTCTGACATGAACAAGACTTACGGACATTTTGACGACGCCGCCCGCGAATACGTGATCACGGACCCGGCCACCCCGTGGCCCTGGATCAACTACCTGGGCAGCGAAGATTTCTTTGCTCTGATCTCCAATACGGCCGGCGGCTACTGCTTCTGCCGGGACGCCAAGTTCCGCCGCATCCTCCGCTACCGCTACAACGGTGTCCCGATGGACGACGGCGGCCGTTATTTCTATATCCGCGAAGAGGACGGCAGCGTCTGGAATCCCGGCTGGAAGCCGTGCAAGACGCCGCTGGACGCGTATGAATGCCGCCACGGCATGGGTTATACGCGCATCCGCGGCGAGCGCAAGGGCCTGCGGGCCGACGTGCTCTTCTTCGTGCCGCCCGGACGCCGCTGCGAGGTCCACAAGCTCACGCTGACCAACGACGGCAAGACCGCCCGCGACTTCCGGCTCTTCTCCTTCGTGGAGTGGTGCCTGTGGAACGCCGCCACGGACATGGAGAATTTCCAGCGCAACCTCTCCACCGGCGAGGTGGAGATCGAGGGCAGCACCCTCTACCACAAGACCGAATACCGCGAACGCCGCGACCACTACGCCTTCTACGGCGTCAACGCCCCGGTCGACGGCTTCGACACCGACCGCGAGAGCTTCATCGGGATGTACAACGGCTTCGATGCGCCGCAGAACGTCCTGGCGGGCCAGGCTTCCAATTCCGTTGCGCACGGCTGGAGCCCCATCGCCTCGCACTTCTTCCGCCTGCACCTGGAGCCCGGCGAGAGCCGGACGCTCATCTTCGTGCTCGGCTACGTCGAAAACCCGGCCGACGCGAAGTTCGCCGCCGACGGCACCATCGACAAGACCCGCGCGCACGAGCTGCTCGCGGCCTTCGACAGCGAAGCCAAGGTGGACGCCGCCTTCGCTGCGCTCAACCGCTACTGGGACGACCTGCTGGGTCGCTTCCAGGTGGAGAGCGGCTGTCCGGAGCTGGACCGGATGGTCAACATCTGGAACCAGTACCAGTGCATGGTCACCTTCAACATGTCGCGCAGCGCCAGCTTCTTCGAGAGCGGCATCGGCCGCGGCATGGGCTTCCGCGACTCCAACCAGGATCTGGTCGGCTTCGTCCACCAGATCCCGGAACGCGCCCGCCAGCGCATCCTGGACATCGCCGCCACGCAGTTCCCCGACGGCGGCTGCTACCACCAGTACCAGCCGCTGACCAAGCGCGGCAACGACGGCATCGGCGGCGGCTTCAACGACGACCCGCTCTGGCTCATCTTCGGCACGGTGGCCTACCTCAAGGAGACCGGCGATTTCAGCATCCTGGACGAGCAGGTGCCGTTCGACAACCAGCCTGGTTCGGAGGTCTCCCTGCTGGAGCACCTGCGCGTCAGTTTCGGCCACGTCACCGCCAACCTCGGTCCCCACGGCCTGCCGCTGATCGGCCGCGCCGACTGGAACGACTGCCTCAACCTCAACTGCTTCTCCAACAACCCCGACGATTCTTTCCAGACCACGGAGAACAAGAGCTCCGGCTCCAAGGCCGAGTCGCTGATGATCGCCGGCCTGTTCGTGTGCGAGGGCAAGGATTACGCGGCGCTGCTGCGCCATCTCGGCCGGGACGCCGCCCCCGTGGAGGCGGCCGTCGCGCAGATGGAGCAGGCCATCCGCGAGCACGGCTGGGACGGCGAATGGTTCCTGCGCGCCTATGACTATTTCGGGCGCAAGATCGGTTCGCACGAGAACGAAGAGGGCCAGATCTTCATCGAGAGCCAGGGCTGGTGCACGATGGCGCGCATCGGCGCGGAGGAAGGCCTCTGCGACCGCGCGCTGGACAGCGCCAAGCGCATCCTGGACAGCGAGCACGGCCTGGTGCTGAACCAGCCGGCCTACACCCGCTACTTCATCGAATACGGCGAGATCTCCTCCTACCCGCAGGGCTACAAGGAGAACGCCGGCATCTTCTGCCACAACAATCCCTGGGTCATCATCGGCGAGGCCCTCGCGGGCCGTGCCGCCGACGCCTGGGAGCACTACTGCAAGATCTCGCCGGCCTTCATCAAGGACCAGCAGTTGCATAAGGTGGAGCCGTATGTCTATTGCCAGATGGTCGCCGGCAAGGACGCCGCGCGTCCGGGCGAAGGCAAGAACAGCTGGCTCACCGGCACGGCCGCCTGGAACTGGTACACGGCCACGGAGTTCCTGCTGGGCATCCATCCCGAATACGACGGGCTCCGCATCGAGCCCTGCCTGCCGGCGGACCGCTTCCCGACCTACCGGGTAGTACGCCGTTTCCGCGACGCAGAATACGATTTGACCATCCACAATACAGGCCGGGGCGGCAGCCGTTTCATCCCGTACGAGCCCGGCAAACATACAATCAAAATCGAACTGTAAATGCATTTCCTGTTCACGCTCCTGAGCATTTTCCTGCTTCAGACCCAACACTCGACCCTGGCCCTCGACCTCGAAAAAGGACGGGACGCCAGGATCGTCTATTATGGCAGCACCGTCACCGACCCGGCGGTATTCCGCCACGCCGGCATCTGGGGTCAGACGGCCTATCCGGCCTATGGCCTGAGCGGCACGGCCGAGACGGCCCTCGCCATCACGCAGGCCGACGGCAACAAGACCCTCTCGCTGACCGTGACGGACTGGACCGTCGGGACATGGGACAACGGCGAACTGCTGACCGTCACCCTGAAGGACAGCGTCTATCCGGTCACCGTCCGCCTCTACTACAAGAGCTTCCGCGAGGAAGACATGATCGAGACCTGGACCCGGATCGACAACGAAGGCAAGAAACCCATCCTGCTGACCCGCTTCGATTCCGGGCATCTGCCCATCCGTGGCGGCGACACCTGGGTCTCCTCGCTCTATGGCACCTGGGCCAATGAGGGCCGCGTCAACACCGAGCCCCTCACCCGCGGGACCAAAGTAATCAAGAACCTCGACGGCACCCGCAACTCCCACACCTCCCACGGCGAGGTGATGATCAGCCTCGACGGGCGGCCGCGCGAAGACGCGGGACGCGTCATCGGCGCGGCGCTCTGCTGGGGCGGCAACTACGAGCTGCGCCTGCAGAAGAACGACTCCGACTACGACCATTTCTTCGCGGGCATCTGCCCGGAGAACGCCGAATACCACCTCGCCAAGGGCGAGGGCTTCGTCACGCCGCACCTGGCCCTGACCTTCAGCGACGAAGGCCTGGGCGGGGCAAGCCGCAACTTCCACCGCTGGGGCCGCAAGTACCGCCTCGCCCACGGCGACCGGGAGCGCAAGATCCTGCTCAACAGCTGGGAAGGCGTGTATTTCGACATCAACGAGCCGGGGATGAAGCAGATGATGGAGGACATCGCCTCGATGGGCGGCGAACTCTTCGTGATGGACGACGGCTGGTTCGGCGACAAATATCCGCGCCTGACGGACAACAGCTCGCTGGGCGACTGGGTCGTGGACCGCAACAAGCTGCCCGACGGCATCGGCTGGCTGGTCAAGACTGCCGCCGAGGCGGGCGTCAAGTTCGGCATCTGGATCGAGCCGGAGATGACCAACACGGTGAGCGAGCTCTATGAGCAGCACCCCGACTGGGTCCTCAAGGCCGCGGGCCGCCCGGTCCTCACCGGGCGCGGCGGCACCCAGCTGGTGCTGGACCTCTCCAATCCCGCCGTCCAGGATTTCGTCTTCGACGTGGTGGACCGCCTGATGACGGAGAACCCCGGCATCGACTACATCAAGTGGGACGCCAACATGAATATCTCCGAGCACGGCAGCCAGTACCTCAAGGAGCAGAGCCACCTGCAGGTGGCCTACTGGGCCGGCTTCGCCGCCGTCTGCGACCGCATCCGCGCCAAGTATCCCGACCTGACCATCCAGGCCTGCGCCTCGGGCGGCGGCCGCGCCAACTGGGGCGTCCTGCCCTGGTTCGACGAGTTCTGGGTATCGGACAATACGGACGCGCTCCAGCGCATCTACATGCAGTGGGGCACCTCCTACTTCTTCCCCGCCATCGCGATGGCCTCGCACATCAGCGCCACGCCCAACCACACCGTCTTCCGCACCACCTCGCTGAAGTACCGCGTGGACGTGGCCAGCAGCGGCCGCCTGGGCATGGAGATCCAGCCGAAGAACATGACCGAAGCGGAGAAGGACTTCTGCCGCAGGGCGATCGCCAGCTACAAGCGCATCCGTCCGGTCGTGCAGTTCGGCGACCTCTACCGCCTCGTCTCCCCGTACGACGACAAGGGCTTCGCCTCGCTGATGTATGCTTCGGAAGACAAAGACACGGCCGTCTTCTACTGGTGGAAGATCGCCAATTTCTACGACGAGCATTTCCCGCGCGTGCGGATGGCCGGACTCGATCCCGACCGCAGCTACAAGGTCACGGAACTCAACCGCATCGACCTGCGGCCGCTCGCTTTCGAGGGCAAGACGTTCTCAGGCCGCTACCTGATGGAAAACGGCCTGGACATTCCCTACAACAACGAACCCGCGCACGACGCCAAGACCGACTGGTCCAGCCGCGTGCTCCTGCTGGAAGCGCAGTAGCGGATCAGAGCAACTGAATGGACCGGCTCCCCACCGAAACGGTGACGGGGCCGGTTTTTTCGGCCCGGGAGCGGACCAGCACCTGGGCGCAGCCGCTGAAGGTGACGATGTCCAGCGTATCCGCGCCGAGCGGCCGTTCGACGGCCTTGAAACCCGGATCGCCGTTGCCCCAGCCCAGCAGCTCCGCGCCTTCCACACGCACCGTGAGGGGCATCTCCGCGTCGGGGACGAAGCGCCCGCGCGCGTCCAGCGCCTCGATGTCCACGACCACCACGTCCGCGCCGTCGCGCTTCAGCGCCAGGCTGGACGCGGTCAGGCGCACGTCGGCAGCGGGGCCCGTCGTCTCCAGGACGGTGCGGACCGCCACCCGGCCGCCGCGGTAGCCGACGGCCTCCACGCGTCCGGGCCGGTACGGGACCTCCCAGCGGACGCTTTCATTCTCGCCGACCCGCTTCGAGCCGAGACGCCGCCCGTTGACCTGGAGCGTCACCCGCTCGCAGTTGGTGTAGATGACGACGGGAACGGGCGTCCCCTCCGGCACCGGATGGTTCCAGTGCGGGGCGACGTGCAGCATCGGGGCCTCCGTCCAGACGGACTGGAGGTAGAAGGCTTCGTCCTTCGGGAAGCCGCAGTAGTCCAGGATGCCGAACTGGGAGCCGGTGGCCGGCCAGACCATCGGGTTCGGTTCGCCCCGGTAGTCGAATCCCGTCCAGTAGAACAGGCCGCCCAGGTTGGGATGGGCGGCATAGTATTTCCAGCCGCGCGCGATGACCTCGAGCACCGCGCCCTCCGCGCTCATCGGGTGCGTCTCCGGGCTGCAGACGGCGTCCGGATCCCCGCCCATCGGGCGGTTGTCCACGCCGCTGCGGTTGAGCGACTGCATCCAGCCGCGCTCAGGGACCGTCACGTACTTGCCGCGCGTGCCGGAGCCCGTGGTCTCTTCCGTGCCCACGCCCGTCCGGCCGGGGAACTCCCGCAGGAGCCCCTGGATATTGTTCTGGATCACATAATTGAATCCGAACACGTCCACGCCGCGGTTGGGATGCGGACCGCCGCTCGACCCGTACGTCGTCGGGCGCGTCGGGTCCAGGCGGTGGGCCAGGTCCGACAGGTGCCGGGCGATGCGCGTGCCCGTCTCGTTCCACTCGACGGCCCATTCCTCGTTGCCCACGCTCCACAGGATGACCGACGGGTGATTGCGGTCGCGCAGGATCATGTTCTCGAACTGGCCGGTCTGCTCGGCGTTGACGCCGAACTGGCGCTGCTCGTCGATGACGGCGAAGCCCAGTTCGTCGCAGAGGTCGAGCATCGCCGGGCTGGCCGGGTTGTGCGAGCAGCGGATGGCGTTGAAGCCGTATTTGCGCAGCTGCCCGAGCTTGTAGCGCCAGAGCGCGTCGGGCACCGCCACGCCCACGCCGGCGTGGTCCAGGTGCAGGTCACAGCCGCGCAGCTGCACCCGCTCGCCGTTGAGCAGGAAGCCCCGCTGCGCGTCGAATGCAATGTCGCGCACGCCGCTGCGCCCGGTGTATTCCGCCGACAGGACGCCATCATAGTAGAGCTGCAGCTTCCAGCCGTAGAGATAGGGATCGTCCAGGCTCCAGCGGTGCGTCATCGCCGGCACTTCGCGTCCCCCGGCGTCGTAGAACGCCTTCCGGACGCTCACGCGCGCCGGATCCACGGAGGCGTCGGCATAAACCGGCTCGAAGCGGATGTCGTCCGCCGTGACCAGGACCGAATAGGGCGCGGCCGCCACGGGGCCGGCCTTGTGCAGCCAGACGTGGCGGTAGATGCCCGCTCCTTCGTAGAACCATCCTTCCTCGACGGACGCGTCGCAGCGGACCGCGATCAGGTTGTCCCCGCCGTAGTTGAGATAGGGGCTGAGGTCATAGACGCGGGAGGCGTAGCCGCTCTTCTCCCCGCCCAGGTAGCAGCCGTTCACGAAGACCTGGCTGTCGCGGAAAATGCCCTCGAACTCGATCCAGATCTGCCTGCCGCGGTCTTCCGCCGGGATCTCCAGGTGCCGGCGGTACCAGCCCACGGAGTTCTCCGGATACTTCCAGCCGACGCATTTGTAGCCGTGCGAATGGCTCGCGGCGCCGTCGTAGGGCAGGTCCACCACCCAGTCGTGCGGGAGGGTGACCGGCCGCCAGGCGCCGTCTTCGACGAAGCGCGGCGAGGCGGGGCCGTGGTTGTCGCGGTTGGAGGCCACTTTCGTGAAATAGGTAAAGTATTCCGTGCCGTGGGTGAAGTCCGCCTGCATGGAGGCGGCATGGCCCAGGGCGAAGGTCCAGCCTGCATCCAGGGACATCTTGTATTCCGTGGCGGGGAGCGGGGCCGCCGTCAGGCGCAAGGCGGCCAGCAGCAGCGGGTAGATCAGGGTAATTGCTTTCATACCTGCAATATACGGAATTCTTCGCAGCTTTCGGCGCACGGAGCGGACTATTTCATCCGGGAATATGCTATCTTTGTATACTACTATAACGGACAAGCTTATGACAACCAAAGGGAAAATCATCACCTGGACCGTCGCCGTCCTGCTGATCGCCGGCACCGTATTCTGCTATTTCAAGTTCTGGTTCGTGTTCGGAGAGGGCGTCAAGGCCGGCGAGCTCAACCAGCTCGTCTACAAGGGCTGGGTCTGGAAGACCTACGAAGGCCGCCTCATCCAGAGCGGGTTCAAGAGCGGAGGCAAGACGGGCACCAGCCTGCAGTCCAACGAGTTCAACTTCTCCGTCGTGAGCAAGAGCGTGGCGGATTCACTGATGCGCTGCAGCGGCCGGAACGTCGAGCTCCACTACAAGGAATACAACGGGATGCTCCCCTGGCGCGGCATGCAGCGCTATGTCGTGGACAGGATCATCTCCGTCTCCCCGGCTGAGGGCACCACGGAGATTCCCATCGTTACGGGAGGTGAATTGCTATGAACGTCGCACTGATCCTCCTCGTCGCAGGGGTGCTCGCAACGCACCCCGACAACAACCCCAACGCCAAGATGCTCACCGTGGCCGAAGCCGTCGGCCAGGGCCTCCATCCGGTCACCCCGGAGCGGGTCCCGCTCTTCTGGACGGCCGACAGCCAGCTGACGAAAGAGCCCCCGAAACGCCAGGCGCCCGCGTGGAAACTGCCTGAGCCCGAAGGGCCCGGTATCGTGTACGGCGAATCCGTGAGCCGCAACGAATTCGGCATCGAAGGCGGCGTCTTCCCCGCCCCGGACGGGCGGCGGCTGGCCGTCTACCGCAAGGACGAGTCCGCCGTCACGCTCTACCCGCTCTACGACATCACGGGCCGCACCGGCGGCGCGAAGATGATCCGCTACCCGATGGCCGGGATGGATTCCGAAAAGATTTCCCTGTGCATCTGCGACTACGACGGGCACGTCCTCACAACCCTGAAGGTCGACGATTTCGACGACGACCGCTACCTGACCAACGTGGCCTGGTCGCCTGACAGCAAGTATATCTTCGTGCAGGTGCTCAACCGCAACCAGCACTGGATGAACCTCAACATGTACCGCGCCGACGATGGCCGGTATGTCCGGACCATCCTCTCCGAGAGCAACGACGCCTGGGTGGAGCCGCTCGACCCGATCCACTTCATCAAGGGCACCTACGAGTTCATCTACCGCACGGACAACCGCGACGGCTACCGCAACCTCTACCGCTGCGACACGCTCTGCCGCGTCACGCGCCTCACCGAAGTCGCGGCCGACGTCGCCTATGTCGACAACGACGGGAAATACGTCTACTACACCTCCGCGGAGGTCTCCCCCGTCGAGAACCACCTCTTCCGCCTGCCGCTCCGCAAGGGCGGATTCGGCAAGCCCAGGGCGCAGCGCCTGACGCCCGAGGCCGGCTGGCACGAAGTGGACCTCTCGCCGGACTGCAGCCAGTTCATCGACCGCTACAGCTCCTTCAACGTCCCGGGCGTCACGCAGGTGCGCGCCGCGGACGGCAAGCTGGTGGAGCACATCCTGACCGCCCTCGACCCGCTGGAGGAATACGCCCAGTGCAAGGTCGAACTCGGCACCGTCCCTTCGGCGGACGGGCAGTTCGACAACTACTACCGCCTCTTCTACCCGCGTGATTTCGATCCTTCCAAGAAATATCCGCTCATCGTCTATGTCTACGGCGGCCCGCATTCCCAGATGGTCACCAACTCCTGGCTCGGCCACATCCGGATGTGGGAGATGCTGATGGCCCAGCGCGGCTATGTCGTCTATGTCCAGGACAACCGCGGCACGCAGAACCGCGGCGCCGCCTTCGAGAAGGCCATCAACCGGCAGTGCGGCACCGCCGAGGCCGAGGACCAGATGGCCGGCATCCGCGCCCTGCTGGACCGCGCCCCCTGGATCGACCGCGACCGCATCGGCGTCCACGGCTGGAGCTACGGCGGTTTCATGACGCTTTCGCTCGCGACCCGCAACCCCGGCTTCTTCAAGGTCGCCGTCGCGGGTGGCCCGGTTATTGATTGGCAGTGGTACGAAGTGATGTACGGAGAACGTTATATGGACACGCCCCAGACCAACCCGGAAGGGTTCGCCGAGGCTTCGCTGATCCCGCGCGCCAAGGACCTGACCGGCCGCGTGCTGATCTGCCAGGGCCTGCTGGACGGCACCGTGGTGCCCCAGCATTCGCTCAACTTCGTGCAGGCCTGCATCGAGGCCGGCGTGCCCGTAGACTGGTTCCCTTACCCGATGGACGAGCACAATATGCGCGGCAAGGCGCGGGTGCATCTCTATGGGAAGATCACGGACTACTTCGAACAGTTCCTATGATGAAAAAGATCCTGACCGCGGCGTTCCTGCTGACGCTCGCAGCCGCGCCGCTCTTCGCCCAGACCAAGGCGGAGACCAAGCTTTACAACAAGACCCTGTCGAAAGCCTCCGTGGAGGCCTTCGACAAGTTCCTCAAGAAATACCCTTCCTCCGTCTATGCGGCCGACATCCTCGCCCGCAAGGACACGCTGCTCAACATCTCGCCCTACAGCGAGGCGCAGGCGGCCGCCATCGCGGCGGAGCTGCTGCCCGGCGGCGTGAAGATGCTCGCCATCGCCGACCGCCGCGAGGCCGTGGACCGCATCTATGCGGTCTGCCTGGACGGCGAGGGCCTGGCGCTCGACCAGGTCCGCATCGTCGCGCTGGAGAAGGGGCGCAACGCCTGGACCGTGACCAGCACCTATGACGCCCCGGCGGCCGATGCCGAAGGCATGGCGGAGCGGGCGTTCGTGGACGCGTCCCGGACCTTCAACGTCCGCGGGACGCGCTTCCTGCGCTTCAACTACCTGCTGCGCTCAGCGGACGGCGCCCGGCAGACCTACGTCGCCGCCGCCTACGCGCCGCAGACCGACGACTTCGGCTGCGTCTCCTTCCAAGGCAAGGACATCCGCCGGGGCGACGATCCCTACCGCATCAGCGGCCGCTCCGACGAGGCCCTGCTCAGCGGCCTGGACCGCCCGTGGATGCGCCTGCTGCTCAAGGACGTCGACGACAATCCCCTGCTGGAGGCCATCCCGGAGAATCTCTGGCTGACCGAGGCCGCCATCAACTGGTGGCAGGAGCAGAACCCGGAAGCACTGACCGGCGCCACGCACCTCAAGTTCAACATCCTGCAGAAGGAGAGCTCCCTCGTAGAGGAATTCACCAAGGCCAGGGGCAAGAAGAACTCCGGCAAATACACCGCCGCGATGTTCGACCACTTCGGCTACACCGTCATCGTGGCCTACCAGAAGGCGGACGACAACTACGTCCTCGCCTGGGTCGAGCCGGAGTGCAAGAATCCCAACCGCGACCGGCTCCTCAACAGCATCTCCTTCGAAGATGCCAGCTCCCTGGAGATGTCCTACTACCAGGGCAACCGCACCTTCAAATACCACCTCAACCTCGCCTCCAAGAATCTCCGCAGAAAATAACCTGCCCCTCCATAACGACAAAACCGGGTCCCTCGCGGGGCCCGGTTTTCGTTTCCGTGCGAAGCCGATTAGAGCTCGCGGAACTTGGCGGCGCTGATCTTGGTGGCCTTGAGGGTGATGGTCTCCTTGATCTTGTCGAGCACCTTGCGGTCCTCGACCTGCTCGACGATACGCTCGACCTGCTTCTGGTCCTGGAGCATGTTGACGGCCATTTCCTTCACGACCTCGTCAGGGACGTTGCCGATGCCGTACATCGCATACTGGTAGCGGGCGAAAGCCTCGGCCTGCTCGGTCAGGTCCTTCTCCTCCACCTTGAAGCCCCACTTCTGCATCAGGGAGCCACGGACGAGCTGCCACTTGAAGTCCTCGGCGAAGCCCGGGAAGTCCTTCTCGACATCCTCGGCGGTGAGCTTGCCACCGTTGGCCTCGACCAGCCAGCGCTTCAGGAAAGCCTCCGGAAGCTCGACACCGGCCTTGTCGATGTAGAACTTGCGGATGTCCTGGGTCAGACGCCAGTCGGCTTCGTTCTTGTACTGGGCCTTCAGACGCTCGGAAACCTCCTTGTCGAGGTCGTCGTCGGACTTGGCCTCCTGGCCCTCCTCCTTGTGCTCCTCGTAGTATTTCTTGAGGTTCTCGATCATCGGGGCCTTGTCCTTGGCCGTGACGGTGACGGTATAGGAAGGGACGGTGTCGGCGGCTTCCACCTCGACGTTGACCTCCGGGCTGAGGCCCAGGTCAAAGACGAAGGTGAAGTCCTTGCCATCCTCCCACTCGACCTCGGGCTGGTTCGCGGAAGCGAGCGGCTCGCCCAGGATGCGGAGTTTCTTCTCGGTAATGTGCTGGTCAAGTGCCTGACCGATCACCTGGTTGACGGATTCGACGAGCGCCTGCTCGCCATAGACGCGCTTGATCAGCGAGGCGGGGACCATACCCTTGCGGAAGCCCTTGAACTCGGCCGTACGGCGACGGTCGGCCAGCTTCTTCTTCTCAATTTCTGCGTAGTCGGCTGCAGCGACTTCGATGGTCAGCTCCCGGTTGAGAGCATCGATTTTCTTTTCTTTTACTTTCATACTAACAATAATTCTTATTTCTTCTTTGATTTTCTTTCGGGATAGACGACACGCTCGTGGTGGATCTGCGCAAGATACTGCTTAAGCGTATCCTTGACCGTGCCCAACTCGCTGATGGAGATGTCGGCGTGCTCGAACTGACCCTCCTCCATCTTGCCGGCCACGATGCGCTCCACGAACTCGGAGTAGGCCTCCGGCGTGAATTCCTTGAGCGTCCGCGAGCCCGCCTCGATGCTGTCGCAGAGCATCAGGATGATCTGCTCCTTGGTCACGGGCTTGATGCCCGGATAGCGGAACTCGTCGATCATCGCGGGATCGCCGCCGGCCTGCAGGTACTGGTTGTAGAAATAGCCTGTGACCGTGGTGCCGTGGTGGCTGCGGATGAAGTCGATGATGGCCTCGGGCAGACGGTGCTTGTGCGCACGCTCCACGCCCTCGGGGACGTGGCGGATGATCTCCCGCGCGCTCAGCTCGGGACTCATCCCTTCGTGATATCCCTGCGCGCCTCCGCGGGAGACGAGGGATTCGTTTTCAATGAAACAGAGCGGGTTGTAGAGCTTGCCGATGTCGTGGTAGAGCGCACCCGCGCGCACCAGGTCGGCGTTGGCGTCCACGGCCCGCGCCACGGTGTCCGCCATGTTCATCACCTGCAGCGAATGCTGGAAGGTGCCCGGCGCCTTCTGTTCCAGCTCGCGGATCACCGGGTTGGAGACGTCGCAGAGCTCGATGAGCCGGGAATTGGACACCAGGTTGAAAATGCGCTCGAACAGGTAGATGAGCGGATAGCCCGCTACCGTGAGCATCGAGCCGATGAACAGGCTCAGCAGCGCCGTCCAGACATTGCCCGCCACCAGCTCGGTGGCGCGGAAGCCCAGATAGGTCAGGGCCAGCACGCCGAAGGTGATCAGGGCCGTCAGGAACTGCTTCCAGCCCCGGTTGAAGTAGCGGAACGCCAGGATGGCGACCATACCCGCCACGAAGAACATCACGAAGAGCACGGCACCGTCGTGGCTGAAGATCAGCAACGGCAGCAGGGACACCACGTAGACGGGCACCACGACACGGTTCTTCATGAAGGCCTGCAGGAGCAGGGCAACCAGCGTGAAGGGTACGAAATAGAGCGACTTCTCGTTGACGCGGACCAGGATCAGCGCGGCGAGGGCGCCCAGCAGGAAGACCACCACCAGATAGGGGAAGCGGGAGTCTTCGAAGATCTTCGGATTGTTGAAATAGATGGACAGGTAGAGCAGCACCACGATCGCCAGGGCGATCAGGAGGTTGCCCAGCACCATCAGCGCGGCGGGGCCGGAATTGCCCATGTTGGCTTCGAACTCGCGCTTGTAGGAGTCGAGCATCTGGGCGATCTCCGCCGTCACGAGCTCCTCCTCCTGGACGATCAGCTGCCCGGCGGTGACGTAGCCCGACGTGGGCGAGATGCTGGTCGCGGATTCGGCGTGGACCAGGGCCGTGGTCTGCTCGTCGAAGAGCAGGTTCGGCACCAGCAGGTCATACACGCCATTGGCGCGCAGCAGCGAGTCCACGTTGCGGGTGGAGATGTCCGTGAGGTCGGCGAGCAGGCGCGAACGCGCCTCGGACTGCCGATAGACCTCGGACACCGGACTCTTGACGGCGCGCTTGTCGCGCTGGATGTAGAGGACTTCCGGGCCGGAGGCGTGGCGCCGGCCGTTCTCGTCCGCCAGGATGCCCTTCTGGTAGATGGCGCGCATCGCGGAGACCGTGGCGCCGCGCAGGGCCCCCAGGTCCAGCCGCTCGGCGGCGCGGAGGTTGCGCGTGACGATCTCGTCGGAATACTTGTAGTACGGGATGGCCTCGGTGGAGGCGGCGCCCCGCTCGGCCATCATCTGCGCCTCGGTCTTGTAGATCGGGAAATCGAACTGCGCATAAAGCGTCTCGTACTTCCAGGTGCGCCCCTTGCGGTAGTCATAGGCAAACTTGGCGCTCCTCGGCATCAGCATGGCCAAAAGGACGAATGCGATACCGAGCGGGACGAGTATGCGGACGAGCGAATTCCTGGTCATCGGGCGGCTATTTGAAAGGACTGCCCGCTTCGCGGGCGATGTAGCTGTAGGTCAGGCGGTCCAGCAGGCGCGGGCACAGCCGGTGGAGCAGCACGGTCGCGCGGCCCAGCAGGGTCAGCGTGACCTGCGAGCGGCGGCGGCGCAGCGCACGCGAAAGGCGCTTCGCGCACTCCTCCGCGCTCATCAGGCTGCCCTCGTCGAGCGGCGTCTCGCCCTGGGCGGAACCGTCGGCGGTGAGCGCCGCATTGCGGACGTTGGACGCGGTGTAGCCCGGGGCGAACACGAGGACGTTGAGTCCGTCCTTGAGGTGCTCGATCCGGATCGTGTCCAGGAAGCCGCGGATCGCATATTTGGAAGCGCTGTAGCCGGTCCGCGCAGGCAGCGCGGAATAGCCGGCGATGGAGATGACGCCCACGACGGAGCCTTTCGTCTCCAGCAGATACGGGAGCGCGAACTTGGTGCAGTTAACCGTGCCCCAGAAGTTCACGTCCATCAGGCGGTGGATCACCTGCAGGTCCAGGTCCTTGAACATCGCCCGCATCGAGATGCCGGCGTTGTTGACCAGGATGTCGATACGGCCGAAACGCGCAACCGCGGCCTCAATAAGGGCGCGGCAGTCATTTTCAAGGGTCACATCGCATTTGACGCAAAGGACCCGGTCCGGAGGTGCGACCGACGGGGCCAGCGCCTCCAGCTTGTCGAGGGACCGCGCGGCCATCACGACCCGCGCGCCCTCGCTGCCGAATTGACGGGCGGAAGCCAGTCCGATGCCCGAGCTGGCTCCCGTCACGATAATTACCTTGTCCTGCAGACTGTCCATAAGCGGTATTGAGATTCCCGGTCAGGCCGGGAATGACGTTACTGTTTGGAAATGACGATTACTGGATGGTCATCTCGGCGATGTCGTCGCCGTCGTACTGACCGGCGTCGAGCTTGGCCTTGATCTCCTTGAATGCCTTGAGCGTGTATTCCACGTCCTCCATCGTGTGGGCGGCCGTGGAGACGATGCGGAAGATGATCATGCCCTTCGGGATCACCGGGTAGATGACCATCGAGCAGAAAATCTTGTAGTTCTCGCGCAGGTCCTTGGCCATCTTGGTGGCCTGGGCCACGCCGCCGAAGATATGGACCGGCGTCACGCAGGCCTGGGCCTCGCCGATGTCGAATCCTTCCTTCTTGAAACCGTCCTGGATGGCGTGGGTGATCTGCCAGCACTTGGCGCGGAGCGCATCGCCCTCCGGGGAGTCGATGATCTCCATACGCTTCATGTTGCCGATCACGAGCGGCATCGGCAGGGACTTGGCGTACATCTGCGAACGCATGTTGGCCCGCAGGTAGTTGATGATTTTGTGGGGGCCGGCGACGAAGCCGCCGATCGAGGCCATCGACTTGGCGAAGGCGCCGATGTAGAGGTCGATGTCGTCCATGCAGCCGAGCTGCTCGGACGTGCCGCGGCCGTGCTCGCCGAGCAGGCCGAAGCCGTGCGCGTCGTCGATCAGGATACGGAACTTGTATTTCTTCTTCAGGGCCGCGATCTGGTCCAGGATGCCGAGCGCGCCGGTCATGCCGAACACGCCCTCCGTGATCAGGAGCACGCCGCCGCCGTTCTCCTCCGCCACCTGGCAGGCGCGTGCAAGCACCTTCTCGCAGTCGGCGATGTTGTTGTGGCGGTATTTGTATTTCTCACCGATGTGCAGGCGGATGCCGTCCAGCAGGCAGGCGTGGCACTCGGCGTCATAGACGATGACGTCGTGGCGCGCCGTGAGCGCGTCAATCGTGGACACGATGCCCTGGTAGCCGAAGTTGTACAGGAACGCGTCCTCCTTCTTCTCGAACTTGGCGAAGGTCTGCTCGAGCTGCTCGTGGTAGCGGGTGTGGCCGCTCATCATCCGGGCGCCCATCGGGTACGCCAGGCCCCACTTGGCAGCCGCCTCGGCGTCCGCCTTGCGGACCTCCGGGTGGTTGGCCAGGCCAAGGTAGTTGTTGAGGCTCCAGTTGAGCACCGGGGTGCCGTTGAAGATCATATGGGGGCCCAGCTCGCCTTCGAGGCGGGGGTACATATAGTAGCCGAAGCCCTGCTCGAAATACTGGCCGATCGGGCCGCCGCTGTCGCGTTCAATCCTGTCGAAAATGTCTAACATATCAGGTTCAGATTCTTCGTTTCTCTCAGAATGACATTATGCGTCGATGTTGGCGTAGTGCGCGTTCTCCTCGATGAACTGGCGGCGGGGCGGGACGTCGTCGCCCATCAGCATCGAGAAGGTCCGCTCCGCGGCGGCTGCGTTGTCGATCGTGATCTTGCGCAGACGGCGGCGGGACGGGTCCATGGTGGTCTCCCACAGCTGGACGTCGGACATTTCACCGAGACCTTTGTAGCGCTGCACCGTGTAGCCCTTGTCGCTGCCCTTGCCGAGACGGAGGGCGGCCTCTTCGCGCTGCTCCTCGGTCCAGCAGTAGACTTCCTCCTTGCCCTTCTTGACCAGGTAGAGCGGCGGGGTCGCAAGATAGACGTAGCCGTTCTTGATCAGGTCGAACATATAGCGGAAGAAGAAGGTCAGGATCAGGCAGGCGATGTGCGAGCCGTCCACATCGGCATCGGTCATGATGACCACCTTGTGGTAGCGGAGCTTGCTCAGGTCCATGTGCTTCTCGCCGGTCTCGTCCTCCATCGCCACGGTCACGCCGAGGGCGGTGTAGATGTTGCGGATCTCCTCGGAGTCGAAGGCGCGGTCGCCGGAGGCCTTCTCGACGTTGAGGATCTTGCCTCGGAGCGGGAGGATGGCCTGCGTCTTGCGGTCGCGGCCCTGCTTGGCCGTACCGCCTGCGGAATCACCCTCCACGAGGAAGAGCTCGCACTTCTCCGGGTCGCGCTCGGAGCAGTCCGCCAGCTTGCCGGGCATGCCGGCGCCGCCGAGGGGCGACTTGCGCTGCACCATCTCGCGCGCCTTGCGGGCGGCGGCGCGGGCCGTAGCAGCCAGCACGATCTTGTCGATGATGGTCTTGGCGAACTTGGGGTTCTCCTCCAGATAGATATCCATCGCGGCGGCGGTGGCCTGGGACACGGCGGAGGTAGCCTCAGGGTTGCCGAGCTTGGTCTTGGTCTGGCCCTCGAACTGCGGCTCCGCCACCTTGACGGAGATCACGGCCGTGAGGCCCTCGCGGAAGTCCTCCGGGGCGAGGTCGCCCTTGAACTTGTCCAGGAGCTTGTTCTTCTCGGCGTACTGCTTCAGGGAGCGGCTGAGGCCCATCTTGAAGCCCTGCAGGTGCGTACCGCCCTCGATCGTGTGGATATTGTTGACGTAGGAGTAGATCTTCTCGGAATAGCCGTTGTTGTACTGCAACGCGATGTCGATCGGGATGATCTTGTCGGAGTTGACGCAGATCGGCTGCGGGATGATCGTCTGGGCGCCGGCGTCGAGGTACTCGATAAACTCGCTCAGGCCCTTCTCGGAGTAGAACATCTCGCTGCGGAAGACCTTGCGGCCGGTGGCCTTGGATTCGCCCGCGGCGTCCACCTCGAACTCGTCCACGAGCTCGCGCTCGTCGGTCAGGCGGATGTGGATGCCCTTGTTGAGGAAGGCCAGCTCGCGCAGACGCGCGGCCAGGGTCTCATAGCGATAGACGGTCGTCTGGGTGAAGATGGTCGGATCCGGATGGAAGGTGATGGTGGTGCCGGTGTCTTCGGCCTCGCCGACCACCTGCACGGGCCCAAGGGGCTTGCCCTTGGAGTAGTGCTGCTCGAAAATCTTGCCCTCGCGGTGCACCTCGGCCACGAGCGAGTCGGACAGGGCGTTGACGCAGGACACGCCCACGCCGTGCAGACCGCCGGACACCTTGTAGCTGTTCTTGTCGAATTTGCCGCCGGCGTGGAGGACGGTCAGGACCACCTCCAGGGCGGAGCGGTGCTCCTTCTCGTGCATGCCCGTCGGGATACCGCGGCCGTTGTCCTTGACGCGGATGGAGTTGCCCTCCAGGATGCGCACGTCGACGGTGTCGCAATAGCCGGCCATCGCCTCGTCGATACAGTTGTCGACCACCTCATAGACCAGGTGGTGCAGACCGCGCTCGGAAATGTCGCCGATATACATCGAAGGGCGCTTGCGCACGGCCTCGAGGCCTTCGAGCACCTGAATACTGTTTGCGGAATATTGCTCTTCCGCGAGCTTCATATCTTCTTTTTCAATCATCTTGGATCAGTATCTCTTAAAATCCGTCAAAGGTACGAAAAATCTCGGGATTTACCTACATTTTGAGGCTCAAACCGACGGTCAGGTAAGGGCCTTTCTCGATATATCCCGGGGCCCGTTCGATCGCCATCCCCAGCAGGTTGCCGGCCTCGGCCCACACCGTCCAGCGGTAGTCGAGGCGGTATTCGCCCGTCAGACCGACGTTGGCATAGCCCGCGATCCAGGCGCCGTCGTTGTGGAGGGACATCCGGGCGGAAGCCGCCTCGACGAAGGCGCCGGCCCAGATGCGGCCGTCCCAGTTGTAGCGGCCGCGCACGTCCGCCGTGAATGCCGGCGGGGCGAAAGCGGTGCTGGTGCCGTACAGGCGGCGGTAGGCGTAGGCGAAGACGCCATCCAGCTCCAGCCGCTCGTCCTTCCAGGACAGACCGGCCTGCGCGAACGCTTCCTTGTAGTCCACCGGAACGACGCCGTGGAGCGAGGCCAGCGGCATGCCCGCGTAGGACGCGTAGCCCGCCTCCAGCTCATACTGCAGGCGCGTGCCCCAGTGTCCCTGGAGACCGCCGTACAGGCGCATCTTCTCGCGCGAGATGGACGCAGACGCCGCGGAGCGGCGCGCGAAATGGTTGATCTGCTTGATGTCGTAGTGGCTCTGCAGGTACTGGCCGCCGGAGATGCCGGCGTAGAACTCCAGGTCGGCCTGCAGCAGCGCCAGGCGCGCCTTCACGTCCGGAGAAATCGTGAACTGGGTCTTGCCGCCGCTGAGCGTATAGTCGAAGCGGACACCGGCGTCCAGGCGGACCGGGCCGAGCAGGAAATCGAGGTGCGGCTTGACCGAACCCAGCAGCGCGGCCAGCTTGCCGCCGGCCATCTCGCCGTAGAGCGTCTCCTGCTCCGTGCCGGGGCTCGAGACCGTCCGCAGGGCGTCCGTCTCGAACAGGGCGTCCAGCAGGATGCCGTATTTCCGGTTGAGCACCGGGCCGAACGACGCCGCCACGCGGAAGTTGTTCTCGCCCGTCAGGCTCTTGGTGGATTTCGGAAGGCTTCTGTCTCCCGAATAACGGAAGAGCAGGTCGATGTCATAGAAGAAACGGCTGTCGCGGCGCTCCCGGGACTGGATGCGGCCGGCCGCGACGGCGGAATTGAAGGCGGAGCGGAAAGCGGGGGCCTCGCCGTGCTCGCCGGCGAAGATCCCCTCGTAGCCGATATGGTAGGACAGCCGGGCGGCGGGCGCCAGATACTGCCCGCCCACGCCCACGCGGCCGCTCAGGTCGTGGCCCGCGAAGGTCCCGTCGACGCCGCGGCGGCGGTAGGAGCCCATATAGCCGTCCGCCTCGGCGAACACGCCGATGGCGAAATTCTTCTCCTGCAGCATCTGCCAGGCGAACTCGAGCTGCGGATGCAGGGAATAGCCTGCACCGGCGCGCAGATACAGCTTGCTGCCGTCGTAGAGCCGGGCTTCCGGCTTCACCTCGATCCGGTACGGGGAGAACTCATAGGAACCCTTGTACGGAGTCTCGAAAACGGAATAGTCGAAATCGTAGTCGAAGCGGTAGAGCGAATCGGGCACCTGCAGGGACGGACCCAGCTTCTGGAAGTCCGCAAAGCGGGTGACATAGTCGTTGGTCACCTGCACCGACTGGTTGATATTCTGCGCCGCGAGGGGCGCGCCCAGCGCCACGAGGGCGACGAGGGTCAGATATTCGTGTTTCATACGCTTACTCTTGCATTAATGTGGAAAGACGCTCCAGCCGCATCCGCACGGCATCGGCGATGTCGTCGGCACCCGAGGCCGGCTCGTAGCCGTCGCGGATGCTTTCGAAGGTGGCCTTGGCCTGCGCATACTGGCCGCGCTCGGCGAAGGAATCGCCCAGCACGACATAGGCGCGCGCCAGCCAGTAGGACTGGTCCCCGGCCTTCTGTGAGAAGGAATAGACTTCGTTGTCGATGGCGTCGAACTTGCCCGTATCGTAGAGGGACTGGATCACCAGGTAGCGGGATTCCGCGCCGATGGCCGAGGACGGATCCTCGCCCAGCTGGCGGAACAGGGCCAGCGCCTGGTCGCGCTTCGACGACGCCAGGCTGGCCTTGGCCTTGACGTAGGTCGCCTCCCGGCGCACGTCCGCGGCGAGACCGCGCTGCGCGGCCACCGCGTCGGACGCGGCGATGGCCGCCGCGTAGTCCTTGCAGCGGTAGGCGGCGCGCATCATGCCCACCCGGGCGGCGAGCTTGTTGGCGTCCATCCGCGCCGTGTTGAGCAGCTGCTCATAGCCGGCATAGGCGTCCTGATAGCGCTCCAGGCCATAGGAGAGATCCGCATAACGGAGGCGGGACATCTCCGTGAAGGAATACGCGGACTCGCCGGAGGCGGCCGCCGCGTAGTGCTCCACGGCCTTCTCCTTCTCGCCCAGGGCGTTGTAGCACTCGGCCAGGTAGAATTCCGCCTGCGGCCGGTCCTCGCCGGTCGGATAGTCTTCGAGGTACTTGCGCAGCGTCGCCACGGCCTGCTGGTGGTTGGCCGCCAGGTAGAGCTGCTCGGCCGTGTTGAAATACATCTTTTCGCGGTCGGCGTCGCTGCGGCTCTGCGCGAGGGAGTTCTGCTCCACGTATTCGAGGAACTTCTCCGGCTGGCGCCGGGCCTGGTAGATCGACTCGATGGCGCTCATCGCCTCCTCGGCGTATTCGCTGTTGGGCATCAGGGAGACGACCTCCTTGTAGCTCTCCAGCGCCTCGTCGTAGCTGGACATGTTGCGGTGCACCATGCCCAGGCCGATCAGCGCCCGGGCCACGTAGGTATTGTCTTTGGTGTTGCGGCGCAGCCGGGTGAAGGTGCGCACGGCGTCGTTGTTGTTCTTCAGGTCCATCTGCGCGCGGCCGAGCTCGTAGAGCGCCTCGTCGTAGAGCGGCACGCCCGCGGTGGCGTCCTCGATGTGCAGCAGCGTGGAGACCTTGCGGCGCTTGTCGCCGGCCAGGCCGTACGCGACCGCCTGCTGGTAGTAGGGATAGATGTTGTCGGGACTGAAGAATTCCGTCATCACCTTCTGGTAGGAGGCGATGGCGGCCTTGTAGTCCCGGCGGGCGAAGTCGCAGTCCGCCCGGCGGTTCATCGCGTCCTCGCGCGCCAGGGCGTCGCCGGACGCGACATAGCTGTCGAACCAGCGGGCGGCGCTGGCGTAGTCCCCCGCCTTGAAATAGCTGTAGCCGATGTTGTAGGGCAGCAGCCGGCCCTCGGCGTAGCTGTCCAGCGCGGCGGCGTTGTGCAGCTCGGTGAAGGTCTTCTGCGCGTCGGGATAGAAGCCGGCGCGGTAGCTGGCCTCGCCCATCCAGTAGCGGGCGAGCTGGTTGAAGCGGTCGGTCCGGGGCACGTAGTAGGCCGTGGCCCGGAAGAACGGGATCGCGTCGCGGTAGGAGCCGCTGTCGAAGAGCTGCTCGCCGCGCAGGAAGTTCGCCTTGGTGTAGTTGCTGAGCATGTCGGGCGTCAGCTCCTCGATGTTGTCATAGGCCTCCACCGCCCCGGCGTAGTCCTTGTCCACGAGGGCGGCCAGGGCCATGTAGCCGTAGATCTGGTCGCCGCGGGCCTTGGTGGACCAGCGCTCGATGTAGCGGGCGAAGCCCGACGTGTCCTTGTTGAGGTCGAAGACAAGCTTGGCGAAGTTGAACGCCGCGTCTTCCGTGATCTCGGGGTCGAAATCGACCGAAGAAGCGTCCTGGAACGCCTGCATCGCGGACACCTGGTCGTGCGTGCGCAGGTAGGCGTTGGCGAGGTGGTAGTTGGCGACCTGTCCGAGCGAGTCGGAGCGGTCGCCCATCTTCGTGAAATTCTCGATGGCGCCGGCGTAGTCGTCCACGGAATAGAGCACCGTGCCGGCGTAGAAGTAGTCCTTGCGGTTCATCCCCTCGTGCGAGAGGTCGTCGTAGTATTCGCGGGCCTTGTCCTTGTCGCCCTTGATCAGGTAGGCCTCGGACAGCTGCCGCGCCACGCGCTCGCGCCGCCCGGCGGGCAGGGAGTCGTAGATGCGCGAGCCCTCGCGGATGACGAAGTCATAGTTCTTCTGGTTGAACTCGCAGTCCACGATGTAGAAGTCCGTCAGCGCCTGGAAGCGCGGATCGGCCGAGGCCTTCCAGAAGTTGGCCTCCGCCTCGGCGAACTGCTTGCCTTCGTAGAGCATCACGCCCGTGAAATAGCGTCCCGGGGCCGTGTAGTCCGACTGCGGGAGCGATTCCAGCAGGGTGAAGAACTGCGAGGCCTCGAGGTAGTGTCCCAGGCTGAAGGCGGAATAGCCGCACTTGAAGATATATTCGGACATTTCGGCATCCGTCAGGTCGGAAGAGCTGACGAAGGAGAACTCGGAGGCAGCCTGCTGATACTTGCCCTGGTCGAAGAGGATCCGTCCCTGCTCGAAATGCAGCGTGCCGGACAGGCGGGAGGACGGATAGCGCAGCCGGTAGGCCGAAAGCAGTTCGGGGTAGTCGTCCGTCTGCATCTTGAGGGCGCAGAGCACTTCGTAGGCGTCGGTCAGCGGACCGTCGGGCATCGAAGCGAACAGAATCCGGGCCTGTTCGTACATCCCGTTCCCGTAGAGGCGCATCGCCTGCTGCCAGGTCTTCCCGTCCCCGGAGGGGGCGGCGCCCAGTCCGGGCGCGAGGATCGCGGCGGCGAGAAGGGTGGTCACCAGTGTTTTCAGTCTCATATGTTATTCTGTTTCCAAGATTACAAATTTACTCATTTTTGCGCTATATTTGCAGGGAACATCCAACTTTTTCACCCTCGGCATGGAAGAAAACAGCGCTCCCCTCATCTCCTTCTCCGGCGCGGACATCCTCGGCGGAGAGGACAACATTGTCGTCTACGGTCTTGACCTGCAGGTCTATCCCGGCCAGGTCGTATACATCATCGGCAAGGTGGGCAGCGGCAAGACCTCGATCTTCCGCACGATTACGGCCGAAAACCCGCTTGCAAAGGGTTCCGGCGAGGTTTGCGGCTACGACCTGAAGCGCCTTCGCGCAAAAGAAGTGCCACACCTGCGCCGCAGGATCGGCGTCGTCTTCCAGGATTTCCAGCTGCTGATGGACCGCAGCGTGGAGGACAACCTCGCTTTCGTGCTCAAGGCCACGGGCTGGAAGGACGCTTCCGCGATCCACAAGCGCATCGGCGAGGTGCTGGAGGCCGTGGACATGACCACCAAGGCGCACAAGATGCCGCACCAGCTCTCCGGCGGAGAGCAGCAGCGCATCGCCATCGCCCGCGCCATCCTCAACAACCCGGCCGTCATCCTGGCGGACGAGCCCACCGGCAACCTCGACGACGAGACGGCGGAGGGCATCCTCCAGCTCCTGCAGCAGATCAACCGCGAGCAGGGCACGGCCATCGTGATGGTCACGCACAACCGCAGCATCTGCACGCGCTTCCCCGGCCGCGTGTTCGAGACCCGCGACGAGACCTGCCGGGAGATCACGCTATGACGCTGAAGCAGCGCTACGACGCCATCCTCGGCTATTTCCGGGACAACGTCCCGATCGCCGAGTCCGAGCTGCATTTCGATTCCCCCTACCAGCTGCTGGTGGCCGTGATCCTGTCGGCGCAGTGCACCGACCGGCGCGTCAACATGACCACGCCCGCCCTTTTCTCCGCCTACCCCACCCCCGAAGCCCTCGCGGAGGCTTCCGAGGAGGACGTCTTCGAGCTCATCCGCTCGATCTCCTATCCCAACAACAAGGCGCGCCACCTCGTCGGGATGGCGCGGCGGCTGACGGCCGACTTCGGCGGACAGGTCCCCACGGACGTGGACGCGCTGATGAGCCTGCCCGGCGTGGGCCGCAAGACGGCCAACGTGGTGGCCTCCATCACCTGGGGCGAGCCGGTCATCGCCGTGGACACGCACGTGTTCCGCGTGTCGCGCCGCCTGGGGCTCTCCCGCGGCACGACGCCCCGCGCCGTGGAACTGGACCTGGAGAAGCACACGCCGGAGGAGCTCCGGCCAATCGCTCACCACTGGCTGATCCTGCACGGGCGCTATGTCTGCACGGCCCTGAAGCCGAAATGCGCCGAGTGCCCCCTGACTGCCTGGTGCAAGGATTTCGCGGAGCGCGGAAAATGAAAAAAGGCCGGATGACTCCGGCCCTTTCTGTACGGGTAGAACCCTTATTTCTTCTTGAAAAGTCCACCCAGGATGCCTGTAGCGGCACCCAGGATACCACCGCCGGAACCGCCCTTGAGCGAGAGGAGGATGTCGTTGAGGTCGACATCGCCGTCGCCGTCGCGGTCAGCGATCACGGAGGAGAGTTTGCCCATCACGCCCGGAATCAGTCCGGAGAGGGTGCCGTTGAGGGCGGAACCCAGGTTGAGCTTGCTCAGGACGTTCTTGGTGAAGAGGTTGCCGGCCAACTGGGTGACCGGGCTGGATGCGGCGCTGGTCTTGCCGGAGAGGAGGGACTTGATGAGGTCCGCTCCGCCGGGCTTGGCGACGGTCTGGGTCAGACTGCCGAGCACCGAGGAGGACATGCCTTCGATGAGCTTGCTCTGGGCATCTGCAGGCACTTGCACACCACCGACGGCGGCTTTCACCTGCTGCATGATAAGATCACTGATGTTTGCCATATGTGGTTGAATTAAGGGGTTATAGTCTATTGGCAGAACTGTTCCTTGAGGGCGGCGATCTTGGCGTCGGCGTCATCGCCCTTGGCGCCGAAGTAGAACTTGATCTTGGGCTCGGTGCCGGACGGGCGGACGGACACGACGTCGCCGGCCGCGTCGAAGAACTGGAGGACGTTGGAGGACGGCTGGCCGGTCTTCTCGGGCTCGAGGTAGTCGATCACCTGCGTGACCGGTGAGCCGCAGAGCTCCTTGGGCGGGTTGGCGCGGAAGTCCGCCATCATCTGCTGGATCTCGCGGGCGCCGGAGATGCCCTTGCGGACCACGGACACGAGGCCTTCCTTGCGGTAGCCGTATTCCTGGTAGATGCGCTGCATCAGCTGGTAGAGCGAAAGGCCCTGTTCAGCCGCCCAGGCGGCGCATTCGGCCACCATCATCGCGGCCACCTGCGCGTCCTTGTCGCGGACGAACTGGCCGACGTTGAAGCCGTAGCTCTCTTCGCCGCCGCAGATGAATTCGCCGCCTTCGGCTTCTTTGCGCTTGACGACTTCGGCGATGTATTTGAAGCCCGTGAGGACGTTGTAGACCGGTACGTCGAAGGCCTTGCAGATGTCGGTGATCAGCTCGGTGGTGACGATGGTCTTGACCACGTACTTGCCCGGGCCGAGCTTGCCCAGCTCCTGCCAGCGCTTCAGGATGTAGTAGGTCAGCAGCGAGGCGGTCTGGTTGCCGTTGAAGAGGACCATCTTGCCTTCGTCGTCGCGCACGGCGATGCCGAGGCGGTCGGCGTCGGGGTCGGAGCCCATCACGAGGTCAGCGCCGGTGGCGTCGGCCTTGTCGAGGGCCATCTTGAGCGCCGCAGGCTCTTCGGGGTTCGGGGAGACGACCGTCGGGAAATCGCCGTCGGAGATGTCCTGGTCGGGGACGTGGATGATGTTCTTGAAGCCTTTGCGCTTGAGGAGTTCGGGGATCATCCGGACGCCGCAGCCGTGGAGCGGGGTGTAGACGATCTTGAGGTCGCCGTGTTTCTGGCAGAGTTCGGGGCTGAGGCTCAGGGAGAGGAGGTCGCGGAGGTATTGTTCGTCGACGTCGGCGCCGATGGCTTCGATCTCGCCGCAGCGCAGGCCGGCCTCGAATTTGACCATGGAGGGGTCGGTGATTTTGGCCACTTCGGCTACGATGTCTTTGTCGACGGGGGCGGTCACCTGGCCGCCGTCGGACCAGCTGACTTTGTAGCCGTTGTATTCCTTGGGGTTGTGGGAGGCGGTGATCATGACGCCGGCCACGGCTCCCTTGAGGCGCACGGCGTAGCTCATTTCGGGCGTCGGGCGGATGTTGTCGAAGACGTAGACGTGGATGCCGTTGGCGGAGAGGACGTCGGCGGTGATGCGGGCGAACTCTTTGCTGTTGTTGCGGGAGTCGTAGGAGATGACGACTTTGGGGTCGTCGTTGTTGCAGTGGCTCAGGATGTAGTTGGCGAGGCCTTGCGTGGCCATGCCGACCGTGTAGCGGTTCATGCGGTTGGTGCCTACGCCCATGATGCCGCGCAGGCCGCCGGTTCCGAATTCAAGGTTTTTATAGAAGGCATCTTCGAAGCCCGCGGGGTCGTTTCCGCGTAGCTGGAGGATGGCGATTTTGGTTTGCTGGTCGAAGTCGCCGTCGAGCCACGCCTGGGCTCTCTGTTCAAATTCTTTCATGAGGTTTTGTATTTGTTTGTAAAGATAAGAAAATTCAGGGAAAGTGTTACTTTTGCACCGATGAAACGGAGTTTTGCGGATATCCTGTCCAGTCTGGACGAGGGCCGGGCGCAGAAGGTCGCCCACAAGTTGCCTGCGTGGGCGGCCGCCGGGATCGAGATCCCGTCCGCGCTCGCCCTGGAACAGTGTTCGTCGTCCGCGACAGCCTCCTACAAGGCGTTACTTGCCGGTCAGGCAGCTGCTCCCGCAAACCTTTCGTGCGGTGGCTTAGAAGTCGGCATCAGCCGACCGGCCCGGTCCCGTGACTTTTGTGAACAAAAGTTGGAAAGGGACTTGAGGGGCGCAGGGGTTTGGGGCGGAGCCCCATCTCAGGTGGCCATGGGTGGCCACTGGTTTGCGGGAGCACTGCCTGAACCGGCAAAGCAACTACACCTTCTGCTGGATTTGACGGGAGGGCTGGGGGTGGACAGCTGGGCGTTTTCGCGGATGGCGGAGCGGGTGATGTATTTCGAGCAGAATGCGGAGCTGGCGGCCGCGGCGGCGCGCAATTTCGCGAAGCTGGGGGCGGACAATATCGAGGTCCGCAACGAGACCGTGACGCCGGAGACGGAGCTGCCGGAGGCGGACCTGATCTATGCCGATCCCGCGCGCAGGAGCGCCGCCGGGCGCAAGGTCTTCCTGCTGGAGGACTGTACGCCGGACATTCTCACGCTGCTGCCGATGTTGCTGCGCAAGGCGCCGGTCGTGTTGCTGAAGCTTTCGCCGATGGCCGACCTCGCGATGCTCGCCGGCCGGCTCGGCCCCACCTTGCGGGAGATCCACGTGGTCGAGAGCGACGGCGAAGTCAAAGAACTGCTCTGCCTGCTGGTCCGTGACGCCGAACCCGCCGAACCGCAAATCATCGTAGCAATGCTTACCGGTCAGTTTGCCGCTGACGTTCAGCAGGAAGGGCTATTCTGCTTCCGGGCGACGGAGGAGCGGGAGGCGGAGGCGGTGTATGCGGCGGGGGTGCAGGCGGGCGACACGCTGCTGGAGCCCTGCCCGGCGCTGCTCAAGGCCGGGGCCTTCAAGCTGCCCTGCGCCCGCTGGGGGCTGCGGAAGCTGGCGCCTTCGACGCACCTTTACCTGGGAGAAGCGGCACCTTTCTTCAAAGCATGGCACGTGCAGGAAGTGCTGCCTTTCGGGGCGGCGGCGTTCAGGCAGCTGAAGCGCCAGTACCCCCGCGCGGAGGTGACCGCGCGCAACCTGCCGCTGGGCAGCGACGCCCTCCGCAAGAAGCTCGGCGTCGCCCCGGGCGGCGACGTCCATATCTTCGCCTGCCGGCTCGCGGATGGCACCGCCGTGCTGCTCGTCTGCAGCCGCTGAAACCAATTCTTGAATCTTTTGACGGAATCGTGACATCCCCGCGGTTCCTTTCTTGCTATCTTTCGGATACCAATTTAACGTTTAATCAACCACATCAATCCTTATGAAGAAATTCGCAATTTCCGCATGTCTTCTGCTCGCCGCGGTGGCAGCCTCCGCGCAGACCGTAGAGGACTTCCAGCCCGCTTCGACCAATCAGCCGGGACACCAGTATCCGATGGTCAACTCCCAGCGGATGGTCCGCGCCCAGATTTCCGCCCCCAACGCCACGAGCGTCAAGCTCGACATCGGCGGCGTGAAGTATGAGATGGTCAAGGACGACAAGGGCGTCTGGACCGGCGATTCCGCCCCGCAGGACGAAGGCTTCCACTACTACCAGCTGGAGATCGACGGCGCTTCCGTGCCGGATCCGGGCAGCCTCTACTACTATGGCGCCAGCCGCTGGGGCAGCGGCATCGACGTGCCCGCGGCGGACCAGGACTTCTACGCCCTGAAGAACGTCCCGCACGGCGAGACTGCGGAGGTCTACTACTATTCCAGCGTGACCGGGGCGGTGCGCCACTGCTACATCTATACCCCGGCCGAGTACAAGACCAATCCTGACAAGAAATATCCCGTCCTCTACCTCCAGCACGGCGGCGGCGAGAGCGAGCACGGCTGGGCCCAGCAGGGCCGCACCGGCATCATCCTCGACAACCTCATCGCCGAGGGCAAGGCCGTCCCGTTCATCGTGGTGATGGACAACGGCAGCGAGGTCTACGGCCCCAACAACCCGCGCCCGGAGCGCCCGGCCATGGGCCCGCGCCCGCAGGGACAGGGACAGCGTCCGCAGGGCGGCCAGCCGGGCCCGCGCCCGCAGGGCGGCCGTCCGGGTGGCTTCGGCGGCTTTGACTTCGCCGGTCCGTTCCGCACCATCCTCGAGAAGGACCTCATCCCGATGGTCGAGGCCAACTACCGCGTGATCGGCGACGCCCAGCACCGCGCCATGGCCGGCCTGTCGATGGGCGGCATGCAGACGCACTCCATCGCCCTGGCCAACCCGACCCTCTTCTCCTACATCGGCATCTTCAGCGGCGGCGTGTTCACCACCGAGGAAGTCGCCGGCGCCGAGGGCTTCCGCGAGACCAACAAGCTCGTGTTCATCAGCTTCGGCGGCCGCGAGCTGGAGAACCGCATCGGCGGTGCCGCCGACCCGCGCCCGATCACGGACGAGGCGATGGCGTTG
>ONQP01000067.1 GCA_900319975.1 uncultured Bacteroidales bacterium | reverse complement strand
CAGGCGGATCTGATTATCACCGGAGAAGGGAAGACCGACACGCAAACGTTGCGCGGCAAAGCGGTCGCCGGTGTCTGCCGTCGGCGGGGCGGGTACGAGGATGTAGGCCAGGAACTGCGCGTGAAGCGAGCGCGCCTGCTCGTCCGTCAGTCCGTCCTGCCACAGCTGCGGCGCGATGGCCTGCAGGCTTCGGTACTGGTGCCAGGTGATGTTGGAACACGCGCCCTGCGGCAGGGCGAAGGTGACGCCTGCCACCTCGACCGTCTCTTCCTGTAGCACCATTGCGTCCCGCCAGTCTTGCTGGTTGGGGTGGACGTAGCCCGGATGGCCCTCGCGGCGCTCACGGATCACCTTGCCCTGCTCGTCGCGCTCTTCGCGACGCTCCCCCTCTGCCTCGCGGCCGCGCCGCGCCACTACGAGCTGCGCTCCCCCGACGGGCGGCTGTGCGTCGGCATCGACGCCGCACCCACCCTCCAGTACACGCTGAATTATGACGGCCAGGCCGTCCTCGCCCCCTCCGCGCTGGCGCTGGAGCTGGGCGACGGCAGCCGCTACGACGCGTCGGTGCGCTTCGAGAAGGCCATCCTCAGCTCCGTGGACGAGACCATTTCCGCGACCGTCTACAAGCGCGCACAGGTGCGCGACCATTATAACCAGTTGACGCTCCGCTACAAGACCTTCGACGTGGTGGTGCGCGCCTACGACGCCGGCATGGCCTGGCGCTTCGTGTCGCGCTCCCGCAAAGATTTCATCGTCAAGGACGAATGCGCCGAGTTCCGCTTCGCCGAAGACGTCGAGGCGACGGTCCCCTACGTCGTCCAGGACGCTCCGAGCGAGCCCTTCCTCAACTCCTTCGAGGCCTACTACGACATCCATCCGCTGAGCGGCTGGAAAGAGGGCCAGAAGGCCTTCCTGCCCGTCTCCTTCAAGACGCAGGCCGGCCTGCGCGTCAACGTGACCGAGTCCGACCTGGTCAATTATCCCGGCATGTACCTCCGGCCGGCCGACGGCACCGCCGTCCGCGGCCTCTTCGCCCCCTACCCCAAACTCATCGAGCAGGACGGCTACAACAAGCTGCAGGGCATCGTGCGCACCACCGAGGACTACATCGCGAAGCAGCCCGCCGGCGCGGCCCTGCCCTGGCGCATCGTCGCCGTGGCGGCCGAAGACCGCCAGCTGCTGGACAGCGACCTGGTGTGGCAGCTGGGCCGCCCCGCGCAGGGCGACTGGAGCTGGGTCAAGCCCGGCAAGGTGGCCTGGGACTGGTGGAACGACTGGAACCTCTACGGCGTGGACTTCAAGACCGGCGTCAACACGCAGACCTATAAATACTACATCGACTTCGCCGCCGCGCAGGGCGTCGAATACGTGATCCTGGACGAGGGCTGGGCCGTCAAGTACAAGGCAGACCTCTTCCAGGTGGTCCCGGAGATCGACCTGCAGGAAATCGTGGACTACGCCAACGCCAAGGGCGTCGGCATCATCCTCTGGGCCGGCTACTGGGCCATGGACCGCGACCTCGAAGCCGTGTGCAGGCACTACGCCGGGATGGGCGTCAAAGGTTTCAAGGTGGACTTCATGAACCGCGACGACCAGGTGATGGTGGACTTCTTCCGCCGCGCCGCCGAGACCGGCGCTCAAGCCCAGCGGCATGCAGCGCCCCTATCCCAACGTGGTCAACCACGAGGGCGTGGCCGGCCTGGAGCAGATGAAATGGGCGCAGCCCCACGTGGACCAGGTCACCTACGACGTCCAGATCCCCTTCATCCGCATGTTCGCCGGCCCGATGGACTACACGCAGGGCGCGATGCGCAACGCCACCCGCGGCAATTTCCGGGCGGTCAATTCCGAACCGATGAGCCAGGGCACCCGCTGCCGCCAGCTGGCGGAATACGTCATCTTCGAGGCGCCGCTCACGATGCTCTGCGACTCCCCGTCCAACTATCTCGCGGAGCCGGAATGCCTGCGCTGGATGGCGGCCGTGCCGACCGTCTGGGACGAGACCGTGGCGCTGGCCGGCCAGGTCGGCGACTACGCCGCCATCGCCCGCCGCAAGGGCGCCGACTGGTATGTGGGCGCGATGACCGACTGGTCTGCGCGCGAACTGGAGCTGGACCTGTCCGCCTTCCTGCCGGCAGGCACCTACAGCGTGGAGATCTTCCGCGACGGGCCCAATGCCACCCGCGCCGCCCGCGACTATGTCCGCGAGCTGCAGACCGTCCGCGTGGACGCGGCGCAGCATACGCTGAAAGCCGCGATGGCTCCCGGCGGCGGCTGGACCGCGAAATTCACCCGCGTGGGCGAATAATTATTTCCGAAAGAAGAATTATTTCGAAAGCCGGCTGAGCACCCAGTCGGCTTTTATTTTGTCGATGATGGCCGTGACCACGCGGTAGGCCGGCGCGTCCTCCGTGTAGACGGCCGGCACGGCGAACGCCACGCGCCCCTGGCGCTTGAGCTTCGCCGCCGTGGCCCGCTTCCGCTCGTTCTGCGGGTCGTAGACCGCGATCGAATGGCCGCCGAACATGCCCACGATCTTCATGCAGGGCACATCCGTGTCGCCGTCGCCGAAATAGATCATGTGCGCGAAGGGGATGCGCTTCTTGTCCTCGGCCATCGATTCGTTGACCTGCTTGTTGTCCCGGGCGCTGAAGATGCCCTTGCTGATCTTGAAGAGGAACTGGGTCTTGGCGGTGTAGTCCACCGCGATGCCCGGCCACTCCGCCTCGCCGTTGGCGTCGTAGATGAAGGTGCCGGCGAAGATGTGCTTGAACTCGTGGGCGATGGGGCTGCCCTCGATGATCTCCTTGAGGCCCGAGGAATTGATGTAGTGCTCGATCCGCACGCCGTGCTCCTCGCCGTAGCGGTTGATCAGGCGGAACCATTCGCGCACGCCGTCGAACAGCTGGATGTTCTGCCCGAAGCGCTCGAAGTCCTCGCGCCGGAGCTTGATGCCGTTGCGCTTCGCTTCGTCGAACATCAGTTTCATATACGAGAGGACGTTGGAGGCATCCTGGCCGATGGCGATGCTGTCGCTCATCCGCCAAAACTCGTCGGCCGTCTTGCCGACGGCCTGGATGAAGCCGAATTCCTGCATGTTTCCCGGGGAGAGCGTACCGTCATAATCGTATACGAGTGCGACAATCGGTTTTTTCTGGACCATAGTTCACCACAAATTAAAGCATTTCACCCCAAATATCGTAAATATTCGCCACATACGTATACGCGGGATTGGGAAAAAACCGGGAATCGGTTAAATTTGTAATCTCAGACTACTGAAACAAACAAGACCAACCCATGGAAAAATATCCGCATTACCTGGAGCGCCTGCAGAATGCGACGCGTAAATACTGGGACAAAGCCGCCCTCAACAGCATCGGCGGCGAATCCTTCACCTACGGCCAGATGGCCACCCAGATCGAGAAATTCCACCTCGTGTTCGAGAAGCTGGGCATCCAGAAAGGCGAGAAGATCGCCCTCTACCGTCATCGTCCCGCTCCTCGCGGATTTCACCGCCGAGAACGCCACCTTCCTCGTCAACCACTCCGAGAGCATCGCGCTCTTCACTAATGAGGACAAGTTCGCCCAGATGGACATCGCCCAGATGGGCGCGCTCAAGTTCGTCGTGGACATCGACAGCTGGAAGCTCCTGTGGGCCGCTTCCCCGGAGGTCGAGGCCGCCTACGCCGAGATGGACAGCCTGTTCGCCGCCAAATGGCCCAACGGCTACGGTCCCGACGACGTCGTCTTCCCGACCGACAACTGGGACAACCTCTCCACGATCAACTACACCTCCGGCTCCACCGGAGACCCGAAGGGCGTCATGCTGACCTACCGCAACTTCTGCGCGAACGTCGACTTCAGCCAGCGCCACGTCCCTGCCGGCGACAAGATGGTCTCCATGCTTCCGATGGCCCACATGTACGGCCTCGTGATCGAGTTCATCTATCCGCTCTGCAACGGCACCGCGATCTACTGGCTCGGCAAGGCCCCGACCCCGGCCACGCTCATGAAGGCGTTCGCCGACGTCAAGCCCTACCTGCTCATCACCGTGCCCCTCGTGATGGAGAAGATCTACAAGTCCAAGATCAAGCCCACGCTCGAGAAGCCTGCCGTGAAGTTCCTCCTCAAGGTCCCGGGCCTCAACCAGATCATCTACAAGAAGGTCAAGGACGGCCTCGTGCAGGCCTTCGGCGGCAACGTCCAGGAGTTCATCATGGGCGGCGCGGCCCTCAACCCGGAGGTCGAGCGCATCTTCAAGAAAATCAAGTTCCCGTACCTCGTCGGCTACGGCATGACCGAGGCCTGCCCGCTGCTTGCCTATGAGCACTGGACCAAGTATGTCCCGGGCTCCTGCGGCAAGGCCGTCGACTGCGCCACCGTGCGCATCGACTCCGAGGATCCCCAGCACATCGCCGGCGAGATCCAGGCCAAGGGCGAGAACATCACCATCGGTTACTTCAAGAATCCCGAGGCTTCCGCCAACGCCTTCACGGCCGACGGCTACCTGCGCACCGGCGACCTCGGCATCATGGACAAGGCCGGCAACATCTTCATCAAGGGCCGCTCCAAGAGCATGATCCTGACCGCCAACGGCCAGAACGTCTATCCGGAGGAGCTCGAGGCCATCGTCAACAACCAGCCTTATGTCAACGAGTCCGTGGTCGTGGACCGCGCCGGCAAGATCGTCGCCCTGGTCTACCTCGACAAGGACGGCATCAAGAACGCCAACCTCGACGACGAGACCGTCTCCGACCTGCCTGAGAAGATCCGCACCGGCGCCAACCGCCACCTGCCCGTCTACAGCCAGATCGCCAAGGTCGAGACCGTCCTCGTGCCTTTCGAGAAGACCCCGAAGATGAGCATCAAGCGCTTCCTCTACAAATAATTGACAATTTGTCACTGGAACAGCATTTGATTCAGATAGGGTCGGCCACACAGATGGCCGACCTTTTTTGATTTCAAACACACTTGTATATGGCTACCAAGACGCTTAAAGGCAAAATCGGCGTGACCACCGAAAACATCTTCCCGGTGATCAAGCAGTTCCTCTATTCCGACCACGAAATCTTCCTGCGCGAGCTCGTCGCCAACGCAGTGGACGCCTCCCAGAAGATGAAGGCGCTCGCCTCCAGCGGCGATTTCAAGGGCGAGCTCGGCGAGCTCAAGGTCCGCATCGAGCTGGACGAGAAAGAGAAAACCCTGAAAATCATCGACCGCGGCATCGGTATGACCGAGGAAGAAGTCGACCGCTACATCAACCAGATCGCCTTCTCCTCCGCCGGCGAGTTCCTCGAGAAATACAAGGACCAGCTCGACTCCATCATCGGCCATTTCGGCCTCGGATTCTATTCCGCTTTCATGGTCAGCAAGAAAGTCACCATCGACACCCTCAGCTGGCAGGAAGGCGCCAAGGCCGTCCACTGGTCCTGCGACGGCTCCCCGGAGTATGAGATGAGCGCGGGCGCGAAGGAAGACCGCGGCACCGAGATCACCCTCTTCCTCGATGACGACGCCGAAGAGTTCGCCGCCAAGGGCCGCATCAGCCAGCTGCTGGGCAAGTACTGCAAGTTCATGCCCGTCCCCGTGGTCTTCGGCAAGAAGACCGAGTGGAAGGACGGCAAGAGCGTCGAGACCGACGAAGATAACGTCATCAACAGCATCGAGCCCATCTGGACCAAGGCCCCGTCCGAGCTCAAGGACGAAGACTACCTGAAGTTCTACCGCGAGCTCTATCCGATGGAGGAGGAACCGATGTTCTGGATCCACCTCAACGTGGACTATCCGTTCACGCTGACCGGCGTGCTCTACTTCCCCAAGATCAAGGAGCGCATGGCCATCGACAAGAACAAGATCCAGCTCTACTGCAACCAGATGTTCGTCACCGAGCACGTCGACAACATCGTGCCGGACTTCCTGACCCTGCTGCACGGCGTCATCGACTCCCCGGACATCCCGCTCAACGTCAGCCGCAGCTACCTGCAGAGCGACGCCAACGTCAAGAAGATCAGCACCTACATCACCAAGAAGGTGGCCGACCGCCTGGAGGAGATCTTCAAGGAGCAGCGCGACCAGCTGGAGCAGAAATGGGACAACATCAAGCTCTTCATCGAATACGGCATGCTCTCCGACGAGAAGTTCTGCGAGCGCGCCCTCAAGTTCGCCCTCCTCAAGAACACCGACGGCAAATACTTCAGCCTCGAGGACTACCGCACGGCCATCGCGCCCGCGCAGACCGACAAGGACCAGAACGTCGTCTATCTCTACGCCACCAAGCCGGCCGAGCAGTACAGCTGGATCGAAGCCGCCAAGAACCAGGGCTACGACGTGCTCCTGATGGACTGTGAGCTGGACAGCCACTTCGTGGGCCTGCTCGAGGCCAAGACCGAGCACACCCGCTTCGCCCGCGTGGACAGCGACTCCGTCGGCAACCTCATCCCGAAGGAAGAGGCCGTCAAGCCGGAGATGAGCGAGGACGACAAGAAGACGCTCGACGAGCTCTTCAAGGCCGTCCTGCCGGAGGGCAACGACTATCTCGTGGACGCGCAGAACCTCGGCGAGAACGCCGCGCCGGTGCTCATCACCCAGAGCGAGTTCATGCGCCGCTACCGCGAAATGAGCGCCCTGGGCGGCGGCATGAACTTCTACGGCACGATGCCGGAGGCCTACAACATCCTCGTCAACATGCAGAACCCGCTGATCGCGAAGATCTGGGGAGAAAAGAAAGAAGCCGCCGACACAGCGGCGGCTGACTTTGCCAAGAACAGCGAGCTGCTGCAGCAGATCGTCGACCTGGCCCTCCTCGGCAACGGAATGCTCAAGGGCAAGGCCCTGTCCGACTTCATCGCGCGCAGCGAGAAGCTGCTGAAATAACGGAACCTACTGCCCCAGGCAGGCGATATGCGCCTCCGGGGCTTCCATGATGTTCCAGGAGAGAACGAGTCCCTCGAATCCGTGCGCGCCAGGAGCGGACGTGCGCAGCAGCTCATACTCGAAGCCCATGCCGGCCGGGGCCGTGGTCTTGCGGTAGAGCATCGGCTTGACGAAGTCGGCGTGCTGCGCCAGGATGGCGTAGTCCTGGCCCACGAAGGGCGCCATGAACGGCGCGAAGAGGTCCATGCCGACCTCCAGGCCGCGGCTGCGGAGGCTGTCCGCCACCGCCGCGACGCCGTTGCTGACGATATGTCCCTTGGCGCGGAAGAAGTCGGCGGCGAGCGGATTCACGAAGGTGAAGCCGGTCTCGGGCGCGTAGCCGCTGACCGACAGGAAGGCGTCGCCTTCGGCCTCCCAGGCGGCCTTGACGGCCTCCAGGTCCACGCCCTCGGCGGCGTAGCGCGCCACGCAGTCGGCACAGCCGCAGCTCAGCACGCCGCTGACGCCGCCCACGAAGGACTGCGTGCGGATGCGGTCGAGGAAGACGCCGTCGAAGCCGCAGTCGCCGAACTCGCGGTCATAGACCGCCACGATGGCGGCGGCGTTGGCCGGGTCGGACGGGCAGTTGAAGCGGAACGCCTCGCCCGAGGTCAGGTTGAAATTGCCGGGAATCCGGCCCCAGAGGTCCACCGCGGGCGTGCTCTCGCACACCTCCTCGGTCTCGGCGAACACAGGGAGCCAGCACAGCATCTTGATGCCCTTGCCGTGGAGGTACTCCCCCACCTCGCGGTAGAGGTCCTTCTCCAGGCTCCAGCCGATGATGACCTTCTCGACCGGGATCAGGTTGCTGACCGAGTCGATGCGGCTGATGATCTGCCCGGCGCTGTAGGCAGGAGCGTTCCAGGGGCCGAGCGATACCTGGACGATATAACCGGCCTGAGCCTGCCGCGTCTGGCAGGAAGCCAGCGCCAACAGGCCCAGGACAAAGAATGCGATCTTTTTCAAGGCAGGATTATTTCTTCAGTTCAGTTTCTTCTTCCGTGCGCGGTCCGAAATTGACGGAGACGTCGCCGGGGCCGCCCTTGCCGAACTCATAGTCGTTGCCGGGGAGCACGGCGTTCAGGAAGATACCCACGAGCGCCGCGACGGCGAGACCGCTCAGCGAGGTGAAGCCCAGGCTGATGGAGTCGTTGGCGCCGTACTTGATACCGATGGCGAGCACGAGGATGAGGGCCGCGATGATGAGGTTGCGCGAGGAGGTGAAGTCCACCTGGTTCTCGACCACGTTGCGCACGCCGACGGCGGAAATCATACCGTAGAGCACCAGGGAAACGCCGCCGATGGTCGCAGCCGGCATCACGCCGATGAGCGCGGCGAACTTCGGGCAGAAGGCGAGGATGATGGCGAAGACGGCGGCGATGCGGATCACGCGCGGGTCGAAGACCTTGGTGATGTTGAGCACGCCGGTGTTCTCGCCGTAGGTCGTGTTGGCCGGGGCGCCGAACAGGGAGGCGACCGCCGTGGCGAGACCGTCGCCCATCAGGGTGCGGTGCAGGCCCGGATCCGCCAGGTAGTTGACCCCGGTCGTGGAGGAGATGGCGCACATGTCGCCGATGTGCTCGACCATCGTGGCGAGCGAAATCGGCAGGATGGCGATGATGGCGGCGACGATCAGGCCCCAGTCAGGGTTCTTGAACACGGCGAAGGCCGTATTCTCGAACGAGAACGGCAGGCCGATCCAGGAGGCTTCCTTCACCTGCGTGAAGTCCACCTGGCCGAAGCAGGCCGCGACAATATACGAACCGAGGACGCCGAGCAGGATCGGGACGATCTTGATCATGCCCTTGCCCCAGATGTTGCAGACGATGATGATGGCCACGGCCACGAGGGCGATCCACCAGTTCTGGTTGCAGTTCTGAATGGCGGAGCCGGACAGGGTCAGACCGATGGCGATGATGATCGGGCCCGTGACGATGGGCGGGAAGAAGCGCAGCACCTTCTTGGGACCGAAGGCGGCGAACAGGCCCGCCAGCACGAAATACATCAGACCCGCGCAGAACACGCCGATGCAGGCATAAGGCAGGGAGTGCGCCAGGTCCAGGCCCTTTTCGGCGCCCATCTGCGTCACGGCGGCATAGCCGCCCAGGAACGCGAAGGACGAGCCGAGGAAAGCCGGCACCTTGAACTTGGTCAGGAGGTGGAAGAGCAGCGTGCCCAGACCTGCGAAAAGCAGGGTCGCGGAGACGGAGAGTCCGGTGATCACCGGAACGAGGACGGTGGCCCCGAACATCGCAAAGAGATGCTGGAGGCCCAGGACGGTCATCTTGCCCTTGCCGAGCGGGCGGGCGTCATAAATAGCCTGGTCTTTTTGTGCTTTAACCATAAGTGTTATTGTGAAAATGTGATTGTCTGTCGGTTATCGGTTATTCCCACTCGATGGTTGCCGGCGGTTTGGACGAGATGTCATAGACCACGCGGTTGACGCCGCGCACCTTGTTGATGATCTCGTTGCTGACGTCGGCGAGGAAGTCGTACGGGAAGTGGAACCAGTCGGCCGTCATCGCGTCGGTGGACACCACCGCGCGCAGCGCGACGGGATTCTCATACGTCCGCTCGTCGCCCATCACGCCCACGCTCTTGACCGGCAGCAGGATCACGCCCGCCTGCCAGATGGCGTCGTAGAGGTTGGTCGCCATCACGCGCGGGTCGGATGCGCACGGGAAGCCCATCCCGGTGCAGTCGTAGTTGCGGAGGCCGCGGATGAAGATGTCGTCCGCCTCGCGCAGCACGCGCAGGCGCTCCTCGGTGATGTCGCCGATGATGCGGATGGCCAGGGACGGACCCGGGAAAGGATGCCGGCCCACGAGCTCTTCCTTGATGCCGAGCGCGCGGCCCACGCGGCGCACTTCGTCCTTGAAGAGCATCCGCAGCGGCTCCACGATCTTGAGGTTCATCTGCTCGGGCAGGCCGCCCACGTTGTGGTGGCTCTTGATCTTGGAGGCGATGCCCGGGATGCCGGCCGACTCGATCACGTCGGGATAGATGGTGCCCTGCGCCAGCCAGCGGGCGTTCTCGATGCCCTTGGCGTAGCGGTCGAAGGTCTCGACGAACAGGCGGCCGATGATCTTGCGCTTGCGCTCCGGCTCCTCCACGCCCGCCAGTGCTTCGAGGAATTCCTTCGAGGCATCGGCGCCGATCACGTTCAGGCCCATGTCGCGGTACGATTCGAGAACGTCCTCGAATTCGTTCTTGCGCAGCAGGCCGTTGTTGACAAAAATACAGGTCAGGTTGTGGCCGATGGCCTTGTTGAGCAGCACGCCGGCCACCGTGGAATCCACGCCGCCGCTCAGGCCCAGGATGACCTTGTCGTCGCCGAGCTGCGCGCGCAGGGCAGCGACCGTCGTCTCGATGAACGAGGCGGGCGTCCAGTCGCCTGCGCAGCCGCAGATGTCCAGGGCGAAATTGGCCAGGATCTTCGATCCCTCCGTGGTGTGGAACACCTCCGGATGGAACTGCACCGCATAGGTCCCCTCGCCCGGGATCTGGTAGGCCGCGTTGGCCACGTCCTGCGTGGAGGCGATCACCTCGGCGCCCTCCGGGAGCTGCGAGATGGTGTCGCCGTGCGACATCCAGACCTGCGAATGGGCGCTCAGGCCCTTCAGCAGGGGCGAATCGGCGCGGACGACATCCAGCATCGCGCGGCCGTACTCGCGGGCCAGGGAGCCCTCGACCTTGCCGCCGCAGCGGTGCGCGATGTACTGCGCGCCATAGCAGATGCCCAGCAGCGGGAACTTGCCGCGGAACAGGCCGAGGTCGACCTGCGGGGCGTTGGCGTCCCGCACCGAGCAGGGGCTGCCGGACAGGATCACACCCCGGACGGAATCGTCCAGGGCAGGAACCTTGTCATACGGATAAATTTCACAATAAACGTTGAGCTCGCGGAGGCGACGGCCGATGAGCTGGGTCACCTGGGAGCCGAAATCCAGAATCAGAATCTTATTCACCGCGGGAATAGTTAGGGGTTTCCTTGGTGATGGTGATGTCGTGCGGGTGGCTCTCCGCCATGCCGCTGGCCGTCACGCGGGTGAACTTGGCCTGCTTGAGGGCCTGCAGGTCGCGTGCGCCGCAGTAGCCCATGCCGGAGCGCAGGCCGCCCACGAGCTGGTAGACCGTCTCGGAGAGCGTCCCCTTGTAGGGCACGCGACCGACGATGCCTTCCGGGACGAGCTTCTTGAGCTCGACCTTGTCGTCCTGGAAATAGCGGTCCTTGGAGCCGGCCGCCATCGCGTCGATGGAACCCATGCCGCGGTAGGCCTTGAACTTACGTCCGCTGTAGATGATGGTCTCGCCCGGCGATTCCTCCGTGCCGGCGAACATCGAACCGCACATCACGCAGTCGCCGCCGGCCGCCAGGGCCTTGACGATGTCGCCCGAGTAGCGCAGACCGCCGTCGGCGATCAGCGTCACGTCCGTGCCCTTGAGGGCCTGGGAGGCGCTCCAGATGGCGCTCAGCTGCGGCACGCCCACGCCCGCGACGATGCGCGTGGTGCAGATGGAGCCGGGGCCGATGCCCACCTTGACGCCGTCCGCGCCGCCCTTGACCAGGTCGCGGGCGGCCTCTTCCGTGGCCACGTTGCCCACCACCACGTCCAGCGACGGGTAAGCCTTCTTGACGCGCTTCAGCAGGTCGATCACGCCCTTGCTGTGGCCGTGCGCGGAGTCGAGCACCACGGCGTCCACGCCCTCGGCGTAGAGCGCGGCCACGCGGTCGAGCGCGTCCGGCGTGATGCCGATGCCGGCCGCCACGCGCAGGCGCCCCCTGGCGTCCTTGCAGGCATCCGGATGCAGGCGCTCCTTGATGAGGTCCTTGTAGGTGATCAGGCCCACGATGTGGCCCTTGTCGTCCACGACCGGGAGCTTCTCCACTTTATATTTCTGGAGGACGGACTTGACATATTCGCGGTCCGTGCGGGAGTCGGGGATGGTGACGAGGTTCTGCGAGGTCATCACGTCGCGCACCAGCACGTCCAGATCCTCCTGGAAGCGCACGTCGCGGTTGGTCACGATGCCCACGAGATGGTTCTCGCCGTCCGTGACGGGGATGCCGCCGATGTGGTTCTCGCTCATCAGGCGGAGCGCCTCGCCCACCGTCTGGTCCTGGTTGATCGTGACAGGGTCGCTGATCATGCCGTTCTCCGAGCGTTTCACCTTGCGGACCTCGGCGGCCTGCGCGGCAATGCCCATATTTTTATGAATCACGCCGATGCCTCCTTCCCTTGCCAGGGCGATGGCCATCGGCGCTTCAGTAACGGTGTCCATGGCAGCGGACACGATCGGAATGTTCAGGGTAATGTTGCGGGAGAAACGGGTCTGCAGGGAGACTTCCCGCGGCAGGACTTCGGAGTACGCCGGAATCAGGAGTACATCGTCAAAAGTCAAGCCTTCCAGGGCGATTCTTTCATCAATAAATGACATATCGGAGGGACTTTTATTTGACGGACAAAGTTAATCAAAAATGCCTATCGCCACAAATATTTTTTTCAACAAAATCCGCACATTCCCTTCCGGAAAACAATTGCGGAACCGGGGATTCCGGTTCCGCAACTGCCTGTTCCATTCCCCGGCGGGGAAAGGACCAGCCTACCGCGCTACGGGAAGCGTAAGGCGGGCGTTCTGAAGCGCTTCGTTGAACTGCTTGAAATTGTATTCTTTCGTACGGCGGTCGACAGTGAAGATATCGACCAGCCACCAGATACCGAGACCGCCGGCAGTAATCAGCTTGAGCACGCCAAGGCCCGTGTCTCCGAGCAGGAAACGGTCGACACCCAATTCACCGACCAGGATGGAGAGCACCAGCATCATCGTAGGATCACGGAAACAGGCTCCGTTCAGGACCTGCAGCTCATAATCGCTCAACTCGGGCAGGAGACCGCGGATGACCGCAAAATCTTCCGGCTTGAACATCTTGGAGTTTTCCATCACGAAATGAGAGATCATGTAATCGCGGTCGTAGGCAAGCCCATAATAATCGTTCAAGACCTCGACCTGATTCATCTCCGGAGCCTCCAGACGTTCAACCAAGATAACATCCCTTTCTGCTCCTCTGGCAAAGACACAGGATGCCAGCATCATGACAGCTGCGCATCCCAATTTGATAAGTTTGTTCATAATGTTTTCCATATTCCACAGCACCCCGGATGTGGAGGATTAAAATAAGGATGGGTGCACCCCATCCTTATCAAAAAGCAGACCACAATCAAGGGAGTTTGCCAACAGCCTCCAGAAAAAGAGCTTTCGACTTGTCGCTCCATGTCGGATCGCCGACATGGACGACGCGCCCCAGTCGATCCGTCAGGAAACAATGGAACCGTGGATCCTGGGGGATCCATGGATTCAGCGACAGGAACTTGCTCCCGTCGTCGATATAAACGGGGAACTCAATCTGGTAGTGAATTTGGCTGACGGCCCGTTCCCGCTCCTTCGCTTTCGGCGAAATCACGACCACAAAATCAAACGCAGAACTCTCCTGCGACCAACGGTAGAGGTCGGAATAGACGGCCAGATGCCCGATTCTACAAGATGAGCACTCCGTTGAATCAATGTACAAGATGCATTTCGCCCGGGGGTCCAGCGAACTGGAACCGATCGTATCCATCTGGACTTTCTCCAACGCAGCCGGAGCTACGACCTCTTTCGACAGCATCTGATTCAAGGTGCGGTTTATCCGCACCCGGTCGCAAGAGGAAAGAAAAGAGCAAACGAGAACGAATACCAGCGCCAAAGACTCCTTACAACGGCAGTTCATAGCGCGTTATGACATATTCCAGGAGTTCCGGATCCTCCACTATCGTGTACAGGTAGCGATTGTCAGGAGAAACGACAAAGTCATAGAACGGTTTGTCAGTCTGATAATTGGCGATAAACCGTCCTTCCCAGTCATACACCTCGATTTCATCGAAGGAATACTTATCAAAACCTTTGTACGACTCGGATTTGCGTTTTTCTTTCCACGTCCTATCCAGCTGCGCAAAGATGAAATCCGCGGTGGAATAGATGTCTATGCCGGCGTCGTTCTTCCGCGTCAAATACGTGATATTGATACCATCCGAATCAAGTTTGTATTTCGGAAAACTGGAATAAACCACCGATTTCTCCACCAAAGCGCCATCCTCCACCTTGCCGATAAACATATATCGGGACTCTCGATGGGCATAGCATATCAGCTCCCCTTGACTCAGCATTTGGCCTCCCATATAAGCCATCTGCTTGGATTTTGCAGGGACTTGTATCGTATCGGCAGGCCAATACTGAATCGGCGTACACTCCCCGGCAAGGCAATCGGCAAGGGAAAGAATCGTCTCCGTTCCCCCTTCTCCAGCCGCAACGACAAACCGGCCAGGACCATATCCCGTAAAAACTTGCCAGGTCATCAAATCCGACTCCGGGAATGTATATTCTTTCCACTGGTCTTTATCGTCAATGACAGACATGTCGGTCAATGGAATACCGAAAATCTGCCTTAGTCCGAATGGATCACCATTACTGACAAACAAGGTGTCCCCATACAAAGAATACTCCGTATAGAGGAACTCGCGCGGACCACGTCCCTTATCGATCAACCCTTTGAAATAACTCAGCGAATCTCCCGAAACCTGATAGACGACCAATCGGCTGGTGTCCCGCTCTTCGCGCAGGAAAAGATAATCTTGATAGGCAGCGACCATTTCGCCAGGTAAGATACCTTCAGCCCACATCTCCCGTCCCGCCAATGTCAAGGAGACCGCCTTCCTCTCATTGGTTTGCCCGCCCTGGCTGCAAGCTACGAGCACAACCAGGGAGAGCAGAGGGAATAAATAAACAGCTAAAAGACGTTTCACTGTTCAGGCTCTATCTTTTTGTTCTTGGAACCAGGAACGGTAACAGCCGCTGTCCCACCATCAGGATGAGTATATGAATAGCCGCATCTATCCTTTACCGTGGCTTTATCGCAATATTTATCAACGTCATAAGGACCATAATCTTCGTCATCAATAACAGAACACATTTTGTCATGAGGGAAAGCATAGGCCTTGACCGAGAAGAATACACCGGCCACGACGACGGCGGCGAGGAGAGAGAGA
>ONQP01000031.1 GCA_900319975.1 uncultured Bacteroidales bacterium | reverse complement strand
GATGCCAGCCTGGAGGGCTATCAGCGCGACATCACCTGCGTGTCGGCGGGCTTCCTCGACGTGTTCGGAGTCCGGATGGTGGAAGGCGACCACCGGGCGCTCGACCGCCGGGGCGCGGTCATCATCCCGCGCTCCCTGGCCGAGACGCTCTTCCCGGGCGAATCCGCCCTGGGCAAGATCCTGAAGACGGATGCCGTCGGCATCATCCAGGAGACGGAAGGCGTGACGACGGTCGCGGGCGTGTATGAGGACTTCCCGGCCAATTCGCAGCTGGACAACAACCTGTATGTGGGCATCGGCGACCTCAACCGGGAGACTTACGGCGCCTCCAATTTCGTCTGCTACCTGCTGCTCCGCGATCCTGCCGCGGCAGGGGAGGTGGCCGACGCGTTCAATGACCATTATGATTTCGAGCCTTTTGGGGGCGAGCTCGGCCCCGTCGAGCTGGTGCCGCTGACGGATATCTATTTCCGCAACGAGGTGAGCATCTACAAGAGCGGCAGCCAGGGTCAGGTGCTGCTGCTCGTGGCGATCGGGATCCTGATCCTGATCATCGGCCTGATCAATTTTACCAATTTCTACGTGGCCCTGACCCCGCTCCGCATCCGGAGCGCGAACCTGCAGAAGATCCTGGGCTCTTCCACGGGACGCCTGCGGGCGCTGGTGGTGGGCGAGTCCGTCCTCTGGTGCCTGTGTGCCTTCGGCCTGGCCGCCGTGCTGCTGGGTCCCGTCTCCCGGACCTGTGTGGCCCATGGGGTGATGGTGGAGGCGTTCAGCTTCTCCAGACACTGGGGACTGCTGCTCTTCGTCGGCGGCGTGGCGCTGCTGACGGGCTTCCTGGCCGGCATCTGGCCGGGCATCTATTCCACGTCCGGCCAGCCGGCGGAGATCCTCCGCGGCAAGTTCGGCCTTTCCGCCTCCGGGCGGACCCTGCGGGCCGTCCTGGTGGGCGTGCAGTTCGTCGTGTCCATCGTGCTGCTGGTCTTCGTGCTGTTCGTGCAGCGCCAGAGCCGCTATATGCAGGAGTATCCCTGCGGCTATGACAAGGAGAACCTGGCCGTCGTGAACATCCGCCACGGTTCGGTCGGCGAGGAAGGCTGGCTGGCCGCCGAGCGCCTGAAGCTCCTGCCGGAGGTGCTGGACGTCGCGTACGCGAGCGAGCTCCTGGGCGGCTCGGATACGTATTCCACCTCGACGGAGGACTTCGGAAAGGGCGAGGTCGAGATCAACGTGATCTTCTGCTCCTGGAACCTTCCCGACGTGCTGGGCCTCAAGGTCACGGAGGGCAAACCGTTCTTCGAAGGAGCGGAAGCCTCGCTGCTGATGACCGAAGACCTGCGCCAGCAGGGCGTCGAGGTCGGCATGAAGCTCGAGGCCTATGGCCTGGAGACCCAGGGCCTGGTGAACAGCATCAACATCACGTCGATGCGCAAGGCCGACACGCCGGTGGCGTTCGTCGCTTATCCGGTGGCCCTGGATCACGCCTACCTCCGCCTGGCGGAAGGGGTGGACCGCCGCGCGGCCACGGACAAGATCCTGGCCGTCCTGCAGGAGGCCGACCCCGGCAAGCCGTACCGCATCCAGTTCTATGATTCCATCGGCAAGAGCCTCTACAGCGCGGACGAGCGCCTGCGGCTTGCCGTGTGGGCGTTCTCGCTGCTGGCGGTGCTGCTCTCCCTCGTGGGCATCTGGGGACAGGTGCTGATGGACGTGCAGTACAAGCGGACGGAGATTGCCGTCAAGCGCGTGTTCGGCGCCGGGACGGACCGGATCACCGGCGAGGGCCTGCTGCTCTATCTGCGGACGGTGGCCATCTGTTATGTGGTCGCCGCCCCGCTGGGCTGGCTGCTCGTCCATTACTATCTGCAGCGCTTCTCGCACCGGGTGGGATTCTCCCTGACGGTGTTCGTGGTCGCGCTGCTGGCCGTGGCCGCGCTGTGCTCCCTGGTCGTGCTGTATCATTATGTCAAGACCGCCCGGACCAATCCGGCAGTGGCCTTGAAGAGCGAATAAAACATGAAAAACTGAGAAAAACTTTTTAAATTTGTCCTGGCCCTGCGTTGCGCGGGCCAGGATTTTTTGTAGAAATGTCGATCCTCAGCCGCAAATATCCGTTTCAGCCGTCGTCCAGCTGGATGGTGGAGAGCCTGCGCAACTGCGCCGTCGTTTTCCTGATCCTGTATTTCCTGCAGCCTTTCGGCTTCAGCGCGTACGAAGGCAACAAATTCCTGGCTTCCTTCCTTTTCGGGGCCGTGACCTTCCTGTGCTGCCTGGCGTTCCGCTTCCTGGTCTTCATCCCGCTGCAGAAGCACGTGCGCCCCTGGCGGATCTGGCACGAGGCGCTGACGGTCCTGATGATGGTGCTGTTCATCGGCATCTGCAATTTCTTCCTGGCCGTCTGGCTTTTCCAGTTCCCGCTTTCGTGGGGGCTCTTCCTGATGTTCCTCTACTGGGCGCTGGTCGTCGGCGTGATCGTCGGCGGCGTGTCCACGGCGGTGTCGTATTCCAGGCACCTCCGCGGACAGCTGGACACCCTGCTGGACAAGACGACGGAAGCGCAGGCGGGCCTGTCGGTGACGCTCCACGACACGCGCGTGCGGGGCAACGACCTCACGCTCCCGATCAACGACCTGCTGTACATCGAGGCGCAGAAGAACAACGTGGCGGTGTGCTACCTGCTGGACGGCGAGGTGGAGCGCGCCGAGATGCAGACCACGCTCGCAGCCGTGCTCGCGGACCTGGAGGCGTATCCCAACATCTTCCAGTGCCACCGCTCCTTCGCGGTCAACGTCAACAACATTTCCGCGGCACGCGGCAACTCCAACGGCTACACGCTCGAGCTCGGCGGCGGGGTGGTGGCGGTGCCCGTTTCGCGCTCCTACGTGCCCAAGCTCAAGTCTTATATCGGCTAGCCGTTCGTCCGCCGGCCTCTCCGTTCGTCCGTTGACCTAGCTATCCGTCCCGCATTCTAGCTGTCGGTCCGCAAAAGTTGCAGGAGTGTTTTTCAGTGTCCATTTTTGCGACATGAAAACGCAACTGATCCTTTTCTTTTCCGCGCTGCTGATTTCGACCGGCGCACTTGCACAGACCACCATCCGCGGTACTGTCACCGACAACCAGGGCCCGCTCGTGGGCGTGAACATCTTCGTCGTCGGCACGCTCGACGGCGGCATCTCGGACGCAGAAGGCCACTTCTCCTTCGTAACACGCGAGAAGGGCGAGCAGACGGTCCGTGCGGTACTGCTGGGCTATGAAGACTTCAATATTACTGCCGATCTGTCCACGCTCGGCGCGCTGGACATCCGGCTGCGGGAGCAGGCCACCTCGATCGACGAGGTGGTCGTGACCGCCAGCACGTTCAGCATGGGCAAGAGCTACCAGTTCAAGAAAATGGATGCGCTGGACGTGGTGATGTCGGGCAACTCCTGCGGGGACCTTGTCTCGGCCCTGCAGACCCTGCCCGGCACGCAGAAGGTAGGGGAGGACGGCAAGCTCTACGTCCGCGGCGGCGAGAGCGAGGAGTGCCAGACCTTCATCAACGGGATGCACGTCCTGGCTCCTTACAGCACCAACGTGGAGGGGCAGACCCAGCGCGGCCGCTTCTCTCCCTTCCTTTTCAAGGGCATGAGCTTCTCGCTCGGCGGCTACAGCGGCGAGTACGGCCAGGCCCTTTCGTCCGTGCTCCCGATGGAGACCACGGACGTGGCCGAGGCCGACAAGCTGGGCGTCAGCGCCTCGCTCGTGGACTGGAACGTGGGCGGCACCAAGGCTTTCAGCCGGAGCAGCCTTTCCTTCAATGCATCGCTGACGCACATGGGGCTCTACAACGCGATCTTCCCGGACCGCTGCACCTGGACGCGCCCGTACCGCAAGCTTTCCGGCGAGGCGCAGTACAAGGTGGAAATCTCCCCGCGCACCGTCTTCAAGTCCTACGCCGGCTACGACTGGACCTCCGTGGGCCAGCGCCACCCGGACCGCGACCTGGCGATGGGCGAGCACAACGTCTATGGCAACGCGACGCTGAACACCCGCTTCGACGGCGGCTACAGCCTCTTCGTCGGCGCGGCCTACTCCGCGATGATCTACGACGTGGAGAGCGCCCGCGTGGCGGGGGACCATTACCATAATTTCCGCAACGAGCTGCACCTGAAGGCGGATCTCCGCAAGACGCTCTCGAACGCGCTGAAGCTCTCTGCAGGCGTGGAGAACTACCTGCGCGGCAGCGAGAAGCGCTACGAGGCCACGGGCTACGACCTGCACTACGACCTCTTCGCGGCGCACTTCGACGCCAACATCCGCATCGCGCGCGGCCTCTTCCTCAACATCTCCTCCCGCGGGGAGTACCTGGACCGCAGCCGGGAGTGGCTGCTGATGCCGCGCGCGACGCTGAGCTATGTCCCCAACGACAACTTCCAGATGTCGCTGATGGCCGGCCGCTACAGCCAGACCGCGGAGGACGACTTCCTCGCCATCGCCAAGGGGCTGCGGCAGGGGCTGGCGGACCACACCATCCTCAGCATGCAGTACAACAGCAGGAGGACGATGCTGCGCGTGGAGCCGTACTACAAGCGCTACAGCCGCCTGCCGCTGCTCGTGGACGGCGCCTACAGGGCGGAGGGCCACGGCGACAGCAAGGGCGTGGACGTGTTCTTCGAGAATTCCTCGATCCGGAACCTCACCGTGACGGCCGCCTACTCCTTCAACGATTCCCGCCGCCTCTACAAGGACTACGACGTCCTCCGGACGCCGGAATACGCTTCGCGCCACAATTTCCGCGTGACCGCGAAATACAGCCTCGGCAAGTTCATCCTCGGCCTGGCGGACTCCTATGCCAGCGGACGGGTGTATGCGGCCGGCACGACCCCGTACTACAACAGCCTGGACGCCAACATCACGTACCTGGCCCACCCGAAGGTGATCGTCTATGCATCGCTCAACAACCTGCTCGGCCGCACCAACATCTACCGTATCGAGCCGGACGGCACGCGCATCGGCGCCACCCGCGACCGCTTCTTCTATCTCGGAATTTTTGTATCACTTAAAAACAATAAAGCTTATGACATCGCCAATTTCTAAACTTCGCCTGCTCGCCATCGCGCTGATGGTGGCCACCCCGCTTTTCTGCAACGCCCAGGATGCCCGGATGGGCCAGCTGATCGACCAGCTGGTCACCTCGATCGACCGCAACCAGCCGCAGACCTTCCTGGAAGGCATCGCCGGGCTGAAACGCCTCGAAGCGATGTATCCCGACGCCGTCGCGCCCAAGTTCTACACGGCGCTGGAAAGCCTGAACTTCTCTGCGCTTAACCCGCACGCGGAGCAGACGGACGCCGTGATGGAGGGCGCCGGTCAGCTGATCCAGGACCTGGAGAAGAATCCGGCCATGGACCAGTCCGACCTCAACACCCTGAAGGGCTTCTTCTACATGGTACGCATCGTCCAGGACCCCGCCCAGAACGGCGCCCGCTACTACATGGACGTGATCAAGTACTACGACAAGGCCCTGAAGATCAACCCCGACAACGAACTTGCCAAGGGACTCCAGCAGCAGTTCTTCGACGGCATGAACAAAGCCATGCAGTAGTTTTTCCAGTCATCCCCGGCCTAGTCCGGGGATCTTTTTTTCGTGGAAGGAGTGCAGCAAAAAAAACGGCTGAAAGATTGTATAAATCGTTATTATTTTTTAGATTCGCAAAGTTTTGTCCGATGACAAATTCGCCACCATGGTGTAAACCAAATATTTAACTATTAACCGTCCCTTTGTGGACAAAAACTTCTATCAATTATGAAAAGTATGAAAAAAGTCTTCATCGGACTTGCAGCGGTCGCTGCAATGGGTTTTGCCGGGCTCTGTTTACTCGGGTCAAAGACGCCGGAGATTCTTTCTGAAAACGTAGCCGCTTTAGGAAATAATTATTGCGCCTATAATCCAGGGGAGACTTGTGTCCTTTATGATTATATCGCTGATGATTTTGTGGGTGATATTCCTTCTTACTGGAAGCTTCACCAGCCGTTGCCGGTTCTTACCTAATATTTGCTGAAGTTTGAATCTGGTGAATAAGATCATCTCTTGTAGCGTTTTTGAGCGGTTGCAGTGTTAACCGCTCAAATGACGCGTATTTGTCTTCATTATCAGAGTCTGCCGGTCTCCTTGAGCCGGCAGACTCTTTGAGCCTGGAACAGTTCAGTCTCGTATTACCTACGCGTCTAGTTAAGTATGACCGCTGGGTGGTATTCAATCAGATACAAGCAAAATACAACCAGGCTATCATCAATTTGGATACCCATAGCAAGATGGAGGCGCTCAGAGTGGGCCGCGGTCCCGGAGAGATGCTTCAGGGACGAACGAAGTATCTTGATGGGAGCAAGTTGATTATGAGTGACCCCAATACTTTGATGACGGTTTCCCTGGATTTGGCCTTGTTGCGGGAAGGTTATATTCCGCCGTTAGACACGGTCGGCGTTTTCAAGTCCATCAAGCCTGCTACAAATCGTTTTTACAGGGTTAATGGCGGTTATGTGTCAACGAATCGTAACGGTTTGTGGTATTCCTTGTGGGATACGGACGGGTTCATTGGAAATGGTATCGATCCGCCGTATATCCCTGGCGTTGGGGCTGCCTCACGTTCTGCTTCGTTGTCGTTCTATGGCTCTTCCTTGCTGACAGCCCATCCTGATGGAAACCGCGTGTGTGTTGTCCTGGTTGGAATGGCGGCTCTATCCTTTTCCGTCATTGAGAATCGGGAACTGAAAGAGATCAAGCGCTATGAGTATAATGCGCCAGCGGTGGTAAAAGAAAATGGCGTGGACTATATCTCAAGAGAGAAGTCTGTGGATTGTTTCCATGGGATCGCTTCAAGCAGGAACTATGTCTATCTCCTCTATTCCGGGAAAAAGAAGTTGACGGACGAAAACAGCGCCCCGTCTTATGAATGCAATCATTTGCTTGTGTATGACTGGGACGGGAATTTCGTGACGCGGTATGAACTATCGAAGCCTGTTTTGGATATCTTCCTTGACGGAGAGGAGCTCTATTGCCTGACGCAGTATCCATCCGACAAACTCTATGTTTATCGTCTTCCTGAAATCTCCTGACACGCGGTGAAAACGTCCCGGAAGCATCCGTTGCTTAAGTGGCTGTTGGTCTTGTTGATCGGCTTGCCTGTCCTGCATTATGCCGGACGGGTGTTCGTTGCCGACCGGTTCCATATCTCCGGCGTCTCGATGGCGCCAACGCTGACCGCCGGGCAGAAAGTTTGGGTCAATAAGCTCCTGATGGGCCCTCGTATCTATACGAAATTCGATTTCAGCGGCGGGGACCTGAAGTGCATCCGCCTGCCGGGTGTGCGCAAGCTCCGCGTCGGAGACGTGGCGGTATTCAATTGCCCGTATGGTCGGGGAGGCGACAGCGTCGCCTTCAAGATCAACTACGTCTATTGCAAGCGTTGCTGGGGCGTTCCGGGCGATACGGTGTTGATCGCTGACGGTCGGCTCGTTGGCGGTGGGGATTTCCAGGACCGCATCGGGAAGGGAACAAAAGCCGATGAGTTCATGGATTTCCTGGCCTCGGCCCTTCCGGAAAAGGCCTCTTTTCAGGCCGGGAATTTTGCCGGGGAGGAGGAGCATTGGACGTTGAGGGACTTCGGTCCCATCGTGGTGCCGAAACGCGGAATGACGGTTGCGCTGGACAGCGTCGCCCTGCGGCATTATGGCCGGGTGATCGATTGGGAGCGCCGCTGCGCTGGAAGCGATTCGGAAAAGGTTTCTGGAAGCACTTATACTTTCCGGCAGGACTGGTATTTCTTTGTCGGAGACAACTTTTTGAACAGCTGGGACAGCCGCCATTTCGGCTTCGTTCCGGCGGATTTCGTCGTCGGGATCGTCCCGAATAAGTAATTCAACATGAGACATCCTTCCTTGTTTGTTCTCCTTTCAGCTCTTGTCCTGGTCTTGACGGGATGCGAGGAGATGCGCCTGCGCTCGCAGGTCAAAAAATTGATGGCAAGCACGGTCGTGCTGCCGGAGAAGGTCGTGCGCATTGCCGGAGGGGAAGTGCTCCCCATGCCGGATTCCCTGCGGGAGAAGGCGAAACTGATCATATATGTCGATTCCCTGGAATGCCGGTCTTGCCGATTGTCCAAGATTCCGATGTACGAAAGGATTATTCCCGCCGCGAAGTCTTATGGCGTGGAGGTGATGATCCTGATGGCAAACCGGACCTATTCGGGGATAACCCTGACCCAGTATATCGCAGATATCGATCTGGGGGTTCCGATCTATGTGGACGAGGAATGCACCTTTCTCTCGCTGAATCCTGCGGCTGCCCCGGACTCCCGGTTGCACTCTTTCCTGGTGAATCGGCAGGGCACACCCGTTCTGGTCGGCGATCCGGTGCTTTCGCCCGGGATCGCCGAACTGTTCGCGCGGGTGCTTCAACAGGGGATATAATCGGACTTGCCCGAGAATCAATACAGCGCTGCGGCGGCTTTGCGGCAGCGCTGTTTGTCTTTGTCGGTGAGGTCGGGGTGCATGGCGGTGCCGCCGCGCTCGACGGTGGCGACGATCTTGAAGCCGGCGTAGCGGCAGATCTCGCGCATGGCCTTGACGGCTCCGTGGGACTGGTTGAAGAGGATGTTCCAGGGCGAGGGGGTGGTGGAGGTGCTCACGAGGATGCACTTCTTGCCCTTCATCAGCGGCTCGGGGAAGCGCGGCGTGTCGCGCATCATGCCGTAGACCAGGCGGTCGAACAGCAGTTTCATCTGGCCGGGGATGTTGCCCCAGTAGCAGGGGGCGCCGAGGATGACGGCGTCGGCGTCCTGCAGCAGCTTCAGTACGCGCTGCGAGTCGTCTTCGACGAGCACGCACGTGCCCTTGGAGCGGCAGGCCATGCAGCCGATGCAGGGTTTGACCTGCAAGTCGTTGGTATAGATGGTTTCAACCTTGTCGCCTTTCTTCTCCGCTTCTTCCCGCATGATGCCGAGCATCTGCGAGATGTTACCCTTCTTGCGCGGGCTTCCGTTGATGATCAGAATATTCATTCGTTTGTTTTTATTTTCATACCATAGCGCAAAATGCGCCTGTGCGCCTTCCCCGCAAGGATTATGCCTGCATTAAGGAATACCATACTCCGCAAAAAAGGCTGGCATCTCTGCCAGCCTTTTTTGTGGAGTATAGGGGGGTCGAACCCCTGACCTCTAGATTGCGAACCTAACGCTCTACCAACTGAGCTAATACCCCGTTCCAATTTGCGGATGCAAATGTAACACTATTTTTTAAATTGACAAAATGCTGAGCACATTGATGAGCTCTTTGTCGATCGGCTTGGTGTAGCGGACGGCGCGGGAGATGGGGACATAGACGATCTGGTCGTTCTTGATGCCCACCATGATGTTGCGCTGCCCCTCCTTGAGGGCCTCGATGGAGGCCACGCCCAGGCGGCTGGCGAGGATGCGGTCCTGCGCCGTGGGGGCGCCGCCGCGCTGCAGGTGGCCCAGGATGGAGACCTTCACCTGGTATTCGGGATACTCCTGGCGGACGCGCTCGGCGTAGTGCATGGCGCCGCCGTCCTTCTCGGACACGAGGACGATCGAGCTGTTCTTGCTCTTGCGGATGCCGCGCTCGATGAAGGTGGCCAGCTGGTCGATGTCGGTCTGGTCCTCCGGGATGATGGCGGCCTCCGCGCCGGCGGCGATGGCGCTGTTCTGCGTCAGGAAGCCGGCGTCGCGGCCCATCACCTCCACGAAGAAGATGCGGTCGTGGCTGTTGGCCGTGTCGCGGATCTTGTCCACGCACTCCACGATGGTGTTGAGGGCGGTGTCGTAGCCGATGGTGGAGTCGGTGCCGTAGAGGTCGTTGTCGATGGTGCCGGGCAGGCCGATCACGGGGATGTCGTATTCGCGGGCCAGGATCTGGGCGCCTTCGAGCGAGCCGTTGCCGCCGATGATGACCAGGGCGTCGAGGCCGAACTTCTTGATGTTGGCCGCGGCCTTGGCGCGGCCTTCCTTGGTGCGGAACTCCTCGCTGCGGGCGGTCTTGAGGATGGTGCCGCCGCGCTGGATGGTGTTGCTGACGCTGGAGCTGGTGAACTCCTTGATGTCGCCGGAGATGAGGCCCTCCCAGCCGCGGTAGATGCCGAAGACCTTCCATCCCTCGTAGATGGCGGCACGGGTCACGGCCCGGATGGCTGCGTTCATTCCAGGTGCATCTCCACCTGAGGTAAGAACGCCGATTGACTTGATATCCATATTGTTATGTTTTAACTAGTGAGTGCAGATTGCGTTGTCGCGGTTGAACGAGAGGATCTCGCGGATGACGTCTGCGGGATCGTCGGAGATGGAGAGCAGCAGGTCGTGGTATTTGCCGCGGGCCAGCATGTCCTCCAGGAAAGGGTAGACCGGGATCTCCCGGGTGAAGTAGTCCCTGCCCAGGAAGGCCATCGGGCTGGAGACATCGCAGGTCTTGTAGTGGTCCTGCGCCGCCTCCTGGAAGATCTCCTGGATGGTGCCGGCGGAGCCGGGGGTGAAGATGATGCCGCCGACCGCGATGGTCAGGATGGTGTCCTCGCGGATGCTGTTGTCGTAGTATTTGGCGATCTGCGTCGCGAACGGGGTGGACGGCTCGTGGCCGTACAGCCAGGTCGGGATGCCGAGGCTCTTGAATATCGTCTGCGGGAAGCGCTCCATCACGCGGAAGGCGGTGGAGAGCCAGCCGCTGTCACGGAAGGTGTCCGCGGCGCGGAGCATGTCGAGCGCCACGTCCAGCTCGGCGTCGCTGCGCCCGGCCATCCAGGCGCCGAAATGCGTCGCCTCCATGGCGCCGGGCCCGCCGCCCGAGACCATCAGCTTGCCCTGCTCGGTGAGCTTCTTGCAGATGAGGGCGACGTTGCGGTAGGAGGCGTCGCTGCGCTTCATCGCGTGGCCGCCCATCACGCCGACGATCTGGAAGGGATCGTAGCTGCCGAGGAAGCGGTAGAGCGCGTCGCTGATCGAATGGTCGTGCAGGGTGCGGGGGAGGGTGACCGCGAGGTCGCGGCTCCGCTTGCCGGAGGCGATGAAGTCCGCATAGACGCGGGCGTCGTAGCAACGGCCGTAGGAACTCTCGTCCGCCGGGTCGAAACCGGCATAGAGAGAAGCGGCGTCGTAGAGCTCTTTGCGTATCTGATAGTTGTCCATGGCGTAATATTACGGTGCAAAGGTACAAAAAAATGCTTTTTCAGCGGAAAGTCCCCCTCTCTTTCCGAAACATAGTGCAAATAATTGATTAACAATAGAAGAAACAAAAAAGTAAAAGAATCTAACATTTTTGTTAACCCGCTGAAAATGAAAATAAATCGGAAAAATGGGGTGCAACGAATCAATTAATTCTTTATATTTGTTGAAAACAGACTATCCTTATTAACACTCTAAAACTATAAGACAATGGGAAAATTTGTTGTTACTGTCCGTAAGAACGGCGAGTTCCAGTTCAACCTGAAGGCCACCAACGGCCAGGTTATCCTCACGAGCGAAGGCTACAACACCAAGGCCGCCTGCCTGAACGGCATCGAGTCCGTCAAGAAGAATGGCCCCCTGGCAGAGCGTTATGAGATCAAGGTCGCCAAGAATGGCAAGCCCTTCTTCAACCTGAAGGCCAGCAACGGCCAGGTGATCGGCGCCAGCCAGATGTATGCTTCCGAGCGCACGATGAAGGCGGGTATCGCTTCCGTGATGCGCAACGCCCCTGACTCCCCGGTTGTCGAGGAGATCTAATTTTTCCTGAACGCACAAAACCGGATTCTTCTTGGAGGATCCGGTTTTTTCTTTGCCAACTCTTTCGTATCTTTGTAGGATATGAGTATCACGCAGGCAGAAATCAAGCAGATCCGGTCGCTGGGCGAGAAGAAGTTCCGCGAAGCCACCGGCCTGTTTGTCGTCGAAGGGGAGAAGCTGGTGCAGGAAGCGCTGGACTCGGGTCTCAAGGTGGTGCGCGTGCTGCGCCGCGAGGAGATCGGGGACGCCGCGATGGCCCGCATCAGCCAGCTGTCGTCACCTTCGCCCGTGCTGGCCGTCGTGGCCCGGCCCGAGCCGGCCGCCGACGAGCCCGTGGGCGGCCTCTGCCTGGCCCTGGACGGGATCCGCGACCCCGGCAACATGGGCACGATCATCCGCATCGCGGACTGGTTCGGCGTGGAGACCGTATATGCCTCCGGCGATTGCGTGGAGCTGTATAATCCCAAGGTCATCCAGGCCTCGATGGGCTCGATCTTCCGGGTGCGCCTGGTGACGGCGGACATCCCGGCCCTGGCCCGGCGTTTCCGCGAAGCGGGGATGCGCGTCTACGGCACTTTCCTGGACGGGAAGGACCTCTACCGGGAGCAGCTGCAGCCCGAGGGGCTCGTCGTGATGGGCAACGAAGCCAACGGCATCCGCCCGGAGGTGGCGGCCGAGGTGGACGCGCGGCTGACGATCCCCGCCTTCGGCAAGTCCGGCGCCGAGTCGCTCAACGTGGCCGCCGCGACGGCCGTCACCCTTTCAGAATTCAGAAGAAGATGAAACGTATTGCGCTGGCTGTCATATCTTTGTTTGCGGTTATCTCGTGCAGTACTACAAAACTGCTACCGGACGGGACGTACCGCCTTGTGTCCAATAAGGTGACCTTTGAGGGAGAGAAGCTTTCGCCGGCGGAGGTGACTTCCTACATCCGCCAGCAGCCCAACAAGGGCCAGGTCTTCGGCTGGAGTCCGGCCCTGAGCATCTACAACTGGTCCAACGGCAGCGGCAAGGGCATCAACCGTTTCTGGGAGGCGATGGGCGAGGAGCCCGTCGTCTTCGACCCGACCTTGGTCCAGAGCTCCTGCGACAACATCGCCGCCCACCTGGCCACGATCGGCTACTATGGTTCCAAGGTCCGCGGCGAGGTGGACTACAAGGGCCGCCTGGCCCGTGTCAAGTACATCGTAGAGCCCGGCAAGCGCTATCCCATCGACACCATCGTCTTCGACGTGCCCAACAGCGATTTCGGCGCGGCCTTCAAGGCCGACAGCGCCAACGTCAGCATCCACGTGGGGGACTACCTGTCGGAGAAGGCCCTGGAGGCCGAGACCGTCCGCGGCGCGGCCTTCTTCCGCAACCGCGGCTACTACGGCTTCAACAAGAACCACTACTTCTTCGAGGCCGACACCCTCACCGACCGGACCACGCTCTATTACCGCATCCGCGGCTATACCCGCGGCGAGGATCCTTCGTTCGACGCCCCGATCCGCCGTTTCCGCATCGGGGAGGTCAACATCATGCACCCGGAGGGCATCCCGTTCAGCGAATCGCTGCTGCGCAAATACAACCGCATCCGCCCGGGCACTCCCTACAACGAGCGGGTGATCAATTCGACCTACAACCGCCTCTCCTCGCTCAAGGTCTTCAACAACGTGACCATCGAGACGAGCCCGGCGGACAGCAATACGGTGGATGTCGACATCATCCTGTCCGGCACCGAGCAGCTGGGCTTCAAGGCCAACCTGGAGGCGTCCACCAACGCCTCGGGCCTGCTGGGCTTCTCGCCCCAGCTGAATTTCTTCCACAAGAACCTCTTCCACGGCGGCGAGTGGCTCGACCTGGGCTTCACCGGCAACTGGCAGTGGATCCCCAATTCGAAGGGCTCCTCGACCGGGCAGGGCGAGAGCGCGCAGGACGAGCGCATGAGCGCGCAGACCGAGCTGGGCGTGAGCGCGCAGCTGAGCATCCCGCGCCTGATCGGCTATTCGATCAGCCGGATCCGGGGCGACAACATCCCGCGGACGGAGTTCAAGGTCTCGTTCAGCTACCAGAACCGCCCCGAATACAGGCGGTTGCTGTCTGCGTTCAACTTCGGCTATTCCGGGCAGATGCGGCGCAACTATTTCTACCAGTTCTATCCGCTGCGCGTCAACGTGGTGAAGATCTCGAAAATCGCCACGGAGTTCTGGAGCACGCTGGAGTCCTATCCCTATCTGTGGGATACCTTCGAGGACCAGATCGACGCCGGCATCGGCCTGATGCTCTACCATACGACCGACCCTGCGGTGGTGCCCAAGACGTCCTATCACTCCGAGCGGATCAGCCTGGACCTGTCCGGCAACGTGCTGTCGCTGCTGAATCCGGTCCTGCCGTCCTATGAGCATCCGGTGGGGAAGCTGTATACCATCTTTGACCTGCCGTACAAGCAGTACGTCCGCGCCGAGGCCAACCTGGCCCGCGTCTTCCGCTTCGGCTGGAACGACGGCATGGCCGTCGCCATGCACTTTGTGGGCGGTATCGGGTATGCATACGGCAATTCCGTCGCGTTGCCCTTCGAGAAGCAGTTCTACTGTGGCGGCGCCAACAGCATGCGCGGCTGGCAGGCCCGTACCCTGGGCCCCGGCAACGACGTGATGAACGATGCGTTCCGGATTCCGAGCCAGACCGGCAACCTCAAGCTGGAGGCGGACCTCGAATACCGTTTCCCGGCTTTCTGGAAGCTGGAGGGTGCCCTGTTCGCCGAGGCGGGCAACGTCTGGACGATGGGGACGACGCCCATCACCTGGTCTTCGCTGGCCGCCGACTGGGGCATCGGCCTGCGGGTCAACCTCGACTTCATCCTGATCCGGCTCGACGCCGGTTTCCGGATCCACGATCCGGCGCGCGCCGAGGGCGACCGCTGGGTGCAGCCGCGTGACTGGCTGCACGGCAGCTCCGCCATCCATTTCGGCGTCGGATATCCTTTCTAGAATTTGATGATTCTCGCGTCCCAGGCCTTGACGTAGGCGGACGCGACGGCCGGGAGGCCGGGGCAGCGCGCGCGCAGCTCCGCGGGGAGCGCGATGCGTGCGGCCGCCGGGACGGGGGAGAAGTTGCAGACCACCAGCCAGGCCTCGCCGCCGCCGAAGCGGACGAAGGCGAAATGCCGGTCGGGGTCGTATCCCGGCGTATTTTCGTTGCAATAGGTGAGGTCCCAGGTGCCGCCTTCGGCGAAAGCCGGGCGCTGCGCCAGGGCGAACAGCTCGCGGTAGCGCGCCAGGACGGCGGCCTCTGCCTCCGGCAGCGGGGCGCCGCCGTGCAGCGCCTGGTAGAGCAGGCGCAGCCCGGGCGGGTCGCTCCAGTTGAAGATGGAGGTGCGGCCGTCGGCGCCGTCGCTGCCGTCTTCGCCCACTTCCTGGCCGAAATAGAGCATATAGGGCGCCGTGTTGAGCAGCAGCGAGCAGGCGAGCGGGGCGAAGCCGCGCCGGGCGTCGCCCAGGAACTGCGGCGAGGCGAGCCGCTGCTCGTCGTGGTTCTCCAGGAAATTCAGCATCCGCGGCTGCATGTCGCCCAGCCACTGCCAGTTCCAGGTAATGCCGCGGGCCGTGGCGCCGCTGCAGCAGACGGCCCGCAGGGTGTCGTAGAGCCCGGACTTGTCGTAGAGCAGGTCGAAGCCCACGTCTTCGAGGTAGCGGCGGTAGTTGTCCTTGCCGTAAACCTCCGCCACGAAGAGCAGATCCGGAAAATCGGCCTTTACGGCCGAAATCAGGGCCTTCAAGCCTTCGGCGGGCACCAGCTCCACCATGTCGCAACGGAAGCCGTCTACGCCGCGTGAGGCCCAGAAACGGAGGATTTCAAGCATCTCCGAACGCGTGGCCTCCGCGGACCAGTCGTTCTTGCGGGTGTCCGTCCAGTCGCCGTCGCAATAATCGTGGTGCACGATGCCGCCCCGGTAGTCGGGCGCGACGTGGTTGGGGATGTAGTCGATCAGGACCTTGAAGCCGGCGGCGTGCGTCCGCGCGACAAGCGCGTCGAATTCTTCCATCCGGCGCTCCGGGTCGTCCGCGAGGTAGGGATTGACGTCGCGCCAGTCCGTGACGGCATACGGCGAGCCGGGATTGCCCTTGACGAAGTCCTTGCCCGTCGCGTGGCGCGGCACGCCGGTGTACCAGACATAGTCTACGCCCAGCGTATGCAAATGACGCAGGGACGCCTCGTCCCAGTCGGAGAAGCGTCCCTTGCCCCAGAGACGGGGCAACGTCTGGTAAATGATCTTTTTGGCCATCCGGTCTTACACCAGGAAGGTGGCGACCAGCGCGAGGATGGCGTAGAGCTCCGGGTAAGCGGCGAGGATCATCGTGTTGGTCTGGACGTCGTGTCCCTGACCGATGCCGGTGATGCCGTTGGCGCAGACCTGACCCTGGCGGATGCCGGAGAGCAGGCAGACGAGGCCGACGCCCAGGCCGACGCCGAAGAAGAGCGGGCCGTTGGCGGTGACGTCCTTGCTGGTCAGCCAGATGATGAAGGCCAGGAAGCCGTAGAGGCCCTGCGTGGCCGGCATGGCGGAAAGGATCATATAGCCGGAGAATTTTTCAGGATTCTTCTTCATTGCGCCTTCGGCGGCGTTGCCGGCGATGGTCGTTCCGATTGCGCTTCCAATTCCGGAGAGTCCCAGCATGAGACCCAGTCCGAGATATCCGAGAATTTCGTTCATAAGATATTGATTTTGTTTTTGATTATTTATTCGATGTTTTCAAGGGGTGATAGGTCCGTCCCGTCCCTTCGTAGCCGCTGTTCTTGAAGTACTCGACGAAGGTGAGTCGGAGCGGGTGCACGAACGCGCCGAGGCAGGACAGCGCCAGGTTGAGCGCGTGTCCGATCAGCAGCAGCGCGACGAACAGCAGGATGTTGAGGCCGGGCACATGCAGGCCGAGGACCATGTCCGCCAGCGTGTTGAAGGTGCTGCCCAGCATGCCGCCCGCGAGGCCGAGGGCATAGAGGCGCAGGTAGCTGAGCACGTCGCCCATCAGGCCGGTGACGGTGTTGTAGGTCTCCCACAGGCCGGAACCGACATTGAGGAGCGGGTTCCGCTTGAGGTTGTTGAGGAAGAAGATGCTCACGCCCGACACGATGCCGATGACGATCAGGATGGCCTTGACGACCGGCGCGTCGATCACGCCCAGCAGGGCGAGCCCGCCGGTGATCACGGAACCGACGATCAGCAGGGTCCAGCCCCAGGTGCTGATGCATTTGGCGAAGCCGAACCGGGTCGTGTAGCAGACGGCCTTGACGACCGTCGCCAGGCAGATGTGGAAGACGCCTACGCCCACGGCCAGGACCATCTGGGCGTCGTAGCCCGCGATGTTGCCGCTGACCATGACGGCCTTCAGCCACTGCGGCACCCATCCGGCCGCATAGAGGTCGATGCCGAAGAAGGTGTGCAGGACGATGCCGACGAGGAACGTGCCCACGCCGAGGGTGCTCACCAGCGGACCCATGTCGGCCATGGAGGGCACCTTCTTCTTGAGCAGCCAGCCGATGAGGATGAGCAGCAGGCCGTAGCCGGCGTCGCCCATGCACATCGCGAAGAACAGCAGGAAGAACGGACCCAGGATCGGCGTCGGGTCAAATTCGTCGTACGCCGGGCGTCCATACATGTCCGTCAGGACTTCGAACATCTTGACGAACTTGTTGTTCTTGAGCTTGATGGGAGGGTTGTCCTCAAGCTTCGCTTCACTTTTGATATAGTAGACGGCCGCCTGGTCGAGGTACTCGGTCACGGCGGCATCGTTCTCCGTGGGCGCGAAGCCCACGAGGGTGTCGACGGTGTTCTCGGCGGCAGGCACGGCGGCCGTGGCGGCGAGGTAGCGGTCGAGTTCGCTCTCGAGGACGCGGATCTCGTGCTGCATCTGCGGGATGTCGGCCTTGCGGGCCTCGAGGATCTTGCGGTGCGTCTCGACCTTCTCTTCCTGCTCCTGCAGGAGGGTCTTCAGTTCCGCGACCGTACGCTTGGGAGCGGGGAGTTCCTTGACAGGGAAGCCGGCGTTGTCGCCCACGATGACGAAGCGGGTGTCTTCTTTCTCGTCCTGCTCCACGACCTGGATGGCATACTGCTCCTCCCAGGCGGGATCGTATTTCTTGCTGGGGACGCGATAGAAGTGCAGGCCGAACACGGCGAGCCGCTCGCGGTCGTAGTCGCCCCACGGCTCCGCCTCGGCGAGCTCGCGCTCGAGGGCGTTGCGCGTGGCGAGCAGGGCCGCCAGCGTGTCGTCCATGCCCTTCTCCGTGCAGGCGACGTCGCCACGCAGCGTCCGGATGTTGTCCAGCAGCGACTGCGAGCGGCTGTCGACGGGCTTGGACGCGCGCGTGATGTCCATCACGCCCAGGCCCTGGAGCTCGGACAGGAACTGCTCCTTGTCCCCGTGCAGGAGGATGAAGGAGTATTGGGTCATCTTGGCGATCATAGGCTTGCCTCCTCTTCTTCTGCGTGACGGGTCTTGACGATCTTGGACGAGGCCTTGGAGAGGTTCTCCTCGTCCTCCATATAGCGCTTGATCTTGCGGATGGCTTCCTTGTAGCCGGGGATCTGTACCTTCTCGTAGAGGTTCACCTTCTGGGTGGTCTTCTTGCGGTTGTATTCCAGGATCTGGCGCCGCTGCTCGTAGATCTCGGACTCGATCCCGAGGCGCGAGAGCTCCTTGAGGATCTCCACGCCGTCGGCGTACCAGGCGGGCTTGACGAAGGCGTTGAAGGGCTGGATCTCATACTGGATCCCGTCCAGGCGCGGGGTCTTGACGCCCGCGACCTTGGTGATGCCCAGGTCCACGTCCGCGATCCGGATCAGGCCGGGATCGAATTCGTTCCAAAGGGCGGCCAGGTAGTCGTAGCGCTGCAGGGAGGCTTCAAGTTCGTCGGCCAGGCGTTCGGACGCGGCCTTGGCCTCCAGTACGCTCGAACGCAGGGCCGACTCCTTGTTCTTGAGGGTCGGCAGGGCGTTCTGGCGCACCTTGAGCTGCTTGCCAAGATTCGTCAGCGAGGTCTTGTTGTATTGAAACTTGATGGCCACGTCTATTCTTCTTTCTTCTTCCAGTATTTGTCCACAAGCGCCTGCTTGATGCCGGTCTCGGCCGGCGAGAAGTACTTGGCGAAGATCTCCCACGCGGTGTCCAGCATCTGCTCGACGGTGATGTTGACGTCGATGGAGAGCAGGCGCGTGGCGTATTCCTTGGCGTAGTCCAGGCAGCGCAGGTCGTAGTCGGACAGGTCGAAACCGTTCTCGAGCTTGGTCTTGGCGTTCTGGGCGTCGGCGTAGAGGCGCACGCCCGCGTTCATGACCTGGGAATGGTCCTCGCGGGTCTTCTTGCCCTGCACGAGCTGCTTGAGCCGGGACAGGGAGCGGAACGGGTCCACGATCACCTTGCCGGTGTCGGGATCCGCGCGCAGGAAGAGCTGGCCCTCGGTGATATAGCCGGTGTTGTCCGGGATGGCGTGCGTGATGTCGCCGTCGTTGAGCGTGGTCACGGCGATGATCGTGATGGAGCCGCCGTCGGGCAGCTGCACGGCCTTCTCGTAGATCTTGGCGAGGTCGGAATAGAGCGAGCCCGGCATCGCGTCCTTGGACGGGATCTGGTCCATGCGGTTGGACACGATGGAGAGGGCGTCGGCATAAAGCGTCATGTCGGTGAGCAGGACGAGCACCTTCTCGTTCTTGTCCACGGCGAAATACTCGGCCGCGCAGAGCGCCATGTCCGGGATGAGCAGGCGCTCCACCGGCGGCTCCTCGGTCGTGTTGACGAAGGAGACGATCTTGTCCAGGGCGCCCGCCGACTCGAATTCGTGGCGGAAGAAGAGGTAGTCGTCGTTGGTCAGGCCCATGCCGCCGAGGATGATCTTGTCCACGTCGGCGCGCAGGGCCACGTCGGCCATCACTTTATTGTACGGCTGGTCCGGGTCGGCGAAGAACGGGATCTTCTGGCCGGAGACCAGGGTGTTGTTGAGGTCGATGCCGGCGATGCCGGTCGGGATGAGCTCCGACGGCTGGCGGCGCTTGTAGGGGTTGACGGACGGGCCGCCCACCTCGCGCTCCTCGCCCTCGACGGCGGGGCCGCCGTCGATCGGTTCGCCGTAGGCGTTGAAGAAACGGCCGGACAGCTGCTCGCTCACGTGCAGGGTAGGGGGCGCGCCGTGGAAGGAAACCTCGGCGTTGGTCGGCACGCCTTCCGTGCCGGAGAAGACCTGCAGGGTGACGTTGTCGCCCTTGGTCTTGACGACCTGGGCCAGGCGGCCGTCCACCGTGGCCAGCTCGTCGTTGGAGACGCCCCTGGCGTTGAGGGAGACGGTGGCCTTGGTGATGGCCTGCAGCTGCGTATATGTGCGTTGGAATGCTTTCGTTGCCATACTTATGCGAGATATTGTCTGAGCTGCTGCTCGTAAGCGTTGAACTTCTCACCCTTGAACTCGGTGTAGTTCATCTGCCGCAGGGTGTTGATGAGCTCCTTGAAGAAGTTGCGGCATTCGTCGAAGTTGTCGAACTCGAAGGGCCTGTCGCACAGGGCCAGGATGAGGTCGAGCATGAACTTCTGCCGCTCCAGCGGCGTGAGCGCGTCGATGGCGTCGAACGCGTCCTGCTGCAGGAAGGCGAAGTCGATGAGCTCGGACTTCCAGAAGGCTTCGTGGTAGGACATCGGCACGCCGTCGTCGCCCAGGATGTTGATCTGGTCGGCCATTTCGCGGCCGCGGCGGATGTAGTTCTTGGCCCGCAGGACCTTCCCGACCCAGCCCTTCTCGACGGACTCGTCGAGGTAGGAGACGATCTCGGGATACTCCAGGTACTTGGAGTAGGAGTCGATCGGGTTGACGGCCGGGTAGCGCTTCTGGTCGGCGCGGCTCTGCTCGAGGGCATAGAAGCAGCGGGCGGCCTTCTTGGTGGACTCCGTCACCGGCTCCTTGAGGTTGCCGCCGGCAGGGGAGACCGTCCCGATGAAGGTCACGGCGCCGGTCTGCCCGTTGTTGAGCACGACCTGTCCCGCGCGGGAGTAGAAATTGGAGATGATGGCGGAGAGGTCCACCGGGAAGGCGTCCTGGCCCGGAAGCTCTTCCATGCGGTTGGACATCTCGCGCAGGGCCTGGGCCCAGCGGGAGGTGGAGTCCGCCAGCAGCATGCATTTCAGGCCCATGGCCCGGTAGTATTCGCAGATGGTCATGGCCGTGTAGACGGATGCCTCACGGGCGGCCACCGGCATGTTGGAGGTGTTGCAGATGATGGTGGTGCGCTCCATCAGCTTGCGGCCGGTGTGCGGGTCCACCAGTTGGGGGAATTCCGTGAAGATCTCCACCACTTCGTTGGCGCGCTCGCCGCAGGCCGCCATCACGATGACGTCGGCGTCGCCCTGCTTGGCGATGGCGTGCTGGAGGACCGTCTTGCCGCAGCCGAACGGGCCCGGGATGAAGCCCGTGCCGCCTTCGGCGATGGGGTTGAAGGTGTCGATGCAGCGCACGCCCGTCTCCATGATCCGGGACGGACGCGGCTTCTCCTTGTAGGCGCGGACGGCCACCTTGACCGGCCAGCGCTGGACCATCGTCACGGGGACGTCCTCGCCGTCGGAGCCGGTCAGCACCGCAATCTGCTGGTCCACGGTGTAGCTCCCGGCGGGCGCGACGCTCTTGACGGTATATTCGCCCTTGAAGGAGAAGGGGACCATGATCTTGTGGGGCAGCCAGCCTTCCTTGACCTCGCCGAGCCAGTCGGCGGCGACCACCTTGTCGCCCGGCTGCGCGAGGGGCGTGAAGTCCCACAGGGCCTCGCGGTCCAGGGGATCGGTATATTCACCACGCTTGAGGAAGACGCCCGTCATGGTGCGGAGATTGTTCTGCAGACCGTCGTAGATGCCGGAGAGCAGGCCCGGACCGAGCGAGACCTCGAGCATCCTGCCGAGGAATTCGACATCGTCGCCGTTCTTGAGCCCGCGCGTGCTTTCGTACACCTGCACGGAGGCTTTGTCCCCGGCCACCTTGATGACCTCGGCGAGCAGCTGCTCGCCTGCGACGGTGATGTAGCAGAGTTCGTTCTCCGCCACCGGCCCGTCCACGGCCACGGTCACCAGGTTCGAGACGATGCCCGTTACCTTACCTTTTGTACTCATATCGTTATATCCTGTTTTTTGTTGTCATATGTGGAGCGGACGTCCTCGACCAGCTTGCGGAAAAGCGCCCGGCCGGATTCGGGATCCAGCTGCAGCCAGCGGTCGATGATCTTGAGCTTGGCCACGAAGCCGAGGATAAGCTCGAGGTTGAAGACGTCCATGGCGGTCAGCTCGTCGACCTTCTGCCAGCGCAGGTCGTCCAGACCGCGCTCCCGCTTCAGGAGGTCGGCGCGGTTGAGCACCTGCTGTACCGCTTCCTCCTCCGGGAATTCTTCCGCCTCGCGCTCCGCCAGGAGGACGAGGTCCTGCCCCTCCGGGCGGCCCAGCGAGTCGTTGAGGAAGGCGACCGTGGCGTTGCGCAGGTCCAGGTCGAAGCGGAACCATTCGCGGATGAAGCGGTTGCCGTGCGCCAGGGCGCGGCGGTAGAATTCCGCGCTCTCGTCGGCGTCGTAGCCGTTCACCAGATCGCGCAGCCAGTCGCGCACGAAGCGGCCGCGGCCCGCCAGGGCGTCGCGGTAGAAGCCGGCGTCGAGCTTGTCGGAGTCATATCCTTCCAGCAGCAGGTCAAGCGTGGCGGCGTCGGCCCGGGACAGCTGGCCGCGGATCTCTTC
>ONQP01000010.1 GCA_900319975.1 uncultured Bacteroidales bacterium | reverse complement strand
GTGATCGCGCGGTTGGTGTAGTCGAGGAAGGGCTTGGCTGTCTTGTAGACGTCTGCGAGGCGTTCCGCAAGGTGCGGACCGGTCACGAACTTGCTGTCGGGAATCCAGAGCAGGCAGTAGTTCTTCAGCTTGTAATATTCTGCGTCCGGCCCGTCGGCGGGGAAGCCGGCCGGGACGCGCTTGAGTGACTCGGAGGTGTCCAGATACAGCCGCGGGTCGAGTTGGGACAGGATGCGGCGGAAGTCGCCTTTGCCCAGCATGATGTCTTCGCGAAGAATCTTCAGGACCTGCGGCGGGCAGAAGTAGTTGCCGACGGCGACCATGTGGCCGGCATCCTTGGCGCCGACCTGGAAGTAGTAGCCGTTGTAGTTGGATTTCTTGCCGCCGGGTGCGACGTAGACGCCCATCTGTGTCTTGTACGGGCGCTTGTCCTTGCTGAAGCGGACGTCGCGGTAGATGCGCCAGGTGCAGTCCTTCGGGGAGAGGGGGCCGATGGACTCGTCGAAGGCGCGGATCGCGGTGATGAGCTCGACGGCAAACTGCTCGATCCGGGCCTTGGCGTCCAGATAGCGCTGCTTGTTGGCCTCGAACCAGATCTTGTCGTTGTGCGCGGAGAGGTCCTGCAGGAAACGGATAACTTCTTTCATCGCTTTTGTTTTATGAGACCAAGGTACATCTTTTTTGCGAGAGGGTGGCGGGAAATTCGTAGATTTGCAGGAAAGATATGGAAAAGATGTACAAACTGGCGGTGTTCGACATAGACGGCACGCTGATCGATACGGAACGGACCGGGGTGGAGTCGCTGGTCAAGACCATCCGGGAGCTGGTAGGGAAGGAGGTCCCCTATGAGGAGGCCTACAAGGCCTACGGCATCCCCAGCAGCAAGGTGGGGAGCCTGTACGGCTATGAGGACGGGCAGAAGTTCCTGGAGCGCTGGGAGGAGAATTTCATCAGCCTGTCGCACCATATCAAGCCCTTCCCGGGCGTGCTGCCGGCGCTGCGCCGCATCAAGGCGACCGGCATCGCCACGGGTGTGGTCACGTCCCGCAACCGGATGGAGTTCGACTACGACGATTATCTGCGCGAGATGGTCCCGTATCTGGACCATCGGGTCTGCAGCGAGGACACGGTCCTCCACAAGCCGCACCCGGAGCCGCTGCTGCATTGCATCAAAATGGCTTCCGAGGCGCTTGGAGAGCCGATTCTCCCGGAGGAGGTGATCTATTTCGGCGATACCGCCCATGATGCCGCGTGCGCCCGCGACGCCGGTTGCGACTTCGCGCTGGCCGACTGGAAGGGCCGCGGCGCGCGGAACCTCCAGCCCCGCTACGTCTTCGCCGACGCGGCGCAGATGGAGGCGGTCCTGCGGGATCCTACAGATGCTTGAGGACTTCTTCCTTCGTCATTTCGGATGCGTTGCATCCATGCCAGATGTCGTTTTCCATCCCGAAGGCTTTCGCCCTGCGCTTCATTTCCTGGATGAATCCGTCGTCGAAGACGGCATAGAGCGGTTCGTTCTGCGGCTCGTCGTCCAGCGGATGTAAAAACAGATAGCCGTCAAAATTGTCTTCATAGGAACCGGTGTCTGCCAGATATTTGTGCTCGTAGCTCGCGTCAAAAGGCTCTTTCCCGAAAGGGGAGTCCCGCAGGACGAACCCGACGGGCTTGTTCCCGTTGGCGGCGAAGGCGTCATCAAATACGCCTCCTCTCACGGGAGACCTGTGCCGACCTCCATTATCCCCGGAAATGATATGCTGGATGACCGTAAATACGGCATCCTCGCCCAGCCTTTGTTTCAATTGCGCTCCCGCGACCGGACCGGCTTCCCGATCCAGTGAGATCAAACGGTCGTTATTGTAAGCATGGGTCAATCCTACCTCAAACAGACAACTCCTGGTGTCAGCTCCGCTCTTTATGTAGCGCTCGATGACATCCGCCATGTGGGTGTTGCGCGGTTCCTCCTGTGCCTGGGCGGCCAGCCACGCGTCAGCGTCGGGGATCCTCGAGAACGGAAGCTGGAAATCTGCAAGCCTGATTGAAATGCGCTTTTCGGCCGGAAGCGTCCGGTTGATGTGCCAGACGTCACAGATGAAATCGAATTCGCCCTTGTCGTACCAGCCGTTGATCTGCTCGTCCCGGAAGATGTCCAGGACCAGCTCCGGCCGGAAATCGCGGCAGGTCAGGAACGCGTCCATATCGGCCTGATGCCAGGAAGGCAGCTCGAGGAAAACGGTGCCGCAGACGTCCGGAAAGGCTTCCAGGGCTACGAGGCGTCTCATCATGTCCCAGCTCACTTTGCGCCGGTGGAGCTCTCCGTTGATGACCAGCTTGTGCGTCTTGAGCTGGTTGAGAAGGAACTGTTCGGGCGAATCGGACTGCTGCTTCAGGAAGTCGACGAAAGGCTTCGTGTCAGAAGGGACGGCTGCTATGGCCTCGATCCGGTCGAGATCCCGGTATCGCTCAGGCAGATACAGTGTCAGCAGGCTGTCGACTTCGCTCTCGGCGAAGGCCATTCCCTGGCCGCCATTCACCCACTTGCCGTTTTCTATCCAGGTGTAGGTGAACAGATACCAGTCCATTGCGTTTTTCGTGACGACGGCAGCCACGGAGTCCCGGTAGGTAACCTGCTTCAGGATCCGTTCCTCAAGCAGCTGATTCTTGTAATCTGAACTGACCGGCTTGTCCTCGGCATTCGGGTCCAGCTGGAATTTGATCGTGGAGATCGAAGCGATCAGGCCGTTCTTGCCTTCGGCCTGGGCATTTTGGAAGGTAAGGAAGAGATCCAGGGCGGAGGACTGGTCCGGTGCCGTCCAATGGAACTCGGAGACTTTCTTGTCGATCTGCGTTTCGGAGAAACCTGCCGGCCACTCTTGGGAATAAGACAACTGGGCAATGAGGACGGACACGGCCGACAAGGCGAGACCTAAGGAATTTTTCATAAATCTGAGTAAGCTTTAGCCAAAGGCTGATTCGGAGAACGAATATACGTTTTTTTTGCTATCTTTGACTTTTGGAGCGTTACAATTTCTGATTGTACGATGAAGAGAATTCTTCTTTTGGCAGTTGCCGGCCTGCTGGCCGGTGCTGCGAGCCTGTCGGCTCAAGCCCCCCAGGCCCCCGAAGGGGCCGGAAAACTCCCCGAAATGCCGAAGATCCTCAATCCGGAGGAGAAGACGGCTGACATGGCCGAGAAATATGGCCTCACCGAAGGACAGAAGGCTGCCGTGCTCGAACTCAACAAGCAGTTCGACGGCAAGCTGGATTTCCGCCCGGAACCGATGGGCGAGCAGAAGGACTTCCGCAGCATGACGGAAGCCGAGCGCCAGGAGTTCTTCGGCAAGATGCAGGACATGATGGCGGACATGCAGGAGCGCATGCAGCAGATGCAGAAAGCGCAGAAGGAGTATGACAAGGCCCTCAAGGAGATCCTGACCAAGGACCAGTTCAAGGCCTACCGCAAGGATCAGCGCAAGCGCGAGCAGGAAATGCAGCGCATGCAGCAGAACGCCATGGGTGGCGCCCCGATGGGCGGCGGCTTCCCGGGTGGCGGATTCCCCGGCGGTCCGGGCGGCGGCTTCCCCGGTGGCGGTTTCCCCGGCGGGTTCTGATCCCGGACAGCCTGAGTCTGATGAGACGGCGTGCAGCGATGCGCGCCGTCTTTCTTTTTCCAGATGATCAAAGATTTTCACCCCAAAACCCCAAGATTATGGGGTTTTTTTGACCGGATTTTTGCCGATGTTTGCCATACACATAATTATGCTGAAATGGATAAGCCCGTAACACCCGACAGTGTGTCCTTGACCAGGCGCGAGCGGGATGTGCTCCAACAGCTCGCGCTGGGACAGACGACCAATGACATTGCAGAATCGCTACACCTCAGTCCGGAAACCGTCCTTTGGTACCGGAAACGCCTCCACCGGAAGTTTGACGTCACCACCGCCGTGGCGCTGGTCCTCAAGGCTTCCCGAATGAATTTGATATAACCATAATAAACAAACACACGAAAATGAAAAAGATCGTTTTACTGATGACCCTGATCGCGCTCGCCAGCGCGCCGGTCTCCGCGCAGAATCTCCTCGAAAGACTGGCCAACCGCGCCAAGAATGCCGCCGAGCAGAATATCGGCAACAAGGTCGAGCAGGGCGTCAACGACGTCCTGGACGGCAAGGTCGGCAAGAAAAAGAACAAGGACAAAAACAAGAAGGAAGAGGCCGCTGCGGCAGAGGCCGCGGCCGCGACCGAAACCGCTCCCGGCGCCCAGGCCCAGAACGTGAAGAGCGATTTCGTGCGGGGAAGCGTGATCCTCTTCGAGGATGACTTCGCGAACGAGCAGGTGGGCGAATTCCCGTCCAAGTGGGACATCGAGAGCGAAGGCTCCGCCGAGACGGCCATCATCAACGGCAAGAAGTACATGAACTTCACGGAAGGGAGCAATACCCTGCAGCCGCTGATGACGGACATGAAGTCGTATCTGCCCGACGTGTTCACGCTCGAATGGGACGTATATTGCCAGTTCGACGCGGAGAACTACGGCCTGGGCCAGCACGAACTCCAGATGATGTTCTTTGACGCATCCAATGCGCGGGTCGGCACGGTGAGGTTCTCGTTCCGCGATGGCGGCGACGCCTTCGGCTACGTGGAGTGCGACAAGCCGGACGGCGCCGGGTCCGTGGATGTCAGCTATGGCTGGGACTCCATCCAGGATATCATCAAGGACAGGGCCTGGAACCATTTTGCGATCTCGTTCAACAAGCGCGCATTCAAGTATTATATCAATGGCGTCCGCATCGTGAACTTCCCGAACGTGGCTGCCCCGTGCCGTTTCGTGATCGGTGACGTCGGCGACTACGCCTACCGGGGAGTCGCCAATGTCGTGCTTGCGGCGGGTGCCGTCGACCTGTATGAGCGCAAGACCACCGACCTGTCCGAAGCTGCGGCGGCCGTCGAGAAGGCCATCGCCGAGACCGGCAAGTTCGTGACGAACAACATCCTCTTCGAGACCGGCAAGGCCACGCTCAAGCCCGAATCGATGGAGGAGATCCAGCGAGTTGCCGAATATATGAAGGCGAACCCGACCGCCCGTTTCGAGGTCCAGGGCCACACCGACAGCCAGGGCTCCGACAAGATCAACGACCCGCTCAGCCAGCAGCGCGCCGAGGCCGTGGTCAAGGCGCTCGAAGAGCAGGGCGTGGATCCGTTCAACCTGCGTCCCGTGGGCAAGGGCAGCCATGAGCCCGTCGCCGACAACGGCACGGAAGAAGGCCGCGCCCAGAACCGCCGTGTCGAATTCATCAAGAAATGATCTCCATGAGAAAGATCCTCTTTTCTCTGCTGCTTGCCGTGCTCGGCGCCTTCGCGGCGTCGGGCGCGGGCGAGCGTGACGTGACCCTCGCGGAGGGACAGACGCTCAAGTTTTTTCCTGCCCGCGCGCTGATGACGGGCGCCACGCTGGAGTCGGGCGCCGACTGCGTCGAGCTGCAGCGGGTCGGGGCGCTGGTCATCCTGCGCGGCCTGAAGGCCGGCGAGGCCACCGCCCGCATCGCCCTGCGTGGCGGCGAATCGCTGCCGATGCGCATCCACGTGCTGCAGAATACGTTCTCCTACAATAAGCCCGCCGCGGCGGACAAGCCGAAATGGGGTGGTCCGTATGAACTGCGCGTCCCCGAGGACCACTTCCGCATCGTCTATTATGATTTCTCGTCCGGCAAGGCCGACATGCTCCGCTATGTCGCCCGGATCGGGCATGTAGTCTACGCGTCCACCTTCAGCGTCGACGAAGAGGAGGGCACGCCGCTCGACGTGTCCGAGCTGTACGACTACGACAAGCAGTTCGGCTACTCCGGCGGCCTGGACGGCGAAGGCAACTACCGTTTCTATTATGCCGACGGCAACCCGGTCGCGCCGGAGAATGAGGATGAAGCCCGCAACTGGTTCGATGAGTTCGCGCCCGACCCGGCTTCGACCACGATGCACGGCTACTGTATGCCGCTGCTGGACTTCGGCTGGGTCTATCAGGGGAATGACGACGAATTCGAACGGGGAATCGTCCTGCAGCGGATGACGCAACTGGGCCGGCCGCAGTCCTTCCTGGAGCGTTTCTACCAGGGGGAGGAAAGACTTTGCGGCATCGACTGCTGGGTCTTCGACTTCCGGGGACAGGGTGTGTACGGACTGGGGGATTCGTGCTGGTGGATCGACCCGGCGACGGGCCTCGCGCTCCAGCGCATCGACGCCGACGGCTCAGGCTTCTCGGTAATCGATATGGATCTGGACTACCACGCCTGGGACGCAGAGACGCGCCCCGAGAGCTTCTAGTCCAGTAAATGACGCTTGACAGCCTCTGCGACAAGCTCCGGTGCAGAATGCACGTCGAGCTTGGCGTGGAGGCGTTTGCGATACCATAGGACGGTCTCGTAGCCCAGACAGAGCTCGTCGGCGATCTGCTTGGTGCTCTTGCCGCCCATCAGCAGGCGGATGATGTCCTTCTCGCGCTGCGTGAGCTGGATGTCGTCTTCTTTGCGGCCCGGCGCGGGCCGCATCTCTTCGATCGTCTCGTCGAGCACGGCGGCGGTCTCCGTCAGGTCCTGGCGCGTCTTGCGCAGGCGCAGATAGACCAGGAGCGCGCTGACGCCCAGCAGCAGGAGGGCCGCCAGGCCGATGGCCAGCAGGCGGCTGTTGCGCGACATCAGGCGGTAGCTTTCGCTCATCAATGCCAGCGTGTCCGCGCGGCCGACCGATTCCTCGCGGGGGTGGTCGCTAAAGTATTCGTCCGCCTCCGTGAGGCATTTCAGGGCCTTGCGCGTCTGGCCGTTCTCGCGGTACCAGCGGCCCAGGCCGGACAGCGTGCCGGCGATCATCAGCGAGTCGCCGGAGCGCCGCGCCAGGTCCAGCGACTTGTCGTAAGCCTGGCGGGATTTGCGCATCTCGCCACCGTCGAGGTAGATCTCGCCCATATTGCGGTACAGGGTGGAGCAGTCCTCCAGCCAGCCCTGACGCTCGAAGATCTCGCCGGCCTTGCCATAATAGAACATACACTGGTCCAGCGAGTCCTGCATCGCGTAGAAATTGCCCAGCGTGCCCCAGAGGCGCGCTTTGCGCGAATCCAGGTCGAGCGTGTCGCCCTGCGCCTCGAGCGCCAGCATGCTGTCCTGCGCGCGCATATAGTGCACCCGCGCGCTGTCGTAGCGCTCCTGGCTCCAATAGCACTGGCCGATCAGGATGGACATGTCGTAGACCGTGTCGAAATCGTCCGCCCGGGCGGCCTGGATGGCCTGGCGGGCATAATACACTGTCTTGGGACCGTCCAGGTTGATGAGACCCCAGGCGAGCTCCCGGCAGAGCCGGGCATAGGCTTCCTTCTCCTCGGCGGAGGCAGTCGCGAGGCGGTCGGGCGTATAGCGCGCCGCCACCCGTTCGAGCGAATCGAGGTTGCGGCCGCGATGGTCCTGGTAGCCCCAGGCGAGGCAGGGAATCAGCAGGATGAGGAGGAAAAGGGCGCGTCTCATGGTACACAAATTTAGGAAAAACACTTACAAAACGAAAAAAGATTGCTAATTTGCAAAGGTAAACCCGTTAGCAAAAGGATCCATGAGAGATTTTAACTACTACGCTCCGACGCAGGTCGTGTTCGGAGAACACTCCGAGGAGAAAGTCGCCGGACTCGTCAAGAAATACGGCGGACACAAGGTTCTGGTGCACTATGGCGGCAAGAGCGCCATCAAGTCCGGACTCCTGGACAAGATCTGCAACCTGCTCCGCGAAGGCGGCCTGGAGGTCTTCCTGCTGGGCGGCGTCGTCCCCAATCCGCGCCTGTCCAAGGTGCACGAGGGCATCGCCCTCTGCCGCAAGGAGGGCATCGATTTCCTGCTGGCCGTGGGCGGCGGCAGCGTGATCGACTCCGCCAAGGCCATCGCCTATGGCGTCCCGTACGACGGGGAAGTGTGGGATTTCTACTCCGGCAAGGCCGAGGCCACGGTCTGCCTGCCCGTCGCGAGCGTGCTGACCATCCCTGCCGCAGGCAGCGAGATGAGCGAGGCGAGCGTCATCACCAACGAGGACGGGGACATCAAGGTCGGCTATTCCAACGACATCTCCCGCCCCAAGTTCGCCATCATGAATCCCCGCCGCACCTTCACGCTGCCGCCGTACCAGACGGCCGCCGGCGTCACGGACATGATGATGCACACGATGGAGCGTTACTTCACACATGATACCGACATGACCTTCACGGACGCGCTGGCCGAAGCCGTGCTGCGCACGATGAAGGAATGCGTCTTCGCGGTGCTCAAGGATCCCGAGGACTACCGCAACCGTGCCCAGATCATGTGGGGCGGCAGCGTCGCGCACAACGGCCTGACCGGCTGCGGCGTGCAGGACGACTGGGCCACGCACGACCTGGAGCACGAGCTGAGCGCGATGTTCGACGTCACGCACGGCGCGGGCCTGGCGGCCGTCTGGCCGAGCTGGGCGCGCTATGTGATGAAGGAGGACATCAAGCGTTTCGTGCAGTTCGCCGTCAACGTCTGGGACGTTCCCAACGACTACAACGACCCGGAGGGCACGGCGCTCAAGGGCATCGAGGCCGTCGAGCGCTTCTACCACGCCATCGGGATGCCTACGCGCATCCGCGAGCTGCTGGGCCGCGACATCACGGACGACGAGATCCGCGAGATGGCCCGCAAGTGCAGCCACGACGGCACGCACACGGTCGGCAGCTTCAAGAAGCTCGCCCGTGAGGACATGGAAGCCATCTACAGACTTGCCCGCGCATGACTTCGACGCCTGGTGCGACCGGGTGATTGCGGCGATGGAGCAGGCCAAGTCATCTTTGCGTTAAGAGCACCCCAAATAGCGGCGTCCGCGTGCATTCTTTCCAAAAAATGTTATATTTGTATAACATAAATTAGCGAATCGGATGCGGAAATACACGTCAGCGGCCCGGATGCCGCTTTGGAAATGGTTCCTCTGCCTGATCTTCGGGGCGGCTATCTTTCTTGGGCTTTATGTCGGGTCACAGTATGCCTGCGCAGTGATTGCTTCCACCTGGTGGCAGCAGGCTTTGTGCCTGGTGGTCGCCGGCGTGGTGGGGCTTTTCCTTTATGCGGTCTGGACCAACCTGACGGAGCACCGGCCCGTGGCGGAGCTGTCGATGAAACGCCTCCTGCCGGGCCTGGGTGGCGGTTTCCTGCTGGGCGTCATCTACTTTGGCTGCGTGGTCGGCATCATGGCCCTGTTGGGCTCCTTCCGCATTACGGAGGCGCATTTCGATGCGATGGCGCTGGTGACGTACCTGTCCTATTTCTTCCTGGTGGCGGTCTTTGAGGAGATCGTCTTCCGGGGTGTGCTCTTCCGCCTGATTGACGACCGCTGGAACACAGCCGTCGCCTTGATCATATCGGCCCTCGTCTTCGGCGCCGTGCACCTGATGAATCCCGGCGCGACGATCTGGAGCGCCGTCGCCATCGCCATCGAAGCCGGCCTGCTTTTCGGCGTCGTCTACAAGTGCTCCGGCAACCTTTGGGTGCCCATCGGCATCCACTGGGCCTGGAACTTCGTCCAGGGTCCGGTGCTGGGCTTCGCCGTGTCCGGCAACGGAGTGGAATACAAAGTCTTCTCCACGGTCCTGACCGGCTCCGACTGGGTCACGGGCGGCGTCTTCGGCGCAGAAGCCTCCCTGCCGGCCGTCGGGATGGGACTCTTGCTTACCATTATCTTCCTCTGTTGTTGTAAAAAAGACGAACGATGAAGAAAAAGGAACAGTATGCACTGCTTCTGAAGCAGGTGCAGGGACTCCTGGAGGGGGAGTCCGACCGCGTGGCCAACATGGCCAACGTGGCTGCCGTCCTGCATGAAGCCTTCGGCTTCTGGTGGACGGGTTTTTATCTTGTGCAGGGGCGCGAACTGGTCCTGGGGCCCTTCCAGGGGCCTGTAGCCTGCACGCGCATTCCCTTCGGGCGGGGCGTCTGCGGCACGGCCTGGCAGCAGGGCAGGACGGTCGTCGTGCCGGATGTGGAGGAATTCCCGGGCCATATTGCCTGCAGTTCCGCTTCGCGCAGCGAGATCGTCGTGCCTGTAATCAAGGGCAAGGACGTCGTCGCCGTGCTGGACATCGACAGCCGCGAACTGGCGACCTTCGATGCGCGTGACGCGGCCGGGCTGGAAGCCATCGTCGCGCTGCTCGCACCGCTCTTCTAGGCCAGGACGAGCTCGAGTTCGCCGAACAGCTCCATGAAATCGGTCGAGAGATTGCCTGCGATCTGGCGGGCGGTCTCTTCGTTGTGCGTACGGTCGGTGATCTGCTGCGCGAGGGCGGCGCGGAGATTGAGGATGTTTTCGTTCTTGCTCATAGGACCTGATTTTTAGTTTGTTCCTTTGTTTCAACGATACAAAGGTAGGCCCTCGTTTTGACAGGTCTTGTCAAAGAGCAAAAAACTTCGGAAAATTATCCTGATAATTGCGCAGATAGTCGCGGAGCGGCTCGCCGTCCAGGATCTGGATCTCGCCGGCCAGGCCGCTGACGAAGCGGCCGACGCCGGCCACGGCGCAGATGCCGGTCTCGAGGATCCAGGATCCGTCCGCATCCTGCGCCAGGTCGCGTTCGGCGAGGGGGTATTCCTCCGTCAGGAGGTTCTTGGCCTTCATCGAGAGGCGCAGCCGGACGCGGAACTCCTCGTGCCCGGCCATCCGGAACACATCCATGCCCAGGCGCTCGTGCTCAGCCTCGCGCGTCCAGGCTTCTTCTTCGAGCACCTGGACCTCCTCCATGCGGCTGATCTTGAAGATCTTGTTGCGCCCGTCCTCCAGGTCGAAGGCCCAGACGTCGATGAAATTGGTGGTGAAACCGAACGGCTCCACGTGCCGGTCGCGGATCTGGCCGCTGTGGCCGGATTCGTAGCGCAGCAGGCGTACGGCTTTCTTTTCGCGCACGGCGCGCGAGAGGGATTCGACGTTGGCGGCGTTGGAGCGCTTGTCGATGTAGTCGGCGATGCTGGTGCTGCTGTAGATGGCCGCCAGCTTGCGCTGCAGGCCCGCTTTCAGGGCATTCGTCGGGTCCAGGCGGTCGATGAGGTGGTTGACCAGGTAGGCCTCTTCTTCGGAGAAATAGACCAGCTTGTCAAGGTCGGGATAGCGGGGCGACATCTTCGCGAGGCGATAGACGTTGCCGTGGACCTTCTCGACGGCGAAGCCGCAGGCCTTGAAGGTATCGATGTAGCGGTAGATCGAGCGGTAGGACGTGTCCAACTTGTCGGCCAGCTCGTCGACGGTGTATTCGACGCTCCCCGACATCAGGGTCATCAGGCGCAGGACGCGCTCGATCTTGGGCTGGTCCATCTACTTGAGGCGCAGGCCGCGCTCGGCGAGCGTGACGGCCTCCACGAGCGTGTCGTCGTCCTTGGCGAGAATGCACAGGATGACGAGAATGCCCTTCTTGAGCTCGACGCACATCATCCGCATCGGGGAATCGTCCTCGGCGATGGCCTCGAAGCCGTAGGCCTTCTTGCCGTTGAACGGCCACTCGATAATGGGGTCGAAATCCTCGGGATCGTCGTCGTCGAAGCCCACGGTGTCGGCGTAGTTGGCGAGGGCCTGGTCGGCCGCCGTCGTGTCCTCCGGCATCGGGCCGACATAGGCGTCGATCAGCGCCTCGTCGGTCTGCTTCTTGTCGTTGGGAAGGTGGCAGGAGAGATGGGTGATCTCCACGCCGGATTCGTCCACGTAGGTGTCCAGGTCGGAGACCCAGCCCTGGGGGAGCTTGATGGAAATGTCGTAGGCCATAATCGTGTCGTTGGTTACTGCAAATGTACGAAAATTAATTGCTAATTTTGTCCTATGCGCAAGTTATCCTTCATCGTCGCCGTCCTGGCGCTTGCCTCCTGCGGCGGCCGGACGGCCGGGACCCTCCCGGTCGGCCCGGACGACACGCCGGAGGCGGTGCTCGCCAAAGCCGTGCGTGTCGTCCCGACGCCGCTGCAGCGCCACGCGCTCGAGAACGGCTTCGCCGCGTTCGTCCATTTCGGACCCAACACCTTTACCGGCGTGGAGTGGGGAAGCGGCAAGGAGGATCCGTCCGTCTTCACCCTGCGGCAGCCGGATACGGACCAGTGGTGCGCCATCTTCCGGGAGGCCGGCATCCGGCGCGTCATCCTGACGGCCAAGCACCACGACGGTTTCGTCCTCTGGCCGAGCCGCTATACGCAGCACGGCGTGGCCGCTTCGCCTTACCGGGGCGACGTGGTGAAGGAACTGGCGGCATCCTGCCGCAAATACGGTCTGGAATTCGGCTTCTACCTCTCGCCGGCGGACCTGTACCAGATGGAGGCGCCGGACGGCCTCTACGGCAACGGGAGCGCGGCCACGCTCCGCACGATCCCGCGCGAAGTGTCCGGCCGGCCCTTTGCCGACCGTACCACCTTCCAGTTCGAGGTGGACGACTACAACGAATATTTCCTGAACCAGCTCTTCGAGCTCCTGACCGAATACGGCCCCGTGTCGGAGGTCTGGTTCGACGGGGCGCATCCCCGGCGCAAGGGCGGTCAGCAGTACGATTACCAGGCCTGGAAGGAGCTGATCCACAAGCTGGCGCCGCAGGCCGTGGTCTTCGGCAAGGAAGACCTCCGCTGGTGCGGCAACGAAGCGGGAGAGACCCGCGAGGCGGAGTGGAACGTCATCCCGTTCGCGCAGGACCCCGCTTCGCTCGACATGTTCGACGACCGGACGGACGCCGACCTGGGCAGCCGGGAAGTCCTGCTGGCGCAGGAAAAGCCCTTCTGGCTGCATTACCAGCCGGCGGAGACGGACGTCTCCATCCGCGACGGCTGGTTCTGGCGCAACGACGATGAGCAGGCCGTGCGCAGCGCGGACGATGTCTTCGACATCTGGGAGCGCTCCGTCGGCGGCAACAGCATCCTGCTGCTCAACGTCCCGCCGGACACGCTGGGACGCATTTCCCCGCGCGACAGCGCGGTGCTTGCAGAAGTGGGCGCGCGTATCCGCGACGTCTATTCGACGGACCTGCTGACCGGCGCCCGCCGCAAGGTGGTGGACGGCGCCCTGGAGTTCACCTTGCCGCTCGCCATCCGCTTCGACCGGCTCGAGCTCCGCGAGGACCTGTCGAAAGGGGAGCGCATCGAGGCGTTCGCCCTGGATGTCTGGGCCGACGGCTGGCAGGAAGTCGCCCGCGGCACCAACGTCGGCAACCGCCGCATCCTGCGCTTTCCGGAGCAGAATGCGCTGAAACTGCGCGTCCGGATCCTGTCCGCGCGCGCAGAGCCTGAAATCGCTTCAGTTTCGGCTTATTATACCCGTTAGACGGCCTTCCGGCGACGGACCACCCCCACGTAGATCAGCAGCACCACGTTCATCATCAGCGAGTAGAGGATGGCAGGAATGGCCATCTCCGGGTTGTTGAAGATGAAGGGGCTCGTGGCCACGGCGATGGCCTGGGCGGCGTTCTGCATGCCCACCTCGATCACCGTCGTGCGCCGCTGCTGGCCACTCAGGCGGAAGAGCCGCGACAGGCCGGCCGCCGAGCCGGCGGAAAGGACGATGAGGAGCGTGACGCAGAGGCCGAGCGTGGCCATGTTGGCGAAGATGGTGCGGTAGTGCTGCAGGAAGAATACGCTGATCAGCACCATCAGGGCGGGGAAGGCGGCCTTGGACAGGACCCGGTCGATGGCGGCCGCGGCCTTGGGCCGGAAATGGTTGACGCCGATGCCGACCAGCACGGGAAGCAGCATCAGCAGGAGGTTCTGCTTGAGCAGGTTGCCCACCGGGAGCGTGATCCCGACGGCGGCACCGGCCGCCTGGGTGGCCCACGCCATCACCAGCGGCACCGTCACGAGCGTGATCAGGCTGCTGAGCGCCGTGAGCGTGACGGACAGCGCCACGTCGCCGCCGGCGAGCTTGGAGAAGATATTGGAAGAACTGCCGCCCGGACAGCAGGCGATCAGGATCAATCCGAGGAAGAAAACGGGCGAGAGCCCGAACGCGAGGCCGATGCCGAGCGCGATGAGGGGCAGCAGCACGATCTGGCCGAACAGGGCCAGCAGCACGGCCTTGGGGGCCTTCACGACCCGGGCGAAATCCTGGAGCTTCAGGCAGAGGCCCAGGTCAAACATCAAAACGGTAAGAATCGGTAATACTATCCAGATTGTATTCATAATCAGCTCTTTAAGTGTGCATTACGGAAGCATGGTCCCGCTTCCGTGGAAATGCGGCGCAAAGATACGCTTTATTCTTTACAGATTAAAGCGGAAAATTGACCGCTTTTTTATAGTTTTGTATGAAAACCAATCTATTATTCTATGCGCAAATTTCTGCTGACGCTGTCTGCCGTGACCATGGCGTTGTGCGGCGTCTCCGCCCAGGACAAACCCTATCTGGAGGACCTGTCGTATTATCTGGAGAACACCTCCGTCTTCGAACAGAACCAGGAGCCCGGCAGGGCGTTCCATATCCCGGCCCAGGCCGTCTCCCTGAACGGGAAATGGCGTTTCCAGTATTTCGAATCGCCCTACGACGTGCCCAAGGACTTCTTCCGTCCGTCGTTCAACGACCGGAAATGGTCCTGGATCGAAGTCCCTTCCAATTGGGAAATGCAGGGTTTCGGGCAGGCGGTTTTCCGGAATGTCAGCGCGCCGTTTGCCGTGACCATGCCGGAATCCATCCTGGCTCAGCTGCGCCGGGTCCTGGACGATCCCGAGGCCAGCGAGATGCAGAAAATGATGGCGCGCTACCGGCTGGGCGGGGGCGAAGAGAATCCGTTCGCCGTGCAGATGCCGAACGTCCCGATGGAGACCAATCCCACTGGCGCCTACCGGACCTCGTTCCAGCTCCCTGCCGCCTGGAAGGGCGAGCAGGTGTTCCTCCGCTTCGAGAAGGTCGCGTCCGGCTCGTTCGTCTGGGTGAACGGCCGGCAGGTCGGCTACAATGAAGGCGCACAGGAACCTTCCGAATACAATATCACGCCTTACCTCAAGCCCGGCAAGAACACCGTCGCCGTGCTGGTGGTGAAGTACTGCGACGGCTATTATCTCGAGGGTCAGGACTACTGGCGCCTGGCCGGTATCTTCGATGACGTCACGGTCTTTGCCGTGCCCCGGGTCCGCATCCGCGACTGGCAGGTGATCACGGACTTCGGTGCCGATTACACCGACTCCGACCTGAGCCTGGCCGTCGACCTGCAGGCCTTCGGCGCTTCCGAGGCCGGACTCGGACTGGCTGCCGAAGTGTCCTTCCGCGGCCAGCCGGTGGCCTCGATGCAGCGTTCAGGCATTGGCCTGGCCGCCGGCAGCCAGCAGACGGTGCGCCTGGGCGCCCGCGTCGCCGCGCCGAGGAAATGGTCGTCCGAGACGCCGGACCTCTATGACCTGAAGATGACGCTGACGGACGCTTCGGGACGCGTCGTGGACGAGGTCTGCAAGCGCATCGGTTTCAAGAAGACCGAAATCCGCGAAGGCGTGTTCTATCTGAACGGACAGCCGCTGAAGGTCAGCGCCACCAATTCGCACATGCAGCATCCCGACCTGGGACACGCGATGACCGAAGACATTGTCCGTCAGGACTTCGAGATTCTCAAGCAGTTCAATTTCAACGCCGTCCGCACCTCGCACTATCCGCCCGTGAACGAATATCTGGACCTGGCGGACGAATACGGCCTCTTCATCATCGACGAGACCGGCGACGAGGCCCATGCCACGGAGTATGCCAGCGACATGCCTGAATTCACGGAGATGTACCGCGAGCGGGTGCGCCGGATGGTCCTGCGCGACCGCAACCACGCCTGCGTGCTCTTCTGGAGCGCAGGCAACGAAAGCGGCGAGGGCGACAATATCACCGAAGTGGTCAAGGAGGGCAAGTCCCTCGATCCCACGCGCTTCTGGATGTACGGCGGCAATGCCGCCAAGCACCCGGCCGAAGACATCGTCGGCCCCCGCTATCCTTCTCCGCTCGAGCACGAAATCGGCTATGGCCTCGACAGGCAGGACCTGCGGCCGTCCTTCATGGACGAGTATCTGTCCGTGGCCGGCAACGGCGGTGGCGGGGTGGATGATTACTGGGATGTCATCTACGCGCATCCCAAGCTCCTGGGCGGCGCCCTCTGGGATTTCGTCAGCGTCGGTCTCAATCAGCCTGTCCGCGCCCTGCGGGACAAGTCCGGAAACGGCGTCCCCGCCCACATCATGGGGCAGGCCCGCCTGGTCAAGGGACGCACCGGCAACGCCATCGACCTGAACAGGCAGGACCAGTGGGTGCAGGTGTACCGCGCCGACGCCGTGGAGATCTCCGGAGACGGCCTGACCCTGACGCTCGACATCCTGCCGCGCCGCTACAACGCCGACGGCGGCTACCTGATCACCAAGGGTGACAACCAGTTCGGGCTCAAGCAGCAGGGGACCGACCGGCTGGACTTCTATCTCGACAACGGGACGCGCCAGGTGCTGAGCGCGCCGCTTCCGGCAGATTGGGAAGGCCGCTGGCACAATGTGACGGCCACCTATGACGGCCGGGCGATGCGCATCTATATCGACGGCGCGGAAGCGGCCTCGATGCCGATGAAGGGCACGATCCGCAACCTGCCGCTCTCGCTCTGCATCGGACGCAGCGAAGAGGCGCTCGGACAGGACACCAACGTATTTGTCTGCGACGCGCTCATCGACAACGCCGGCGTATTCGACAGGGCCTTTGCCCCGTCCGATCTGGACCCTTCCAGGGCGGTTCTCTGGCTGGATTTCGAGGAAGAAACCCGCGGAGGGACCTTCTGGTCCTATGGGATCGGAGCCCGGACTTATGGCAGCATCTGGCCGGACCGGAGCGTCCAGCCCGAAATGTGGCAGCTGAAGAAAACCACGCAGCCGCTGTGCTTCCTGCCGGTGGATCCGGAGCGGGGGATCGTGGAGGTGTGGAACCGCAACCACTTCCTCAATGCTTCCCACTACAAGACCTGCTGGACCCTGACCGCGGACGAGGAAGTCGTCGATTCCGGCGTCCTGGACCTGGACGTGGCACCGCTGGGCCGGCAGGTCGTCCGCATTCCGCTCCGCCGGCCTGCGGCCGTGCCCGGCAAGGAATACAGGCTGAACTTCAGTTCCGTCCTGGCGCACGATGAGCTCTGGGCCCGGGCCGGCCATGAAGTCAGCTGGGAGCAGTTTGAGCTCAAGTCCTGGAATGTCCCTGCCGCGCCCGTTCCCGCCTCCGGGAAGCGGGTCCGCCTGCAGGAGGATGGGGACCGGATCGTGGCCTCCGGCGAAGGATTCGCCTATGGATTCGACGCCCGGACCGGCGCGCTGGTCTCTGCGGTCGTGGACGGCCGGGAACTGCTCGCGGAGCCGCTCCGCCTCAATCTGTGGCGCGCGCCGCTGGCCAACGAGCTGGACGGTTGGAACGGCCGCAGCGCCGGCAATGCGCGCGTCCGGGGCTATGGCTCCATCGGACACGCCCAGGTGCTGGCCTCGCATTATTATTCGGCAGGGCTGGATCGCGTATCGTATGTACCCGTGTCCGTGCGGGCCTCCGAAGCAGACGGTGAGGTCTGCGTGAACGTCCGCGAGCTGGCGCTGCCTGGCGGCGCCGCGGGCCGCGACGGCCAGCTGGACGCCTATATCAGCGGCCGCTCCTACGACGGCTTCGACGAGACGTTCGCCTGGCGGATCGACGGCGACGGCACCCTGACGCTGAAGCACCACGTCAACCCGCAGGGCCAGATGCCTGCATGGCTGCCGCGGATCGGCCTGACCCTGAGCCTGGACAAGTCGCTCCGGCATGTCGAATGGTATGGCCGCGGCCCGCAGGCGTCCTATCCGGACCGCAAGTCCGGCTACCGGATCGGTATCTGGAAATCCGACATGGATGCGATGTATGAACCTTACCTGATCCCGCAGGATTACGGCCTGCGGACGGACAACCGCTGGGTGCGCCTGACGGACGCGTCCGGCGCCGGCCTGGAATTCTCGATGGACGGGCTGTTTGCTTTCAATGCCTACGACTGCACGACGGACAACCTGACGAAAGCCGTCTATGAGTACCAGCTGGTCCGGGGAGGGGACATCACCCTGAATCTCGACTACGCGACCTCCGGCGTCGGCGACACGGCGCGCGGCATCCTGGCCGGTTACCGGGCCCTTCCGACGGCGTATGACCGCACGGTCACCATCCGCCCGGTCGGGCGGAAATGACGGCCGGAATCAATAGTTGAAGCGGAATTCGTCCACGTACAGGACCGTCTTGCCGCGCGCGGATCAGCTGACCTTGCCTTTGCTGCCGGGTTTGTAGTTGCGCAGGAAATCCTCCAGCTTGATCTCGCTGGAGCGGGAGCCGCGGGCGACGGGGTCCATCGGCGTGCCGACAGGCTCGCCGGTGACTTCGTCCTCGGGCGGCCCGAGGATCTCGTCGATGAGCGCGAACGTCTCCTCCAGCAGGTCCAGGGCGTGCTCGGCCTGGGCGCGCTGCTCGCCGTCGCGGATCTCGTCCAGCGTCTCCCGCAGGGGAATGCGGGCGTCGATCTCGCTCACGCCGCGCTCCACTTCGAGCGCGACCTCCTCCACGGCATAGAGGACATCCTTGATCTCCTGCAGGCGCTTGATGTAGGCTTGCAGTTTCTTTATGTCGTCTGAATAACCTTTCTTCATCGCTTATTCCATCAGCTTCTTGTATTTGAACCGCTTGGGCTCGGTCTCGCCGAGACGGGCCTTGCGGTTCTCCTCATACTCGGAGTAGCTTCCCTCGAAGAAATAGACCTGGCCCTCGCCCTCGAACGCCAGGATGTGCGTGGCGATGCGGTCCAGGAACCAACGGTCGTGGCTGACCACCACGGCGCAGCCCGCGAAGCCGTCGAGGCCTTCCTCCAGGGCGCGGATGGTGTTGACGTCCACGTCGTTGGTCGGCTCGTCGAGCAGCAGGACGTTGCCCTCGTCCTTGAGGGTCAATGCGAGGTGCAGGCGGTTGCGCTCGCCGCCGGACAGCACGCCGCAGAGCTTCTCCTGGTCGGCGCCCGAGAAGTTGAAGCGCGACACCCAGGAGCGCGCGTTGATGTCGCGGCCGCCCAGGCGCACCCACTCGGAGTTGCCGGCGATGGTCTCGTAGACCGTCTTGTCGGGGTCGATGCTCTTGTGCTGCTGGTCCACGTAGGCGATCTTGGCGGTCTCGCCGATCTCGATGGTGCCGCTGTCGGGCTTCTCGATGCCCATGATCAGGCGGAAGAGGGTGGTCTTGCCGGCGCCGTTGGGGCCGATCACGCCCACGATGCCTGCAGGCGGCAGCACGAAGCTCAGGTGCTCGAAGAGGAGCTTGTCGCCGTAGGCCTTGCTCACGTCGTGGAACTCGATGACCTTGTTGCCGAGGTGCGGGCCGTTGGGGATGTAGATCTCCAGGCGCGCCTCCTTCTCCTTGCTGTCGGCGGAGGCCAGCTTCTCATAAGCGCCCAGACGGGCCTTCTGCTTGGCCTGGCGGGCCTTGGGCGCCATCCGGACCCATTCGAGCTCGCGCTCGAGGGTCTTGCGGCGCTTGCTCTCCTGCTTCTCCTCCTGCGCGAGGCGCTTGGTCTTCTGGTCCAGCCAGGAGGAATAGTTGCCCTTCCAGGGAATGCCCTCGCCGCGGTCCAGCTCCAGGATCCAGCCGGCTACGTTGTCCAGGAAGTAGCGGTCGTGCGTGACGGCGATGACCGTGCCCTTGTATTGCTGCAGGTGGGCTTCCAGCCACTGGATACTCTCCGTGTCGAGGTGGTTGGTGGGCTCGTCGAGCAGCAGTACGTCCGGGGCCTGCAGGAGCAGGCGGCAGAGGGCCACGCGGCGGCGCTCACCGCCGGAGAGCGTGGCGATCTTGGCGTCGGACGGCGGGCACTGGAGCGCGTCCATGGCCCTTTCGAGCTTGGAGTCGATCTCCCAGCCGTCGTGGTGCTCGATGAGCTCGGTGAGCTCGCCCTGGCGCTCGATCAGCTTGTTCATCTGGTCGTCGTCCATCGGCTCGCAGAACTTCATGCCGATCTCGTTGTATTCGGCCAGCAGGTCCATCACCTCCTGTACGCCTTCCTGGACCACCTCCAGCACGGTCTTGTCCGGATCCATCTGCGGCTCCTGCTCCAGGTAGCCGACGCTGTAGCCGGGTGCCCAGACCACTTCGCCCTTGTAGGCTTTCTCCACGCCGGCGATGATCTTGAGGAGGGTGGACTTGCCGGAGCCGTTCAGACCGATGATGCCGATCTTGGCGCCGTAGAAGAAGGACAGGTAGATGTCCTTGAGGATGACTTTGTTGTTATGGGGGAGGACCTTGCCGACCCCGTTCATCGAGAAGATGATCTTTTCGTCTGCCATAAATTACTTTTGTTTGCGGGTTTGCCTGCCCTTCCAGCAGAAGAACAGGACGGCGCTCAGCACGATCACGGCGGCGCCGATCCAGCGGTTCCAGCCCATCGGGAGGTTGAACCCGATCTGGGCGATGCTGATGTAGGTGACGCTGACGGCCGTCATGATGCAGGCCGGCAGCAGGGTCATGAGGCAGTACGCGCCCTTGCGCTCAAGCGCCAGGAACACGGTCAGGGCCCAGAGGGTGAACACGGCGAGGGTCTGGTTGGCCCAGCCGAAATAGCGCCAGATGACGTTGAAGCCGTCTTCGTTGGCGATGTTGAACCAGAGCATCAGCGCGGCCACCAGGAAGAGCGGGATGCTGATCGCGAGGCGCTTGCCGACGGGTTTCTGGTCGAAATGGAGGAAGTCGGCGATGATGAGCCGGGCGCTGCGCAGGGCGGTGTCGCCGCTCGTGATCGGCGCGGCGACCACGCCGATCAGCGCCAGGATGCTGCCGGCGATGCCGAGCCAGCTGCGCGAGACCTTCGTGACGACGGTCGGGGCCGCGTCGGCGAAGGTGCCGCCCACTTCGGCGGCGCCGCCGCCGAAGAAGAAATACGAGGAGACCGCCGCCCAGATCAGGGCGACGAGTCCTTCGGTGATCATCGAACCGTAGAAGACCGGTCGGCCGAGCTTCTCATTCTTCAGGCAGCGCGCCATCAGCGGGCTCTGCGTCGCGTGGAAGCCGCTGATGGCCCCGCAGGCGATGGTCACGAACATATATGGCCAGATGGGCTGGCCCTGGCCGCCCCAGGTCTGCGTGCGGTTCTGCAGGCCGTCCCAGAATTCGGGGATCTGCGGCATCTTGACGACCAGGCCGACCAGCAGGGCGACGGCCATGAAGATCAGCGCCACGGCGAAGAAGGGGTAGATGCGTCCGATGATCTTGTCGATCGGGAGCATCGTGGCCACGATGTAATAGACGAAGATGACGCCCGCCCAGACCATGAAGGCGACGTTGGTCCCGTTGCCGGCGAGATCCTTCAGGATCACGGCCGGGCTGTACACGAACACGGCGCCGACGAGCACCAGCAGCAGGATCGAGAAGCAGAGCATCACGGTCCTGGCTCCTTTGCCGAGGTACTTTCCGATCAGTTCCGGCAGGCCCGCGCCGTCGTTGCGCAGCGACAGCATGCCACTGAGGAAGTCGTGGACGGCTCCGCCGAAAATGCACCCGAACACGATCCAGAGGTAGGCCGCCGGACCGAACTTCGCGCCCATGATGGCGCCGAAGATGGGTCCCGTGCCGGCAATGTTGAGAAACTGGATCATGAATACCTTCCAGGAGGGGAGGGCTATGAAATCGATCCCGTCCGCCTTCGTGACGGCCGGCGTAGGACGCGCCGGGTCAGGTCCGAACACCCGCTCCACGAACCTGCCGTACAGCAGGAAACCGAGAATGAGGGCTAGTACACTGATAAAGAAAGAAACCATACTGCAAAATTATTAAAAAATGCAGAAAAATCCTTATCTTGCGCAGCAAGAACCGATACTTGAACCAAATTCTATGGACAACTGGCTGGACATATTGCTCCTCGTGATCCTGGTCAGCATCATCCTGATGGAAGTCGCCGAGAACGGCCGTCCCATCCGTACGCTGAGCTGGATCCTTCTTCTCGTATTTTTGCCCGTCGTGGGCCTCATCCTCTATTTCTTCTTCGGCCGGGACCGCAAGAACCGCCGCATGGTCAGCGTCGAGGACATGGACAAGTTCCAGGAACTGACGGACCAGGCGGTGGAGGGCAACGTCTGCGAGGATCCGCCCACCAGCGTCCGCAACCTGATCACGCTCCTGCACACTGCCGGCAAGGCCGTGCCCGTCAAGGGCAACGACGTGCGCGTCTATACCGATTTCAGCGCGATGTACGCCGACCTGCTCGCCGACCTCGAGGCGGCGCAGCACCACATCCATTTCCAGTTCTTCAAGTTCGAGGACGATGAGATGGGCCGCAAGGCCGAGGAGATCCTCGTGCGCAAGGCCCAGCAGGGCGTGGAGGTGCGCCTTCAGATCGACGACCTGGCCAACCTGAGCCGCCGCCGCTTCTTCCGCCGGATGGCGGAGAAGGGCGTCCAGGTGCGCCCGTTCTTCCGCGTCCAGCTGCTCCTGTCGAGCGACACCAACTACCGCAACCACCGCAAGAACGTCGTCATCGACGGCCGCGTGGGCTACACGGGCGGCATGAACATCGCCAAACGCTACGCCGTCGGCATCCGCAACGGCGTGTGGCGTGACACGCACATCCGCGTGGAGGGACCGGTCGTGGCCGAGATGCAGACCGCCTTCCTGGTGGACTGGAAATTCTCCTCCAAGCAGCTGCTGGACGACCCGGTCTATTTCCCGAAGGTCCCGGCTGCGGGCAACCTGCTGATGCAGGTGGCCACTTCCGGGCCGCTGGGGGAGTTCCGCGTGATCATGCAGGCCATCCTGCGCGTCTTCACCGAGAGCCGGAAATACGTTTACGTGCAGACGCCGTACTTCATCCCCAACGAGCCGCTCGGCATGGCGCTGCGCAACTGCGCCCTCGCGGGCGTGGACGTGCGCCTGATCATCCCGCGCCGCGACGACGTCAACATCATCACCACGCTCGCTTCGCGCTCCTACATCAAGGACCTGCTGGCGGCGGGCGTGAAGGTGTATTTCTACGACAAGGGCTTCATGCACGCCAAGACGGTCGTCGCCGACGACGAAGTGTGCTCCATCGGCTCGACCAACCTCGACATCCGCAGCTTCGAGCAGGACTTCGAGATCAACGCCTTCATCTATGACCGGAAGATGGCGAAGCAGATGCGCGAGCAGTTCCTGCTGGACCTGGAGAGCTGTACGCAGGTAGATCCGGAGCGCTGGGCTAAACGGTCGCGGATCCTCCGTTTCTGGGAGTCTTTCGCGCGGCTTTTCTCCCCGATCCTCTAGTTTTTTGCCCCGGATGGGATGACGGGCGGAATTTTTTTGTTACATTTGTTACGGAAACACTGTTTAACACCTTATAGTCATGAAGAAATTCTATTTGCTCGCCGTCCTCGCCGTATGTGCGATGATGGTCTTCTCTTGCAAGAATGAGGGCAAGGGAAAGAACGAAATCAAAGACGCCGCCAAGGATGCAGTGGAGGCCGTCCAGGAGACTGCACAGGATGCTGTTGACGTTATTTCCGACGCGATCGAAGAAGTGGGCGATGCCGCATCCCAGGCCGCTTCCAAGGCCGCTGACCGTGCCAAGCTCGAAATCGAGAAGCTCGGCGACATCCTGCCGTACAGCACCGTGGACGTCAAGCCGTCCTTCGAGGGTGGCGATGCCAACGCCTTCGTCAAGTATGTCCAGCAGAACATCAAGTATCCGGACAACGCCCTGGAGAACGACGTCGAGGGCAAGGTGACCGTCAACTTCGTGGTGGACGCCAATGGCAATGTCCGCAACGCCAGAGTCGTCAAGGGTGTGGATCCTGAGCTGGACGCCGAGGCGCTCCGCGTCGTGTCCGCAGCTCCCGCATGGACCCCGGCCAAGCAGGGTGGCAAGAACGTCCCCGTCAACTGCTCGATTCCTGTCACGTTCAAGATTGTCAAATAGATCGTAACTGACTGAATGACGCCTCTCCGGGATTCCGGGGAGGCGTTTTTTTGCTCCTGATGGCCAATTGGTTAAAATATTTTTAATTTTTTTAACTATGATTTGAAATTATTGCTACATTTGCGGCCGGAATATAGTTAACAACATTTCAACCATGAAAAAAATTATTTCTATTATCGCCCTTGTCGCTTGCGCGACGATGTTCGTTTCTTGCAAGAACGCCAGCAAGAACGCCGAAGAAGCTGTTGAGACCATTGAGAACGCCGTCGAAACCGCCGATAGCCTCGCTACCGAGTTCGTCGAGGCCGTCGACAGCACCGTCGTGGCTGAGTAAGCCTTACGCTTCGATCGCGTCAAGATAAATCGCGAAACAAGTCAGACAGCGCCTCCCCGGTGACCGCATTCAATGCGAGGTCGTCCGGGGAGGCCCCTTTTTCGGGGGTGTTGCCTCCGCAGAGGTCCACGCCGACGATGCGGCGGGCGGCGATGATGCCGCGCAGGGCCCCTTTCAATTCTTCCAGGGTCATCCGCCCCTGGTCCCAGTCCGTCCGGGCGTATTCTTCGGACAGCACGTCCAGGTCGATGGACAGATAGACCGGCAGGTCGGGCAGCTCCGCCAGGGCGGGGAAGTCGGCCGCGTCCCGGATCCAGCGGTCGGCGCGCAGCATCGGCAGGCGCCGCGCCTCCCGGACCCAGCTGCCGCAGCTGAGCAGGTCGCCGTCGAAGGCGCCCGGCTGGTCGTCGGGATGGTGGTCGAAAAGCACGAGCTGGAAAGGCTCGTCGATCCGCTCCAGCCAGAACAGGGATATATAATGGTAGTCGCCCGTCCCGATGTCGTGGACGGCGTGCAGGGGGAGGTCCGCGACGCGCTCCCGGATCGCCCGGGCGCTATCTTCCGAACAATAACAATTTGTCCCTTCAAGAGCCGAAAAATCTGCAAAAATTCGATTCATGACGGCGTAAAAATAGGAAAAAATAAAAATATTGCCTACTTTTGTTGATTGTAGTTCGATACCTAATGGAACAGGAGCAGCAGCAATATCCCCTCGACCCCGAGAAGGTTTACTTCTCGATGGACGAGTTGACCCTTGATACTGAGGAAGGTCCCAAGACTTACCGCATGGGATCCTGGCTCAATATCGATCCTGTCCGCATCCACCGGATGATCATCCGCGACAAGATCCTGCAGGTCGACGAGATGGAGGTTCTCAATCCGCTCGTGAGCAAGCTGCGCCGCGCGGACCCCGACTACTACAAGAAATTCATGGGGCTGCGCCTGATCATCGACTATCCCGGCTATAGCTCCGGCATCCTTGCCAAGATCCCCTTCGAAAACGACCCCGTCGGCTTCTATAAATGGTGGCGCAAGGGCAAGCACGAAGACAAGGTCTATCTTTCTCTGGGCAACCAGGTCCGTCTATTCCAGAAAGTCAAGATGATGGATCCCCGGATGATTCTCAAGAAAGACCTCGAAATACTCAAATAACACTAACTACCCTTATGGATAATCTCCTGAAAATGACTTGTCTGCATGATCTCCACGTCGAGCTCCATGCCAAGATGAGCCCTTTTGCCGGTTATGACATGCCGATCCAGTACAGCGGCATCATCGACGAGCACAATGCCGTCCGTCAGGCCGCCGGCGTCTTCGACGTCTCGCACATGGGCGAGGTGTTCATCAGCGGCCCCGATGCCGAATCCTTCGTCAACCACATTTTCACCAACGATGTCCGTCCGATGGCTCCGGGGCAGATCCTCTACGGGATGATGCTCTATTCCGACGGCGGCACGGTGGACGACCTGCTGGTCTATCGCGAGCGCGAGCCGCAGCACTATCTGCTGGTGGTCAACGCCGCCAACATCGACAAGGATTACGCCTGGATGCTGGAGCAGTCCGAGGGTTTCGACGTGAAGATCGACAATCAGTCCGACGCCTGGGGGCAGATCGCCGTCCAGGGGCCGGAGGCCGAGAAGGCCGTCTGCGGCACGCTGGGCTTCCCGGAGGCCGCTCCGCTGACTTTCTATACTTTCCTTGATGCAGAACGCGACGGCCGCCGCGTGATCGTCAGCCGCACCGGCTATACCGGCGAGGACGGCTTCGAGATCTACGCCGCGCCGGACCAGATCCGCCAGTACTGGCAGCAGCTGATGGCGGCAGGCGTCAAGCCCTGCGGGCTCGGCTGCCGCGACACGCTGCGCTTCGAGGCCGGCATGCCGCTCTACGGCGACGAGCTGACCGCCGACATCTCCCCGATCATGGCGGGGCTCGGGATGTTCTGCAAGCTGGACAAGCCCGAATTCATCGGCAAGGAAGCGCTCGTCGCGCAGAAGGCGGAAGGCGTCTCCCACAAGCTGGTGGGCATCGAGCTGGCCGACAAGGCCGTCCCGCGCCACGGCTATCCCGTGGAGCTGGAGGACGGCAAGGAGGTCGGCGTCGTGACGACGGGCTACCACTCCATCACCCTGGAGAAGAGCATCTGCTTCGCCCTCGTGGACAGCGCCTACGCGGCCCTCGGCACCCCGCTCCGGGTCCGCATCCGCAAGAACACCTTCCCCGGCGTCGTCGTCAAGAAGCGTTTCTACCAGACCAACTACAAGAAATAACAAACACACAACTAACTGAATCATATGAGCAAAATAGCAGAAGGACTTCTCTACAGCGAGTCCCACGAATGGGTCAAAGTGGATGGCAACGTGGCCATCATCGGCGTTTCCGATTTCGCGCAGAGCGAGATGGGGGACATCACCTATGTCGAAATGCCCGACGTCGACGATGAGGTCGAGGCCGGCAGCGACTTCGGCGCCCTGGAGAGCGTGAAGACCTCCAGCGAGCTGATCGCGCCCGTGTCCGGCAAGGTCATCGCCCGCAACGACGAGCTCGAGGACAAGCCCGAACTCATCAACGAAGACGCCTACGAGGCCTGGATCATCAAGGTCGAGATGTCCGACGCTTCGGAGCTCGACGCCCTGCTGAACGCATCTGCCTACGCTAACATAGCCAAATAAAAATATGGGAGCATTCAGCTATTTTCCCCAGACCGGGGAAGATATCCGCGTGATGCTCGAAAGGATCGGCGTCGGGTCGCTGGACGACCTCTACGCCGATGTCCCCGCGGATTTTATCTACAAGGGGGAGTACGACCTGCCGTCCGCGATGAGCGAACAGCAGGTTCGTGACTTTTTCGAGGGCCTGGCGGCCAAGAACGCCCGCCTGAAGGTGTTCGTCGGCCAGGGCGCATACGACCATTATGTCCCTTCGGTGATCCCTTACATCACCTCCCGGAGCGAATTCCTGACCGCTTATACGCCGTACCAGTGCGAGATTTCGCAGGGTACGCTGCGCTATATCTTCGAGTGGCAGTCGATGATCTGCCGCCTGACCGGCCTCGACTGCGCCAACGCCTCGATGTACGACGGCCCGACGGCCGCCGCCGAGGCGATGCGCATGTGCGTGGCCAGCACCAAGAAGCGCAATTCCGTGATCGTGTCCGCGCGGCTCCTGCCGCACGTGATCGATACCATCCGCACCTACGCCAAGTACGCCGGCATCAACGTCGTCGTCACGGACAAGGTGGCCGAGGAGGTCGCTGAAGGCGTGCTGGACCTGGCGGGCGTCATCGTCCCGTCCATCAACCGTTTCGGCATCATCGAGAGCCATCTCGGCCTGGCGGACCTCGTCCACCAGGCGGGCGCGCTGCTCGTCGAATATTGCGACCCGTCCGCCCTCGCCGTGGTCAAGAGCCCGGCGGAGTGGGGGGCCGACATCGCCGTGGGCGACGGCCAGTCGCTCGGCATTCCGCTCTGCTTCGGCGGTCCGTACGTGGGCTTCATGGCCTGCACCACGGCCCTGATGCGCAAGCTCCCGGGCCGCATCGTCGGCCAGACCACCGACGCCTCCGGCAAGCGCTGCTACGTCCTGACCCTGCAGGCGCGCGAGCAGCACATCCGCCGCGAGAAGGCCACTTCCAACATCTGCTCCAACGAGTCGCTGATGGCGCTCTGGTGCACGGTGTACCTGTCCCTGATGGGTCCCGAGGGCATGCGCAAGCTCAATGCCCTCTGCTACGAGGGGGCCCACTATCTGCACGACCAGCTGCTCGCCACGGGCAAGTTCGAGCAGGTCTTCGACGGGGAGTTCCTGAAGGAATTCTGCCTCAAGCCGCTCTGCGACGTGGAGAAGATGCAGCAGGCGCTGCTCGACGCGGGCTTCTTCGCCGGCCTCCAGACGGAGGACGGCTACGTGACCTTCTGCGTCACGGAGAAGCACACCCGCGAGGAGATGGACCGCATCGTCGAAATCGTCAAATCAATCTAAAGGAGGGTAAGGATATGAAATACTACGACAAACTCATTTTCGAACTCTCCAAACCCGGTAGGACTGGTTATTCCCTGCCGACAGCAGCCTGCCCTCCCGAAACGTCCGGCTCCGCCGGACCCCACCACTGCGCGTCGCTTGCGGTCCCCCCTCTTACCATGCCGAGGGTGGCAGGGTTTCAGGAGGGCAGCTGCTGCTCGGCAAAGAGCAGCATCGTGTGGAGAGAAAGCAAACTGGATCTTCCGGAGGTCAGTGAAGTCGATGTCGTCAGACATTATACAAATCTGTCCCAGATGAACTTCGGCGTGGATACGGGCTTCTATCCGCTCGGATCCTGCACGATGAAATACAACCCCAAGATCAACGAGGAAATCGCCAACATGCCCGCATTCCTGGGCCTGCACCCGCTCCAGCCGGAGACCACCACGCAGGGCGCCCTCGCGATCTACGTCGCCATGGACAAGGCCCTGGCCGCCATCACGGGCATGAAACACTTCACCTTCCTGCCCTGCGCCGGCGCCCACGGCGAGCTCACCGGCCTGATGCTGATGCGCGAATACCACATGAGCCGCGGCGACACCGCCCGCACCAAGGTCATCGTCCCTGACAGCGCCCACGGCACCAATCCGGCTTCCGCAGCCGTCTGCGGCCTGGACATCGTGGTCGTCAAGTCCAAGGAGAACGGCCTCGTGGACGTCGAAGACCTCAAGCCGCTCCTCGGTCCGGACATCGCCGGCATCATGATGACGAACCCCAACACCCTCGGCCTGTTCGAGCGCGACATCAAGGAGATCGCCGAACTCGTCCACGCCTGCGGCGGCCTGCTCTACTACGACGGTGCCAACATGAACCCGCTCCTGGGCATGGTCCGGCCGGGCGACATGGGCTTCGACATCATGCACCTCAATCTCCACAAGACCTTCTCGACGCCCCACGGCGGCGGCGGTCCCGGCAGCGGCCCGGTCGGCGTGTCCGACAAGGTCGTCCCGTTCCTGCATATCCCGCGCGTGAGCGGCTTCCACGGCAATTTCGGCATCATCCTGCGGGCCTACGCCTACATCCTGATGCTCGGCCGCGAGAACATCAAGATGGCCGGCAAGCTGGCCACGCTGGGCGCCAACTACATCAAGGAATCCCTCAAGGACTGCTACAAGCTGCCCATCCCGACGGTGTGCAAGCACGAATTCGTCTTCGACGGCCTGCTGGAGCCGAACGGCGTGTCGACGCTCGACGTCGCCAAGCGCCTGCTCGACTACGGCTTCCACGCGCCGACCATCTATTTCCCGCTCCTCTTCCACCAGGCCATCATGATCGAGCCCACGGAGACGGAGTCGCTGGAGACGCTGGACGCGTTCATCGCCGTGATGCGCCGGATCGCCGAAGAGGCCAAGGCCGACCCGGAGATGCTGCACGCGGCACCGCACAACACGCCGATCGGCCGTCCCGATGAGACGACCGCCGCCCGGCAGCCGATTTTGAAATACTGATGACAAAAAGGAAAAAAGTTTTAATCATATTGCTGATGCCGTTCATCCTGGGGTTCCTGATGGGACTCCTGGTGGGCGGCGGATGCAGCAAGGTGGAGCGCGAGCCGAAAGAGAAGAAAGCCCGCGTGGAGCAGACGGAACCGCAGGAGATCCTGCAGGAAGAGGCAGGGGAGCCGGACGTGCCGGAGACTTTGCAGGCGGAAGACGACGTGGACGGGCTCGGCGAAGTCACGGCCCGGGAAATCATCTACTACACCCCGCGGATGCCTTATGCCAAGATGTTCGACGACGTCAACGACGTGCATCTGGAGAAGGCCAGGGCGGTCGGCCTGAAGAAGATCCCGGAGAAGCGGGACGACATCAACACGTCCCTGCTGACCCGGATCGACGATTCCGACTACCTCGTCCTGGACGAGCTGCGCTACTCGGTCCCTTACCTGACCGGCAACGCCGCCCGCGAACTCAACCACATCGCACGCGCCTTCCACGACTCGCTGGCGCGCAAGCAGTTCCCGCTCTACAAGCTCGTCGTCTCCTCGGTGCTCCGCACGGAGGAGGACGTCACGCGCCTGCGCAAGAGCGGCAACCCCAACGCCAGCGACAACTCCGCCCACTGCTTCGGCACGACCTTCGACATCACCTACACCCGCTATCACCGCGACGTGGAGACCGACGAATTCATGCAGCCCTTCGAGCTGACCAAGGTCCTGGCCGAAGTGCTGCGTGACGAGAAGGCCGCCGGCCGCATCCTCGCCAAATACGAGAAGAAGGAGCACTGCTTCCACATCACCGCCTGCCAGTAACCGATAAAAGATAGGTACCATGACGAACATCGATCCCGCATTCCTCCGTCCGTTGCTGAAGACCCGCCCGGACGACAGCCACAAAGGCCAGTATGGACATCTGCTGCTCGTGAGCGGCTGCCAGACCATGCCCGGCGCGGCCGTGCTCGCCACGGGGGCCGCGCTGCATTCCGGCTGCGGTCTCGTCACCCTCCATTCCACGGCATATGCCGTACAGGCGACCGTCGACTCCTGCCCTTCGGCGATGTTCTCGCTGGATCCTGGCACCTGCTTCAGCCGCATCCCGGAAGGCCTGATGCGCTTCGGCGCCATCGCCGTCGGCCCCGGCCTGGGCCTGGCCGAGGCCACCGCGAAAGCTTTCGGAAAGCTTCTTGCGAGGGCGCAGGAGGAGGATATTCCGATGGTCCTGGACGCTGACGCGCTCGGGCTTCTGTCGCAGAATCCCAAGCTGCAGGACGAGATTCCGGCCGGGTCCGTGATGACGCCCCACGAAGGCGAGCTGATGCGCCTGATCAGCTGGGACAGCCCCGAGGCGCGTGAAGAAGCCATCTTCGCGCTCTGCCGCCGGACCGGCTGCGTGCTCGTGTCCAAGGGTTTCCATACCCGGATCTACACGCCTTCCGGGGAGCGTTTCGTCAATACCACCGGCAACGCCGGCATGGCGAAGGGCGGCAGCGGCGACGTGCTGACCGGCCTGCTGGGCGGCCTGATCGCCCGCGGCTACAATGCCATCGAGGCCGCGGCGCTCGCCGTCTGGATCCACGGCTACGCCGGGGATGCACTGACGGAGCGCTGCACCGCCGAGGCCTACAGCAGCCGCGACCTCGTGGACGCGCTGTACCTGGGCTTCAAGGCCCTCGAACAATAAAAAAGAGCAACCAATCCAATTGATAACATGAACGCCAAGAAAATCCTCGCATTCGCCGTGGCGCTGGCCACGGGCATGTGCTGCTTCGCGCAGACGGAGCGATCCCAGGTCATCGAAGACGGTGGCACCGGCCCCTTCAAGTCCGTCGCCATCGGCGACAAGAGCCTGCCGACCCACATGATTTACCGGCCGGAGAACCTCAAGGCCTACGTGGCCGAGAACGGCAAGATTCCCGTGCTGCTCTATGCCAACGGCGCCTGCGCCAACAACAGCCTCGAGATGAGCCGTCTCCTCAGCGATGTCGCCTCCTACGGCTACATCGTCCTGGCGATCGGCCCTTATATGGACATGCCGGACGAGGCCTTCTACGCCCAGTGGAAGGGCGTCGTCCGCGGCTGGTATCCCGAGACCAAGGAATTTGCCATCATGGGTAACGGAGAGCGCCTGACGCCGTATACAGCGGAGGAGAAGGCGGCGATTGAAGCAGAGCGTGAAGCGGCCCGGAAGGCTGCCGCTGCCGCTGCCAAAAAGAAGAAGAACAAAAAACCGGTCGTGACCGTGCAGCAGCCGGCGACGGCGACCTATGCCCGCCAGATGCTGGAGGCCCTCGACTGGCTTACCGGACAGGACGCCGACGAGGAGAGCGAATACTACCACCTGATCGACCTGGAGAAGGTCGCGGCGATGGGGCAGTCCTGCGGCGGCGCCCAGGTGTTGGCCGTCGCGCACGACCCGCGCATCAAGACCTGCATGCTTTTCAACTCGGGCATGGGCGAGATGTCGATGGCCGGCGCCTCCAAGAAGTCGCTCGCCAATCTCCACGCCCCGATGCTGTATCTCAACGGCGGCACGGCCGACGCGGCCTACCCCAATGCCAACGGCGACTGGGGCCTCATCGCGGACAACATCCCCGTGGTCAAGATTTCCACGCTGGACGGCCACCACGGCACCTACTACGAGAAGAACGCCGGCGCCTACGCCGTCGTGGCCCGGACGTGGCTGAACTGGCAGCTGAAGGGGATGATCTCCGACTCCGCGCTCTTCATGAACGACGCCTACGGGAAGGCTTTCTTCCCGCAGTGGACTTTCGATCGCAAGAACTGGTAGGGGAGAACCCTACGACGTCCGCTCGACGGCGACGACGGTAAGCACGCCGTCCGCGACCTTGAACTTGATATTACGGCCTTCGTACAGGAGGCCGTAAATTCGTTCCGGGTCGTCCTGGTACTGCGGCCGGGGATCCTGCGCGAGGATCTCGAAGAGACCGTCGATGTGGTCCGGCGAGAAATAAGGGAAGAATTCTTTGGGCAGCCTGACATCCAGGGGCTTCCATTCGTGACCGTCCACGAAGCCGCTGCGCACGCCGGGATGGCTGTCCGCATAGGCGACGTAGGGCTTGATGTCGTAGATGGGGGTGCCGTCCGCCAGGTCGGCGCCGAGGACGCGGATTTCGCCCTTGGCGGCGTCCACGGACTCGACGCGCACCGAGCTCAGACCCAGGCGGTTGGGGCGGTAGGGCGAGCGCGAGGCGAACACGCCGACGCGCTCGTTGCCGCCCAGCCGGGGCGGCCGGACGGTCAGGCTCCCGGATGCGGTCTCCCGGTTGAGATGGAACTCCCAGAGGAGCCAGACATAGTCGAAATCTTCCAGGCCGCGCAGGGCGTCGGGGCTGCGGTATTCGGGCTCCAGGACCACGGTCCCGCGGAGCGAGCCCGCCACGCCGGCCTGGCGCGGCAGCCCGAATTTCTCGGACATCGGCGCGCGGAAGTAAGCTACGGGTTTAATTTCCATTGAGTTCTGCCATGTATTGGTCGTAGATGGCGTTGAATCTCTCCAGATATTTCTTGTCCAGCGGCTCGGAGGCGGGGGAGTTGAGCGACAGCGGGTCTATGGCCTTGCCGTTCTGGAACACGCGGAAGTCGAGGTGCGGGCCCGTGGCCGTGCCGGTGGCGCCGACATAGCCGATCAGCTGGCCCTGCGAGACGTGCGAGCCGACCTTGAGGCCGGGGGCATACTTGGACAGGTGCATGTAGCTGGTCTCGTAGCCGCGGGCGTGCTTGAGGCGGATCCGGTTGCCACCGCCGCCGGCATCCCAGCCGATGCGCATCACCGTGCCGTCGCCGATGGCGTGGACGGGCGTGCCCGTAGGCGCGGCATAGTCCACGGCGGTGTGGGCCTTGACCTTGCCGGTCACAGGATGCTTGCGCGCATAGGAGAACCGGCTGCTGATGCGGTTGTACTTGAGCGGAGCCTTGAGGAACATCCGCTTGAGGCTCTCGCCGCCCTTGTCCCAGTAAGTGCTGCGGCCGCCCTCGCCCGTGTCGAAACGGACCGCCGCGACTTCCTTGCCCGCCGCGGCGTTGAAGAGGCAGAAATGCACCGTGTCGATGCCGACCACATCGCCTTCGCAGACGCTTTCGGTATAGATCATCCGGAACCGGTCTTTCTTCTGCAGCGTGAAGAAGTTGACGCTCCACTGATAGATGTCGGCCAGGGTCATGATCAGGTTGGGGGAGCCCCCTGCGGCGATCATGTCGTTCCAGAGGGAACTGTTGATGGTTACGTCCGTGACGCGCCGCCGGTGCTCCACGGGCTTCTCCACCCGCCAGACGGCAAGGGAATCCGCGCACTGAAACACGGTGGAATGGACCCGGTCCTCCGCATATACGACATAGCAGAGCCTCCTGGAGCCGCCCGGGGCGGTCTCGTAATAGGCCTGCACCGGATTGCCGGCGCGCAGCTTGCGGACGTCGAAGACGCCTTCGCAGCGCTGCGTGAGGGCATAGGCGTCGGACGCGCCAAGTCCCAGACGGTTCATCAGGACGGTGAAGGAGTCGCCGGAACGGACCAGGGTGGAGTCGGCATCAAAGCATTCCGGGATGAATCCGACCAGCGGAGTGGGCAGAATCTCGACGGGGCCGACGATGACACGGCCACGCGGGCCGCAGGATGACAAAACGGAAAGGCAAAGCGCCAGGATGAGGTAAGTTCTTCTTTTCACTCAGGATGGGAAGGGATTAGCGAACGATGGTTTATTTGATCAGGCTGCCGAGGATGCTGCGGGTGAGGGAACGGAGGGCGCTGGAAGTGGCGCTGTTGATGGCCTTTTCGGCAGTGGATTTCTTGGTCTTGGACTTCTTGCCGGTGACGGCGTTGGCGACGGCCGTGCCGGCGCTGCGCGAGACGCTCGAGATGGCGGCCGTGGCGGCAGCGGCCGCGACGGTGCCGAGGATGGTCTTCTTGGTCTTGGAGGACTTGGAAGCGGCTTTCTTTTCGGCGACTTCCTTCGCCGCTTCTTCCTTCTGCTTCGCGATCTCCTCCTGCTGCTTCGCCTGCTCCTCGGCGGCCTTCTGCGCGTCGGCGAGCAGGACCTCGAACGCGGACTCGCGGTCGATGACCTGGTCGTACTTGCCGCCTACGGGCGAAGCGCTGTTGATGTCCAAGCGCTGGCCGGGCGTGATGGCGCCGATCTGGCTGAGCGGGAAGAGAATCTTGGCGCGCTCGACGACGCCCGGTGCGCCCTTGGCGTCGAGGAAGCTGACCAGCGCCTCGCCGGTCTCGAGGGCCATGATGGCCTCGTCGGTCTTGAAGGCGGGATTGGCGCGGAAGGTCTCAGCGGCGGCCTTGACGGCCTTCTGGTCCTTGGGCGTGAAGGCGCGCAGGGCGTGCTGGACGCGGTTGCCCAGCTGGCCGAGGACGCTCTCAGGGATGTCGGTGGGGCTCTGCGTGATGAAGTAGACGCCGATGCCCTTGCTTCGGATCAGGCGGACCACCTGCTCGATCTTGCTGATCAGGGCGGGAGCCGTGTCCGTGAAGAGGGTGTGGGCCTCGTCGAAGAAGAACACGAGCTTCGGCAACTCCGGATCGCCGACCTCCGGCATCGTGGCGTAGATCTCGGAGAGCAGCCACAGCAGGAAGGTCGAATAGAGCTTCGGATTGAGCATCAGCTTGTCGGCGGCCAGCACGCTCATCACGCCCTTGCCGTCCTCGACGGCGAAGAGGTCCTGGATGTCGAAGGCAGGCTCCGCGAAGAACTTCTCGGCGCCCTGGTTTTCCAGGGAGAGCAGCGCGCGCTGGATGGCGCCGATGCTGGCGGGGGAGACGTTGCCGTACTGGCGGGTATATTCTTCGGCGTGCTCCGCCACATAGGAGAGCATCGCGCGCAGGTCCTTCATGTCGATGAGCAGCAGGCCGCGGTCGTCGGCCACGCGGAAGACGATGTCCATCACGCCGGACTGCACCTCATTGAGGCCCAGCAGGCGGCTGAGCAGCTGCGGACCCATATTGGAGATGGTGGTGCGCATGGGATGGCCCTGCTCGCCGAAAACGTCGTAGAAACGTGTGGGGCAACCCGCGAACGTGGGCGTGTCGAGGCCGAACTCCGGCAGGCGCTTCTCGATGAAGCCGCTCAGGCGCCCGGCCTGGCTGATGCCGGACAGGTCGCCCTTCATGTCGGCCATGAAGCAGGGGACGCCTGCCTGGCTGAAACTCTCGGCGATCACCTGCAGGGTGACCGTCTTGCCGGTGCCGGTGGCGCCTGCGATGAGGCCGTGCCGGTTGGCCATCTTACCTACGATGGAGATGGGCCCGTTGGGCCCGTGAGCGACATAAAGTCCGTGGGTAGCGTCGTACATATCAGTCTGGTTTTTAGTTTTTCGGTTCGGTAAAGTTAACAATAATCGGGGAAAATTTCTAAATTAGCCGCGTTAACTAACCACAAAATCCTCTATCAGATGAAAAAGTACATTGCTGAATGTATCGGCACCTTCGTGCTGACGCTTCTCGGTTGCGGCACCGCCATGTTCCTGGGTTGCAACACCCCGGCCGGTGTCGTCGGGACCGCCGTCGCCTTCGGTCTTACCGTCATCGCGATGGCTTACACGATCGGAGCCATCTCCGGTTGCCACATCAACCCTGCCATCACCCTCGCCGTGGCCCTGTCCGGCAGGATGGGCTGGAAGGATGCCTGTGGCTACTGGTGCGGGCAGCTCATCGGCGGTATCATCGCCGGTGCCGTGCTGCTCCTTCTCACCCGGGTCGTCGACGCGCCTGACCTGACCGGCGCCCTGGGCAGCAATGGCGTCGCCAACGCCGGAGGTGCTGGCGGAGCCATCCTCGTAGAGGCGATCGCCACCTTCATCTTCGTGCTCGTCGTCCTCGGCAGCACCGATGCGAAGAAGGGCGCCGGCAACCTGGCCGGCCTGGCAATCGGTCTTACCCTCATTCTGGTACACCTCGTGTGCATCAACCTGACCGGCACTTCGGTCAACCCTGCACGCTCCCTGGGCCCGGCCCTCTTTGCGGACGGCGATTCCCTGGCCTGCGTATGGGTGTTCTTCGTCGGTCCTTTCATCGGCGCAGCCCTCGCGGCCGGCGCCTGGAAGTGCCTCGCGAAGGAGTAGCTGGTCCGAGGTATGTAAAAGAAAGGCCCCTGAGCGTGTCTCGGGGGCCTTTCTTTTGGTATCCGTCGTGTTATCGGGTGCGAAGTGGAAGTATGAGTCGGCTGCAAATATAGATAATTTTATTAAATTTGTACTTAATGGCATTAATCGATCGAGTAACTTCCTGGGAAGGCAAGAAGACTTATCTGTTCCGCGGCCGGGAGATCCTGGTCCACGAAGGAGGGGAGGCTGCGGGCGCGGACGCCGTCGCCCGTTTCGACGCTTCCCGCATTGAGCGCATCTGCGAAGACACCCTCACCGGCTGCATCGGCGTCGCGCTCCAGCCGGACGCGCCGGCGCCTGCCGGCTGTGCTTTCGAGCCCTTCCCGTCCTATTTCCATACGCACGACGAGGCGGAAAACGCCCGCGCGGCCCGGATGAAGGGCTACTGCAACTGGCTTTCCGCCACGCGCTATTGCCCCTTCTGCGGGCAGCCGCTCCAGCTTCACGACACGGAGAACGCGCAGGTCTGTCCTGCTTGCGGGCGCCTGCACTATCCGCGCATCGAGCCCTGCATCATCACCCTGATCACCCGGGGCGAGGAGCTCCTGCTGCTGCGCAACGCGCGCGACACGCAGGGCATCTACGCCTGCCTGGCGGGATTCGTCGAGACCGGCGAGACGCTGGAGCAGGCCCTGCGGCGCGAAGTGCACGAAGAGACGGCGCTGGAAGTCAAGAACATCCGCTATGCGGGCAGCCAGGGCTGGCCGTTCCCCGACCAACTGATGATGGCCTTCTATGCCGAGTACGCCGGCGGCGAGATCCGCATCCAGGAGTCCGAGATCGCCGACGCCCGCTGGTTCCGCCGGGACGCCCTGCCGCCCCTGCCCAGACCGGGTTCCATCGCCCGGCGCCTGATTGAAAACGATTTCTGAATGAAACTGAACGATTCCCTTGTCCGCTTCGTCGAAGCGGAAATCATCCCACGTTATGCGGCATTCGACAAGGCGCACCAGGAAGACCACGCGCGGCAGGTCATCGCCCGCGCGCTGGACCTGGCGGCCCATTATCCCGTGGATGTAAACATCGTCTACGCTGCGGCGGCTTGCCACGACCTGGGGCTCGCGGTGGACCGCAAGACGCACCATCTGGAAAGCGGCCGCATCATCCGCGGGATGGCGGAGCTGCGCCAATGGTTCTCCGAGGAAGAGATCGAGACGGTTGCGCAGGCGGCCGAAGACCACCGCGCCTCCTCCGACCACGCTCCGCGCACCGTCTATGGTCGCATCGTGGCGGAGGCCGACCGGCTCATCGACCCGGTCACGATCATCCGCCGCACCGTCCAGTTCGGCCTGTCGCACTATCCGGAGCTGCCGCGCGAGGGCCACTGGGAGCGGACGCTGGAGCATATGCTTGAAAAATACGGGGACCAGGGCTATCTGAAGCTCTGGATCCCCGAATCTCCGAACGCCGTCCAGCTGGAGGCGCTGCGCGCGATTATCCGCGACGAAACGGCGCTCCGCGCGCATTTCGAGCGGATCTTCGACGAGGAACTGAAGAGTGCGCTGCCTTCTGACCGTTGATCGTGGCGCACTATTTGCGGATAAGGCCTTTGAAATAAAACAAAGCGCTATGAAAAGGTCTTTCTTCATCCTGATGCTGACCCTCCTGTCAGCCGTTTCCTGTTCTATACCGCATTATATCCCCATCGAGTCCTCGCTGCAGGGACAATGGCCTGGTCGGACGCACGCTGAAATCATCCGGGAATTCGGCGCACCCAACCGGGAAATTTCGGATGGTGCGGACGGAATGGTCCTCGTCTATGAACGGACCACGACGACCAGCAGCACACACGAATTCATGGAGCGCTATACGACGACAACTGAAGAGAACCGCGTGTTCAAGGAATTCTACATTGATGCCCGTGGGATTTGCTATAACGTCCGATCCAACGAATCCGTCCGCGAGGATAAGGTCAGCGTCCTGGGAACGGTTGCCGGTATCACGCTCATTGCCCTTGTGCCCTTTCTGTTTATAAATAATAACGCGGATAGCGGAGACTGTGAATGAAAAAGGCCCGGAATTCCGGGCCTTTTTCGTATAGATTCCAGACGTCCTGACTAGTCTTCTTCGAAGTCGCGGCCGGCAATGCCAGGATTCCCGAAAAGGGAGTCGCCGGACGCGCAGATGATGGCGCCGTTCTCCAGTTCGATCTCGACGGTCAGGGTCTCAGGTTTGATGTATTCAGCTTTCATGATCAGGTCTTTCATTAAGAGTTAGTCAATAGGAATGATGATGGGGATGAACGGAGCATAGAAGTCTTTTCCGTCGGGGTACTTCATCTTGTCCATTCTGATATTGATGAGATTCGTCTTGTTGAAGCCGAAGCCGTTGGTCATTTCCAGCGGGATGTAAACCTCTCCGAGATTATCTTCGGTGCCGTTGGCTTCAGCCTCCGCGTTCCGATGGTTCAGGATACTTTCAAGGACGACATTCATTACCCAGTCCGAGTCCGTCGGGACAATCATCCCGAGCACCTTGTCATTGAGCCAGTCGTCATTGTCCGTCGACGCGAATCCCTCATAGAAGTCAGTGTACATCTCCAGTGCTTCTGCATAGTCATCCTCGTCGGAGTCCTCGTCGAGACAAGCCAGATCATAATAGGTCGGCGTGTCCTTGGTCCTGTATTCGACGATCTGGCAGGTGACGCTGATGTAGCTGTTGTTCAAAGGATGTCCATAATTGCCGTCCGTGTCCCAAGGCGTCGGTTTATGCGGCATCACATAGACGTCGCCGTCAATGTATCCGTCCAGCGAGATGAAGTCGCTCACTGCAGCGGGTTTGAAATCCACGGGAGTCTTCAACTTGATGACGATATCCTCATAGCCGGCATCTTCCGGATCGACGGTCCAGGGGGTCGTCGCATAGTTCGCGAAATCGAAGACACCCTTGGTGGCAATATGATGCAGCGTGATCTTCGTCACGTGGATATGAAGGTCGTTTTCGCCTCCACGGGCGTCCTTGTCGAACCCGATCTTGAACTTGACCGAGGAGAGGGCGTGCTTGAAGAGCAGGGACACCGGCGAACCGGCTTCATTGTCTTCGCTCAGCGCCACCAGCAGGTCTTTCTGCTCGTCGACGTCGGCGGGGACGGTGTACACGAACTTTCCGTCGGTGATGGCCGGGACGGCGTCCGTGTTGTCGCAGGTCGCATAGAAGGTGTGCGTGTCCGCGCCTTCGGGCCATTTCAGGTTTTCATTGCCGGTGGCCACCCAGCCTTCCCCGGGATTCGTGAACAGGAAGTTGTCCATCCACTTGTTGGATGCTCCCTGGACGCCCACCATGTTGAAGGCGCTGACGGCGGAGATCTCCGCGCCGCGGGTTTCGCCATTGTTGACGACGTGTACGATAAAGGATTTCCCGGATTCCGGGGTCGGGGAAGGAAGATGCTCCTTCGAACAGCCCGTGAGGGCGGCCGCTAGCGCCAGTAACGCTGCCGGCCAGAAGTGTTTTTCCATATTTAGTAAAAATTTTAAATCGAATATACTGCATTCTCTTCTGAAATGCAAGCCCTCCGGGGCAAAAAATCGGCTGTCGGCTCCATTGTAAAGGGCATTTCGGCTGATTCTTAATGAGTTCTCATTTTTGAAATAATGTGGCGAAATTTTGGTGTGCAATTTGCAAGGATGGCCTTGAATAAAATTAATGAGCTATGAAAAGGTGTTTATTCTTCCTGCTGCTGGCCCTCTTGTCAGCCGTTTCCTGTTCTACGCCGCGTTATGTCTCCAGCGAGCCCTATCTGCAGGACCAATGGATCGGCAGTTCCCACGCCGAGATCGTCAGGGAATTCGGGGCGCCCAACCGGGAAATTTCCGATGGTGCAGACGGCCAGATTCTTGTCTATGAGAATTTCCCGTTGACCGCAACTGTGTATAATTACTCGGCGACGATAGAGAAAAACCGTTCGTTCAAGGAGTTTTATCTTGATGCGGAAGGAAATTGCTACGATGTCCGGAGCAACGAGTCCCGGCGGGACGGAAGGAAGGCCAATGTTTTCGGAACTTTTATGTGCGCCGCGGGTGTCGCCGCGCTCCTGTACTACTGCTTGTACGCTGTCCCTTATGGATCGTAAATGATCTGTGCAATATAAAAGGCCACGGACTCGAAGACGGGTCCGTGGCCTTTGTTTTTTGGAAGTCCTCCTATTCGAAGAAATGGATGTAGTTGACGTTGCCGGTCAGGCTGACGGGCTGGGCTACGGCTCCGGTTGCAGGATCATAGGTGAAGATGCCTGCCTTGTCCACGCCGAAGGATGAGAAGTACACCACGCCGTCGTGGTATTCGATGGCCACGCTGTGGCCGTCGGAGCACGGGATGCCTTCAATCATCTTGACCGTCCGCTTGTCCAGGTCGATCAGTACGGGCATGGAATTGCGTGCCGTGTAGGGGTTGTCGCCCATCAGTTCGATGATACCCACGTAGGCGACCAGCTTGCCGCCGCCGAGATACTGGCAGTTGTAGATGCTGGCGGACTTGTACTCGCAGCCCTCGATCGGCGTGCCGCTGATGTCCCAGCTCTTCTCGGGCACGAACTCGTTGCTGGCGGTGTCGATGACGGCGAAGCCGTTCGCCAGATGCTCGGGATTGTAGCCGAAATAGCCGGTGCAGGCCACGTAGAGCTCGTTCTGCTCATTGGTGAAGATCATGCCCGGCAGGAAGGGACGGGTCGGGAAGCAGAGGCCGCTCTCCTTCTCGGAAATCACCTTCACGACGCGGTCGGTGGCGGTGTCGATGATGACGACGTCCACCTGACGGTAGTCGTCGTACGGCATCCAGCTGGAGTTGATCTGGTCCAGCGTCAGATAGTAGTAGCCGCCGATCACGATGCCGGAGGCGGGATCCGCGCTGTTGTCCGTGTGGGCATAAGGCGTCAGGTCGATCTCGCCGGTCTGCTCCAGCGTCTGCGGATTGATCACCATCACCCGGCCCAGGTTGTACATCGGGACATAGGCCTTCTCTTTGGAGGCGGCGCTCAGGTTGACGGTCTTCGTCT
>ONQP01000007.1 GCA_900319975.1 uncultured Bacteroidales bacterium | reverse complement strand
GAGCTTGTCGAGAAATCTCGAAAGGGACTGCAAAGGTAAACCACTTTTTTGAAAGTGCCAAATATTTTTTGAAAAATTTTTGATGAAATCTTCTATCTTTGTTGAACGATGGAGAATTACTGTTTGTCCGAGCCTCGCTACGAGGCGATGAATTACCGCCGCTGCGGCCGCAGCGGCCTGCTGCTGTCCGAGATTTCCCTGGGCTTCTGGCACAATTTCGGCGAAGCCGCCGATCCGGAGCGCTGCCGCGCGATCGTGGAGACGGCGTTCGACAACGGCATCACCTACTTCGACCTGGCCAACAACTACGGTCCGCCTGCGGGCAGCGCCGAGGAGATGTTCGGCCGGATCTTCGACCAGTCGCTGCGCGCGCACCGCGACGAGATCATCGTCGCCACCAAGGCCGGGCACGACATGTGGCCCGGCCCGTACGGCGAGTGGAGCTCGCGCAAGAGCCTGGTCGCGTCGCTGGACCAGAGCCTGAAGCGCCTGCGGCTGGACTACGTGGACATTTTTTATTCCCATCGCCCGGACCCGGACACGCCGCTTGAGGAGACGATGCAGACCCTCGTGGACATCGTCCGCAGCGGCAAGGCGCTCTACGCGGGCATCTCCAAGTACCCGCCCGAGATGGCCTCTCGCGCGTATGCGTATCTGAGCGACGCGCACGTCCCGTGCCTGGTCTATCAAGGACGCTACAACATGCTGGACCGCGAGCCGGAGGCGGAGATCCTCTCGCAGGCGGCCGCCAAGGGCGTCGGCTTCGTGGCCTTCTCGCCCCTGGCGCAGGGCCTGCTCACGGACCGCTACCTCCACGGCATTCCGGACGATTCCCGCATGCGGCACAGCCAGTTCCTGCGCGAGAGCGACCTCACGCCGGAGCTGCTCGCCCGGCTGCGCGCCTGGGACGAAGAGGCGCGCGCCGAGGGCCTCAGCCTGGCGCAGTACGCCCTGCGCTGGATCCTGCGGCGCCCGGAGGTCACCTCCGTGATCGTCGGCGCCAGCTCCGTCGCCCAGCTCCAGGACAGCCTCAAGGCCCTGAAGCGCTAATCCTTCACCGCGCGGTCTGCTCTTTCCCCCTCGCGCCACGCTCTGTTGACCTTTTGACCATTCCCGATGTCCCCAAATATGGGACAGCGGTCGTGAAAAAGGCTCAAAAACAACGCTGATGTCCCTCAAGATGGGACATCGGCAGCATTCTATCAAAATACATCAAGCAATCGAACGGCATCTTTATACGGAATCTCGAGGACTCGTGCCAGTTGTCCGATATCAGCACTGAAGCGATAGCGCAACTGGCGCAGCAATTCCCCCAATTGAACCTCGGACAATTCTTGGATTCCACTCTTCCTGAATAAGCTATGACAAAGATCTTGTGCCGAGGAAAGGATGTTCTGGTCTCGGAAAGAAGGAACTGCCTTTTCCTCCAGACGGGTGCGTGCCTTGCTGGAATTGCTCAAGAAATAATTCAAGCGTGCGGGGGTGCGGAAAATCCGTTCTACAAAACTTGCAGGGACATAGGAGATCGGGTCTACGTATCCTGCCTCCAGAATTAAATAATCCGGCGGTAAAGAGTTTTTGCTGTGAAGGAGCCGCAGCAGAGCGCTTCCGGAGAACTCGCGCGCGGGTTTCCCGGAGCGTGGGGTGATGTTGAAATAGACGTTCCCGCTTCCCCATGGGTATAAAGAAGAGTGGGAGCAGATGTTTGCGGCGACACTGTTCATCAGCACATACGCGATGGCGCGTTCTAGCGCTTCTCCGACAGGCTCGATTTCCTTGAAATCTACATTGTTTCTACGAAGGAATTCACGTGCGCCATATTTGTGTTGATAGTAGCTGCTATAGCGCCGTTTGAACTCTGTAATGAAAAGTTCGATGTCTTCACGCGCTCCCGCGATGACAAAATGGACGTGGTTGGACATCAAGATAAAAGCAAGAATTTGGATTGGAGAGGAATGGGCAAGGATGGCGATATAGTTCATCCCGACTTTGAAATCCTCTTCGTCGCGGAACCAGAGCCGGTCCGCCAGATGGTCGGTGGAGACCAGAATGTAAATGGTTCTTCTCATGTCCTTGTCTTTCCTGATGTCCCAAAATATGGGACATCGGTCGTGTTTTTGGGCCTTTTCTTACCCGATGTCCCCCAATATGGGACATCGGGAGAGCTTGGAGCTATGGGCGATTGTGTTGCTATTTCAGCTGGTCGAGGAGGTTGCGGCGGTCGAGGAAGCGGTAGGAGGCGGCTTCGAGGAGGTGCTCCGGACGGATGTCGTCCGCGCCCTCGAGGTCCGCGATGGTGCGCGCGACGCGGATGATGCGGAAGTAGGCGCGCATCGAGAATCCCATTTTGGTCATCAACCTTTCCAGCGTCTCCCGGCAGGTGTCGCTGAGGGGGCAGAAGCGCTCGATGTCCCGGTTGGACATCTCCGAGTTGCTGGCGGGCCCGTCCGGCGCGAAGCGGTGCTTCTGCGCGATCCGCGCCTTGAGCACGCGCGCAGCGACGACCTTGCTGGACTCGGCCTTGTGCGCCCGCACGATCTTGTCGGCTGGCACGGGGTGCATCCAGACGTGCAGGTCGATGCGGTCGAGGATGGGGCCGGACAGCTTGGCGAGGTAGCTCTGCCGCTGGACGGGCGTGCAGGTGCAGCGGTCGCCTTCGCCGTAGTAGCCGCAGGGGCAGGGGTTGGAGGCGGCGACGAGCATGAAGGAAGCGGGGAATTCAACCTTCGACTTGAGGCGGGAGATGCAGACGGTGCGGTCTTCGATCGGTCCCCGGAGGGCCTCGATGACCGATTTGGGCATCTGCCCGACTTCGTCGAGGAAGAGCACGCCGCCGTGCGCGAGCGAGACTTCGCCCGGGAGGATGTTCTCCCCGCCGCCTCCGCCGACGATGGCGGCGAGCGAGGCGGAGTAGTGCGGGGCGCGGAAGGGCCGGCGGCGGATCAGCCCGTCCTGCGGGCTGCCCTTGCCGGCCACCGAATAGATCTTGCTCGTGACGAGCGCCTCCTCCATCGTCATCGGCGGCAGGATGCCCGCGAGCGCCTTGGCGAGCGAGCTCTTGCCGGCGCCCGGCGCCCCGACCATGATGATGTTGTGGCCGCCGGCGGCGGCGATCTCGATGCCGCGCTTGGCGCCTTCCTGGCCGATGATGTCGGCGAAATCCATCCCGGCGCCGGCGCGCGGCGCGGCCATCCGCGCGCGGTGGATCTTGCGGTAGCGCACCGTGTTCCAGATCAGGAGGTCGTGGCAGTCCTCGCGCCCCTCCAGGATGCGCACGACATCGTTGAGCCCCTCCACGCCATAGACCTGCATGTCCTTGAATTCCGCCGCCTCCAGGGCGGAATCCAGGGGCAGGATGACCCCCTCGTAGCCGGCCTGGCGGGCCATCTCGGCGATGGGGAGCGCCCCCGGCACCGGCCGGACGCTCCCGTCCAGGCCGAGCTCCCCCATCAGGAGGAAATGGCCGGCGCGCGGCAGTTCCCGCTGCCCGGAAGCGGCGATGATGCCGATGGCGATCGGCAGGTCGTAGCCGCTGCCGTTCTTGCGCAGGTCGGCGGGGGCCAGGTTGATGACGATCCGCTTGCCGGGAATCCGGAATCCCAGCGCCTCCAGCGCCGTGGTCGTGCGCAGGAGGCTCTCCTTGACGGCCGCGTCGGCCAGTCCGACCAGATGGATCCCGATCCCCCGGTCGATGTCGATCTCCACCGTCACTTCGACGGCGTCGATCCCGATGCATTTCGCACCGTGAATGTGTGTCAACATAGTTGTATTATTTAGTATCTTTGCAAAGTCATGTTACAGCAGATCGTCATACCTTCCCTGTCGGAGATCGACGCCGCCGCGGACGAGTTCCTGCGCCGGATCGGCGACCGCCGCCTCGTCGCGTTCTATGCGGCGATGGGCGCCGGCAAGACCACCTTCACCACGGCGCTCTGCCGGCGGCTCGGCGTCCGTTCCGATGCCGTCAGCTCCCCGACCTTCGCCATCGTCAACGAATACCGGACGGCCTCCGGAGAGCCGGTCTATCACTTCGATTTCTACCGGATCAACAAGCTGGAGGAGGCCCTGGACATCGGTCTGTACGACTATCTCGACAGCGGCGCCCTCTGCCTGATGGAGTGGCCGGAAAACGTCGAGGAGCTGCTTCCGGAGGAGACGCTCAAGGTCTCCATCGCGGTCGCGCCCGACGGCGCCCGCACGCTCACTTGGGAGCAAGACGACTGACCGTCACCGCCAGTCCGCTGACATACCCGTTGATATCCACCTCCCGCACCCGCGTCCCGGCCCGGACGAAGGGGTGGCGCTGCGTGTCGCGCGGCGTCAGCGCCAGCCACGGCACGCCGCCCGGGAAGGAGGCGCAGGCCGGGGTCAGGAAGCGGCAGGGGAGCGCCTCCTGGCCGCTTTCGGGCCCGTACCACCGCACGGTCCCGGCCCCGTCCGCGCTGACGGCGAACGTGCCCTGGGACGTGCGGTAGAGCGCCGCTTCTTCGCCGCACAGCCGCAGCGGCCCGCCCTGCGCGTCCAGGTAGCCGGAATAGAAGCCGGCGCCGTCGGCGAAGCGGCCTGTGACCGCGTAGCCCGTCGGCAGGGGCCAGATCCGCCCCTCGCCCAGCCGGCAGCCCCGGACGGGGTCCTGCAGGGCCAGGGCCTCCCCCTGCCGGAGCTTCAGGTCCAGGACGGGCGCCCCGGGCGGCAGCCCGTCCAGCAGGCTCTCCTGGCCGTCGCGGACGGCGTAGAACGTCCGCCCGGCGCCGCTTCCTGCCGTGAAACAGAAGCAGACCGCCCCCTGGTCGCGGTAGAGCGCGCCCGTAGTGGCGTAAGAGGGATCCGCCAGGTCGCCGAACGGCGCGCCGTCCGTCCGGACGATCAGCGCCTCGCCGTTCCTGCGGAAAGAGAATCCGGGCCCCTTTGCGGGCCGCGAAAGGGTGAGGAGATCCTCCCCGTCCTCCAGCAGCCCGACCAGGTATTCCCGGCCCGCGAAACGGAACAGTTCGACGCCGTCGCGCCCGATGCGCGTCGCCCCGTCCGCCATCCGCTCCGTATAGAGGTGCCCGGACAGCAGGTGGTGCCGGTCCGGGTCCGGGACGAAGCAGGCGTCCGCGCCCGACGGCAGGGCCAGGACGGGCTCGAAATCCTTGTACAGCAGCAGCTCGAACGGCACGGAGCCGTAGGCGGTGTCGCGCTGCCAGTCGTATCCTTCCGGGAAACGGACGGCGGAGAAATAGAGGGTGGTGTCCAGCTTGATTTCCGGGAAAGCGCCCGGGTCGCCGGGTCCCGTGCGCCCGTCGTGCGCCCCGCTCCCCGGCTGATGCGGCCCGCGGTCGTTGCGCGACCGGAAACTGACGATGCCGAGGTCCGGCGGGGTGCAGGCGGCCAGCGCCGCCAGCAGGAACAGGGAGAAGACAGAAGTTTTCATAGTCGTCACTTTTTCTGCAAAGAAGGCGAAAAAAGCAAAGCCCTGCAGAAAGAATCGTATCTTTTTGCAGGGCTTGCTCCGTTAAAAATCGCCTTTTAACGTTTGCGGGAGCCGCAAACGGGAACGGAACGGCGGAAGATAGACCAAAGCCCCGCGGAAAGAGTCGCATCTCTCCGCGGGGCCATCATCATAAAAAATCGGTTATATAGTGCTGCTCCGGATTAGAAATTGAACCGGAGTCCGACGTCGAAATTCAGCAGGAGCGGCCGCTCCGTACGGATGCTGCGGGGCTGGTTGCAGTTGAAATAGTAGTTGGCACCCGGATCGAGGTACAGGCCGACGCGCGGGGAGAGCAGGAACTCCACGCCGAGGCCGGCGTTGACGGAGAACTGCAGGTCGTCCACCTTGTAGGTGCGGACGATGTCGGGAGACGCGTAGAGCTTGTAGGTATTGCCGATGCAATACTCCGCCTCGCCTCCGCCGAAGACATAGAAACGGATGCGTCCGGAGGAGATGATGTCGTAGTAGAGCCGGACAGGGATGCCGATATAGCGGAGCGTGTGGTGCACGCTGCCGGGGACGTCTCCGTAGCTGCCCGCGAAGGTGCGGCTGAGCAGGGTGTAGTCGAGACCCGTGCCGATGGACAGGCGGGGCGTCACGTAGAAGCGGACGCCGAGGCCGGCGGTGAAGGGCACGCTGAAAGAGGACGCACCCAATTCCGAGAAACCGTGCTGCTCGCCCGGCGCCATCTGCATGCCTCCCGAAGGGAAGCGCGCGGCGGCGTCGTTGCTGCCGACGGCGCCCTGTGCATAGAGGCTGGGGCGCGGCTTGGACGGGCGGACCTGGACCGGCTCGACGCCCAGGCCGAGGAAAGGATCATAAACCGGCCGGACCGGACGGGTGACGGGCCTCCGCCCGGCCGCCGAGGCCGGCGACGCCTGCTGCTCTTCGGCAGCGGCCGCCGCGGGGGCCTCCGGCTCGGGCTGCCCTTCGCTGTCGCTCTGGGCGGCCAGCCCGGAGGCGGGCCGCTGCGGCGCAGGGCGCCGGACAGCAGGGCGGGAGGTCTCCGCGGGTACAGAGGCCTCCGGGGCCGCGACCCCGGCCTGCGCGTCGAAACTCTCCGAGGCGCTGGCAGGGTCATCGGCTTGGGCAAGCTGAGCTTGCTCCGGGTTATGAATAATGGTTGGAATTGAGGTTCGCGGTTGGAAGAGGAAGATGCCGGCGACGATGGCGGCCGCGGCGGCCAGGCTCAGGCCCGCCCAGCGCACCCAGCCCCAGGCGGGGGCGGCGGGAGCGGCCGCGGCGTCCAGGCGCGCGGACACACCTTTCCAGACGCGGCGAGACGGCTTCGCCTCCGCGTCTGCAAGCATTGACCGGATCTGGCGGTCGAATTCTTGGTAGTGCGTATCCTGCATCTTAATACTTCTCTTTGATCTTTGACTGCAACAGCACCCGCGCCCGCTGCAGCTGCGAGCGGGACGTGGTCTCGGATATGCCGAGCATCTCGGCGATCTCCTTGTGTGAATATCCTTCGATGATATACAGGTTGAAGACCGTCCGGAAGCCTGGCGGAAGGGCGGCGACCATCTCGAGCAGATCGTTGTAGCCGATCTTCTGGATGGCGGTCGGATCGTCGCTGGTGATATTCCACGCGGCGCTCACGTCCTCGGTGTTCTTGAGCGCGTCCTTCTTTCTGAGACTCATCAGTGCCGTATTGACAAAGATCTTGCGGGCCCAGCCTTCGAAGGAGCCTTCTCCCGAGTAGCTGTCCAGCTTGGAAAAAAGGGTTACGAACCCGTCCTGGAGGATGTCCTCCGCGGAATCCCGGTCGCCCATGTAACGCAGGCATACTGCGAACATTTTGCCGGACAGGTGGTCGTAAATGGCTTTTTGGCAACGGCGTTCGCCGCGCTTCGCCCCTTCGATCCAATCTGTTTCCCGAGTGTTAAGATGCTTCTTGTCCGTGAAAAGTTGCATCCTCTTTTCGGAAAAAATAATTCCCACGAAAATAGCCAATTTTTCTCACAAAAAATACATATTTTTGTATCCTATATGCGCAAGTTGTTTACATATCTGGCCCTGTCCCTGCTCTGTTTTTCCGCCCGGGCGCAAGTGGCGGTGACCGACAGCCTCTTCCTTTCCGCCGTGGCGGCGTACTCCGAAGAGAAGGTCGTGCAGGCCAGGCAGCTTTTCGAACAACTCTATGTGCTGGACCCGGAAGACGACGCCGTCAACTATTATCTCGGCATGTGCGCGCTCGCCACGCGGGACATGGGCCCGGCCGAGAAGCATCTCCAGGCGGCCTTCCAGAAGGATTCCACCAACACCTGGTACGTCTTCGCCCTTGCGTCCCTCTATGACGCCCGCCGCGACCAGATCCGCTCCGGCGAATATGTCGAGAAGCTGATCAAGATGAGCCCCTCGCTCTACAGCAACCCCAACACCCTGTCCGTCGTGGGCGACGCCAAGGCCGCCGCCGGACTGGATTCGCTGGCCTTGTCCTACTACGACCAGGCCCTGCTGCTCGACCCGGACTACGCGCCGGCGATCTACGGCCGGACGGAGCTGAACCGCCGCCGGGGCCGTTTCGTGCCCTTCTTCGTCGACCTGGACCGGCTGATCCGCAACGAAGCGGTGCGCCCGGAGCTGAAGAGCGACTACCTGACGCGGCTGATGGACAGCATCGATTCGCCGTTCTACTGGGTCTGGGGGGACACGATCAACAACCTGGTGGACCTGGACCGCGAGCTGCACCCCGACGACTACGCCATCCAGCTGCTCAAGCTGCGGATGCTCTACATCAAGTCGGACTGGCAGGGCGCCATCGAGCAGACCGACGTCATGGCTGCGGTGGCCTCCCGGGAGGGCAACAAGGACCATCTCGCCGAGGCGCTCGCGATCAAGGGTGACCTCTGGTATCAGCAGTTCGGGGACCGGAAGAAAGCCTACGCGACCTACGAGGAGGCCCTGAAGGTCGATCCCGACCGCACCTCCGTGCTCAACAACTACGCCTACTATCTCTCCGAGGAGGGCCGCAAGCTCCGGAAGGCGCTCAAGATGAGCCGCCGCGCCGTCGACCTGGAGCCCGACAACGCCACCTATCTGGACACCTACGGCTGGCTGCTCTACCTGCTCCGCAAGCCCGCGGAGGCCAAGCCGGTCTTCAAGCATGCGATGCTCTACGGCGGCAAGGACAGCGCCGTGGTGCTGGAGCATTATGCCAAGGTCCTCGACGCCCTGGGCGAGAAGGACCTGGCCACGTATTATATGAATCTTTCCGCGCAGAAGAGCAAATGATGCGCCCGCTCCGCATATGGGCGACCCTCGCCATCCTGCTGCTCGGCACCTTCTCGCTGCCGGCCCAGAACACCGCTTCGCAGGAGTCGCGCCGCGCCGCGCTCCGCAAGGAGATCGCGCAGCTGGAGAAGCAGATCAAGGAGAACCAGTCCAGGCGGGACAACGCCCTGGGCGAGCTGAAGCTCGTCCGCAGGCAGGTCGCCACGCGCCGCGAGCTGGTCGCCGAGAGCGACCGCGAGATCCGCGCCCTGGCGGACACCATTTCCGCGCGGCAGGCGGACGCCGAGCGCCTGCGCAAGCGCCTCTCGACGCTGGAGGAGCACTACCGACGCCTGATCCGCAATGCCTATAAAAACCGCGATGCGCGCCTTTGGTTCACCTATCTGCTGTCCAGCCGCGACATCGGGCAGGCGTCCCGCCGCTATGTCTACCTGCGCGACCTGTCCGCCACGATGAACGCGCAGGGGCGCAAGCTCAAGGAGGTGCGCGCCGCGCTCGACGAGGACCTCGCCCGGCTGTCCGCCCTGAAGAAGGAAGCGGAGGAAGTCCGCAAGGCCCGCGAGCTGGAGCTGAAGGACCTCCGCTCCGAGGAGGAGCGCTCGGACCGGCTGATCGCCAACCTGAAGAAAGACAGGGACCGCTACCAGAAGCAGCTCGAGACCAAGCGCAAGCAGGTCGAGGCGCTCAACCGCGAGATCGAGCGCATCATCGCGCAGGCCATCGAGGAGGCGCGCCGCAAGGAAGCCGCGGCCGGGAATTCCAACAAGAAGAGCGTCGCCAAGGACACCAGGCCGCTGGACGTCAAGCTGTCCGGCGAGTTCGCCGCCAACAAGGGCAAGCTTCCCTGGCCGGCGGACGGCCCGGTCGTGGAATCGTTCGGCAAGCACAACCACCCCGTCTATACCCAGCTGGTGATGCCGGCCAACAACGGCGTCAACATCGGCCTCTCACCCGACGCGGAGGTCAAGGCCGTCTTCGACGGCGAGGTCAAGCGCGTGATCGTGATGCCGGGCTACGGACGCTGCGTCCTGGTCCAGCACGGCGGCTATTTCTCCTTCTACTGCAAGCTGGGGCACGTGGACGTCAAGTCCGGGGACAAGGTGACCACCGGCCAGGTCCTGGGCCGCGTGGATACGATCGACGGCCAGACCGAGCTGCATTTTGAGGTCTGGAAAGAAAAGACTCCCGAGAATCCGGAACTCTGGCTGAGGCCGAAGCGCTAGCTGGTGACCCAGACCAGCACGTGGCGGTCGAAGATGATGTACTGGAGCTCCAGCTCCTGCTCGAATCCGTCCTTGTCCGTGAAGGTGGCCTCAAGTTCGCCCTCGCCGCGCATCTGGAAATCTTCGATCTCGATCTGCTCGGCGAAGTCCACCTTGTACTGGGACATCATCTTGTAGACGGCTTCCTTGGCACACCAGTAGATGGCGAGCTGCTCGTTGCGCTGCTCTTCGTCGATCTCTTCCACTTCTTCGATCTCGTCTTCCGAGAGGGCCTTCTTCTTGACGGCCGAGAAATCGCGGTCGAGCGATTCGCAATCGATGCCCACGTCCTCCGTCGGGTTGAGGATGACGGCGACGTAGCGGTTGGTGTGCGTGATGCTGATATTGATGGCGGAGTTCTCGATGTACGGCTTGCCGTTGTCGTGGTGGCTCAGGTACACCTTCTCCTCGAAAAGGGCGTCCAGCAGGCAGCGGACGGCCAGCTTCTGCTTGCGCAGAGATTCACTCTTGATGTAGGAAATTTCCTCCATTTCGTCGGAGGGAACGGAAGAGAGCTCACGGAGCTCTTCTTCGGTTTCTGTAATCTGCCAGACCCCCACCCGCGAGTGGTAGTCATCGTCCAGATCTTTGATAAGATATAGGGCCATAAATAGTTTATAACATCGCAAAGATAATGATTTTTTGTATATTTGCGTGTTTTTTGTGAAAGACGTCAATTTTTACTGTCCAATATGAAATATCTAACTAACGAAAAATTGGTCATTGTCGGTGCCGCTGGTATGATCGGCTCCAACATGGCCCAGACCGCGTTGATGCTGGGTCTCACCCCCAACGTGTGCCTGTATGATGTGTACGAGCCCGGTCTGCGTGGCGTTGTCGCCGAGATGGCGCACTGCGCTTTCGAAGGTGCCAACATCACCTGGACGACCGATCCCGCCGTCGCATTCAAGGACGCCAAGTACATCATCTCTTCCGGTGGTGCTCCCCGCAAGGAGGGCATGACCCGTGAGGACCTGCTGAAAGGCAACTGCCAGATTGCCGAGGATTTCGGCAAGAACGTCAAGCAATATTGCCCCGATGTCAAGCACATCGTCGTGATCTTCAACCCGGCCGACCTGACCGGTCTCGTGGTCCTGCTCCACTCCGGCGTCAAGCCCGAGTGCGTCACCACCCTCGCCGCCCTTGACTCCACCCGCCTCCAGGAGGCGCTGGCCAACGAGTTCGGCGTGCAGCAGTGCAAGGTGACGGGTGCCTACACCTACGGCGGCCACGGCGAGGCGATGGCCGTCTTCGCCTCCAAGGCCATGATCGACGGCACCCCGCTCGCCGAGAAGTCCCTCTCCGCGGAGCGCTGGGCCGAGATCAAGCACGACACCATCCAGGGTGGTTCCAACATCATCAAGCTCCGTGGCCGCAGCTCCTTCCAGAGCCCGGCATACAACGCCGTCAAGATGATCGAGGCCGCGATGGGCGGTGACAAGTTCACCTGGCCTGCCGGCTGCTACGTCAACAACGCCAGCTACCAGAACGTGATGATGGCCATGCCGTCCGTGATCGACGCGACGGGTGTCCACTTCACCGATCCCGCCGGCACCGCCGCCGAGATGGCCGACCTGCAGGCTTCCTACGAGCACCTCTGCAAGATGCGTGACGAGATCATCGACCTCGGCATCATCCCGCCGGTGTCCGAGTGGTCCAAGTGCAACCCGAACCTCTAATGGTCTGGAGATAGAACGAAGGCCCGCAGGATTGTCCTGCGGGCCTTTTTCGTGTCGGGGTAACAGGACTCGAACCTGCGACCCTCTGGTCCCAAACCAGATGCGCTAGCCAACTGCGCCACACCCCGTTTGCGGAACGCAAAGTTAACAAATTATTGCTACCTTTGGGTCCATGATCATCGAAGCCCGCGACATCCATAAGAGTTTCGGGACCCTGGAGGTCCTGAAAGGCATCGATTTCAGCGCTGATGCGCATGAGATCGTGTCCATCATGGGCGCTTCCGGCGCCGGCAAGTCTACCCTCCTGCAGATCCTCGGCACGCTTTCGCGACCGGACCGCGGGAGCCTGCTGGTCGACGGGCAGGACGTCCTGCGGCTGCAGGGCGACGCGCTGGCCGCGTTCCGCGGACGCCGCATCGGCTTCGTCTTCCAGGCCCACCACCTCCTGCCGGAATTCTCCGCCGAGGAGAACGTCCTCATTCCCGCGCTGATCGCGGGCGTGCCGATGAAAGAGGCGCGCCAGAAGGCCGTCCGCCTGCTCGGCGAGGTCGGCCTGCAGGCCCGGCTGGACCACAAGCCGTCCGAGCTGTCGGGCGGTGAGCAGCAGCGCGTCGCCATCGCACGGGCCCTGGTCAACGACCCGGCCGTGCTCTTCGCCGACGAGCCGACGGGCAACCTCGACTCCGCCACCAAGCAGGAGATCCACAAGCTGCTGTTCGACCTGCGCGACCGCCTCGGGCAGACCATCGTGATCGTGACCCACGATCCCGAGCTCGCCGCCCTCTGTGACCGCACCCTCACGATGAAGGACGGCCGCTTTATCTAGGCAGCGATTCCAATAGAAGTTCGAAGAGGCGGGGCTTGGCGTAGCGGTCGAGTTCCGCTTCGTCTATCCAGACGTAGCCGTCGGGAAGGGCGGGCGCTTCGGCCGGCTCCCACAGGTAGAAATCCACCAGCAGGGTGCGGTGGGTGAGCTGGTGCTTGACGCCCGCTTTCAGGAGCATGGCATCTTTCGGTAGCTGGTCGGAGGCAGTTGGAGCGAAGCGACCGAGGGGGTTTCGGGGGATTCTTCCCCCGTCATAGGCAACGCCGTCGAGCCGCTGGTCGCAGACCAACGGCTCGTAAAGGCCTGTCCAGATGTCGCCGGGGCCGCGGCGGCGGATGGCGGTGCGGCCGCGGAAGCGCACGTAGACGTAGTCGAAGCGGCGCTCCTGCACGGCCGCGCCCTTCTCCTTGACGGGCAGCCGGTCCACGGCGCCTGCGGCGAGCGCGGCGCAGCTCCCGGCCAGCGGGCAGAGCGGGCAGAGCGGCGCGGCGGGCGTGCACTGCAGCGCGCCGAAGTCCATCATCCCCTGGTTGAAGTCCCCCGGCCGCTCCGGCGGAAGGAGCGACTGCGCAAGCGCGCTGAATTCCTTCTTCGCGGCCGTGGAGCCGACCGGCGTGGCGATGCCGTAGTGGCGCGCGAGCACGCGGTAGACGTTGCCGTCCACGACGGCGGCGGGCAGGCCGAAGGCGATCGAGCCGATGGCCGCGGCGGTGTAGTCGCCGACGCCCTTGAGGGCCTTGATCCCGTCCAGCGTGTCCGGGAAACGCCCCAGCACCGCGATCTGGCGCGCCGCGGCGTGCAGGTTGCGCGCGCGGCTGTAGTAGCCGAGGCCCTGCCAGAGGCGCAGGACCTCGTCTTCGCCGGCCTGCGCCAGCGCCTCGACGGTGGGGAATCTTTCCATGAATCTCTCCCAATACGCCTGTCCCTGCGCGATGCGCGTCTGCTGGAGGATGATCTCGCTCAGCCAGATGGCGTAAGGGTCTCGGGTACGCCGCCAGGGCAGGTCGCGCCCATAGGCGGAATACCAGGCCAGGATGGTCTCGGAAAAAGGGGACATAATACAAAAATACATTTTTTTCGTATTTTTGTGATTGTAACCAACCCTGCAGAACGTGAAAAAGATCAAGATTCTCCTGTTGGCCGTCGCCCTGCTGGGCGGGGCCTCCGCATATGCCCAACAAGACTGGAACGCCTCTGTCGGCTATTCGACCAACGCCTTCCACGGCCCGGACTGCTCGCATTTCCTGAGCACGCAACCGATGAACGGATTCTACGCCGGCATCCGGCACGAATTCTATTTCTCCGCCCTGGCCGGCCTCACCTTCGAGCCGGGCCTGCTGTTCTACTATCAGTCAGGCCGCAACCAGACGGGCGCCAAGCCCAAGTTCGTCAAGATGCACTACCTGTCTTTCCCGATGGACGTCAAGTACACCTTCACCATCTCCGGAGGAGCCACGGGCGCGTTCTTCACGGGCCCCGTGGTCAACGTCGGCCTGTTCGGCAACCTCTATGACAAAGGCGTGTTCGTGACGAACAAGGACCTCGAGGATCCGATGCACCAGCTGACGCGGGCCAACCTCCAGTGGGGCTTCGGCATGGCCTTCACCATCGCCGAGGCCATCCAGTTACGCGCCTCCTACGCGCTGGGCGTCAGCCGGCTCATCCCTGAGCAGGAGCTGCACAACAACACCCTCTCGGTGGGCGTGGGCCTGCTGTTCTAATCCTTTTCGCCGATGAATACCTTCATGATCGTCCTGGCCGTGATCCTCGGAATCGTGGGGATCATCGGCAGCGTGATGCCCGGGCTGCCCGGCCCTCCGCTCAGCTGGCTGGGTGTCCTGCTGATGTATTTCTTCGGCGGGACCAACGGCGCCGGCGAGCCGATGTCGCTGACGCTCCTGTTCGTCCTGCTGGCCGTCACCATCGTGGTGACGGTGCTGGACTACGTCGTCCCCGCCTGGTTCACCAAGATGACGGGCGGCAGCAAGTATGCATCGTGGGGGGCCATCATCGGCCTGTTCGCGGGACTCATCCTCCCGCTGCCGGGCGGCATGCTCTTCACCTCGATCCTCGGAGCTTTCCTCGCCGAGCTCCTGCTTGCCGGCAAGGACGCCGGCCCCTCGCTCAAGGCTTCGCTCGGGGCGTTCCTCGGCTTCCTCTCGGGCACGGGCATGAAGCTCATCGTCTCGGCGGTGATGCTCTACTATATCATCGTGTACATCTAGAAGAGACCCACCACCAGGTTCCAGAACAGATAGCGGAGGGCTTTGCCGATCAGCAGCATCAGGAAGGCCCAGCCGCGCGGTACCTTGTAGAAGCCCAGCGCCAGGACCGTGATGTCGCCGATGATCGGCACCCAGCTGAACAGCGCCAGCCAGACGCCGTATTTGCGGACCCGCGCCTGCTGCTGCTCCAGCTTTTCGCGCGAGATCTTGAACCATTTCTCGATCCACTCCCACTTCCCGAGCCAGCCCAGGTAGTAGGTGAACAGGCTGCCCAGCCAGCTGCCGCTCGTGGCGGCGAGGAAGCAGCCGAGGCCCTTGCCCGTCGTCGCCAGCACGGCGATATAGAGCACGTCGGAACTGAACGGCACGATCGATGCCGCCAGCACGCTTCCAAGGAACAGACCCAACAGCCCCAGGCTCTCCAACCACTCCATCCTAGATCTGCAGAATATTGTCGGCGCGTGCGGAAATGGCGTCGCGGTGAGAAATGAAAAGCAAGGTCCGGGTCCCGTGGTAACGGGTATGGAGGCGGTCGAGCAGCGTCTCTTCCGTCGCCGCGTCGAGCGCCGAGGTGGCCTCGTCGAGGATCAGGATGCCGCCCTCGCGCAGCAGGGCGCGGGCGATGGCGATGCGCTGGCACTGGCCCTCGCTGAGGCCGCTGCCGGTCTCGCCGCAAGGCGTGTCGAGCCCATCGGGTAAATCGTAGACGAAATCGGCGACCGCCGTGTGCAGCGCCTCGCGCAGGTCCTCTTCAGACGCGTCTGCGCGTGCGAGGAGGAGATTCTCGCGGATGGTGCCGCTGAGCAGGGAATTGCCCTGCGGGACATAGAGGAAATTGCCGCGGACGGCGGGGCCGGCCGGGAATTCCCCTTCGGCGCCATAGAGCGAGACGCTGCCGCCGTTCGGCTTCAGCAAGCCGAGCACCAGGCGGCTGAGGGTGCTCTTGCCGGCTCCGGTCGGGCCCATGATGACCGTCAGCGAGCCGGGCACGAAATCGTGGCTGAAGTGTGTGAGGATGGTCTCGTTGCGGTCGGGGTAGGAGAAGCTGACGTCCGTGCAGCGGATGCCCGGCGCGCCGGACAGGACCACCGGCGTCTCGTCGGAAGGCTCCTGCTCGAGGGACCTGAGGTCCATCAGCCGCTCCACCGAGGTGGTGGCGTGGATGAAGGCGGGAATCTGCCGCGCCAGCTCGGCGATCGGGCGCTGGACCTGGCCGACGAGCTGCAGGAAGGCCGTCATCATACCGTAAGTCACCGCACCGCTGCGGATGCCCAGCACGCCCCAGAGGAAGGCGGCGGCATAGCCGCTCATGAAGCCGAACATCATGAAACCGCGGGCCAGGGTGTTGAACTTGATGCGGGTGACCGTCTGGCCCTGGACGTCCTTCTGGAGCAGCCCGAGACGGGTCAGCACCCGTCCGGCGCCGATCAGGGTCAGCACGACGAGCCGCTTCTGCAGGTTCTCCTGCATCAGCTGCTGCACTTCTGCCTCCAGCTTGCGGATGCGTTCGGTGAGGCGCCGCATCGTGCGGAAGAACAGCCGCGAGCCGACGATGGCCACGACCATCAGCACGAGCAGCACCCAGAGCAGCTTCGGCGCCATCAGCAACAGATAGGCGGACGCGGCGAGCAGCTGCGCGACGGTGATGACCACCTCCGGAATACGGGTGCAAAGCAGGTCCGTGACCACGCGCACATCCTCTTCGAGGCGGTTGACGGCGTCGCCGCTGTGGTAGGTCTCCTTGCCGGTCCAGGTGCTGCGGAGCACCCGGGAGAAAGTCCCGTAGCGGAGGTCGTTGCCGGTGCGCACGATGTTGTAGCTCTCACAGGCGGACGCACTGACGCCGCAGAGGAGCTGCAGGAACATGACGCCGAGCAGGAGCCCGATGTGCAGGGACAGCGGGGCGTCGAGTTCGCCCGTGGCGATGTCCACGAGCCGCTTGCAGATCCAGACGAACGAGAGCGATGCGACAATGCGGACGAGGCCGATGAGCACGCTCAGCAGCATCCGTCCCCGGGCGGGCCGGGCCATGGGCCTGAGGCCCTGGAGGATTTGTCGCACCGGAATCATGGCTCCGCGGAAAAATTAAGCTTCGAGCAGCCCGGCTTTCTGCCAGGCGGCGATGAGGGACTCGGCGTCGGCCAGGGCCGTCTGCGCGTCCACGTCGTAGCGCTCCGTCAGCAGGCCGGCCATGTCCTGCGCGGCGAAATCCTTGCCGCTGAGTTTGTCCCAGAGATAGGCGGACGTCGCGTTCATCGACACCACCTTGCTGAAATCGACGGGGGAGAGGTCGTCCCCCGTGACAATATATTGCGAGCCGAGCGGCCGCAGTACGAGTCCTTCACGCAGTTTCATATCAATCTTCTATAAATTGCCAATAAATAGCGCCGGACGGGCTTCAGCGCCCGCCAGAGGCGTCCTTTTCCGGGTACGCGCCGCCGGCCGTCGGGCCGGACGATCGCGGAGACCGTCCCGACGATTTCGTCGGTGCGGCCCTTCTCCTGCCCCTTCAGGTTTCCGTCGCCCATCAGGGTCACGGCGTCGCCGTCGAGGGCGACGATGCGGTGCAGGACGTAGCGCCCGCCGAAGTGGGCCAGCACGATGTCTCCCACCGCATAACTGTCCTTTTTCCGCAGGACCACGCGGTCCACGTCTTCCCGGATGAAGGGAAGCATGCTTTTCCCTGTCGGTAGGATGACCGCTTCCCGGCCTTCCTGCAGGACGGTCGCAACCTCCTCGAAGAGGACGTTGTTGGGAATCTTCATCTTATCCATCGACCGTCTCCTGGCAGAGCCTGGCGGCCGCTTCGTCCGGCAGGCAGTCCAACTGAAAACAAGGCACCTGCTGTGCCACGGCCGACAGCGTCTCGTGCTGGGCGTCCGCAATCATGCGGATCGGGCGGTAGCCCGAGCAGGAGGCCATCACGGATGCGTACGCGCCCACCACGTTGAGGCGCTCGATATGGTTCTCCGGCGCCTGGCGCAGGCGGACGATGGCCCCGACGGGAACGTCCTGCGCCTTGTAGCAATGCGTCTTGCCGCTCCAGGGAGAGCCGTAGACGCGGGTCTCGCCGTCCACGACGCGCAGCACGGGGTTGTCGTCGTTGAGCAGCTCCGTGCCGGGAATATACTTGAGCCACAGCCCGCTGTGCGTGCTCTTCCCGGTGCCGCTGCGGCCCAGGAAGAGGAAGCCGCGCCCGCCGTGCGTCACCACGGAGGCGTGCATCTCCAACGCCCGGAAAGGCGCGGAGGCGAAAGCGAACAGCAGCATCATGGCGTTGTTGACCGCGAAGGTCTGCGCGGCCGGGGAGCCGCAGGCAAACAGCCGGCCCCGGCGGAAATCGCCGGACAGCTCCAGCTGCCCGCAGACGGGTGCCTCCGGCAGCGACGCGAACTCGGCCAGATAGCCGTCGCCGCAGCGGAACAATCCCACCACCGGCTCGCCGCTCTCCTTCGTCGACTGGAACATCACCTCCCCCTTCTCTCTCGGTTCCTCCTCGCTCAGCGTCAACTCAAATATATCAGCGACTCCGGCAGCAGCTTCCGGAAACCGTAGCCACCCTCGGCTCCGTAAGAGGGAGGGGCCCGCTTCCGCAGGAAGTGGGAGGGGTCCTGCATCGCAGGACGTTTCCGGAAGCTGGCTGCCGGGGAGCAATTCTATTTCAAACGGATCGTAATTGTGCAGCAGGTCCCGGACCGGATGATTGTCCGGCAACGTCAGCGAGAACGTCAGTCCTGCAACCTGGAAACGGCGTACCATGCTAGGAGTCCAGTTTGAGAACGGCCATGAACGCGCTCTGCGGCACCTGCACGGTACCGATCTGGCGCATGCGCTTCTTGCCTTCCTTCTGCTTCTCCAGCAGCTTGCGCTTGCGCGTCACGTCGCCGCCGTAGCACTTGGCGGTCACGTCCTTGCGCACCTGCTTGACGGTCTCGCGCGCGATGATCTTGGCGCCGATGGCCGCCTGGATGGGAATGTCGAACTGCTGGCGCGGGATGAGGTCCTTGAGCTTGACGCACATCTTGCGGCCGAAATCATAGGCGTTGTCCTCGTGGATGAGCGTGGACAGCGCATCGGCCGGCTCGCCGTTGAGCAGGATGTCCAGGCGGACGAGCCGCGCCGGACGGAAATCCATCACGTGGTAGTCGAAGGAAGCGTAGCCCTTGGAAATGGTCTTGAGCTTGTCGTAGAAGTCGAAGACAATCTCGGACAGGGGCATGTCATAAGTCAGCTCCACGCGGTCCGCCGTGATGTAGTGCTGACCGATCAGCGTCCCGCGGCGGTCCAGGCAGAGCTTCATGATGGGGCCGAAGAATTCCGACTTGGAAATGATCTGCGCCCGGATATACGGCTCCTCGATGTGGTCGATCAGCGTCTGGGCGGGCAGGCCGGAAGGATTGTGCACGTCCATCACCTCGCCCTGCGTCGTGAAGACCTTGTAGGAGACGTTGGGCACCGTGGTGATCACGTCCATGTCGAATTCGCGGAAAAGCCGCTCCTGGACGATCTCCAGGTGCAGCAGGCCGAGGAATCCGCAGCGGAAACCGGAGCCCAGCGCGAGCGAGCTCTCCGGCTCGTAGACGAAGGAGGCGTCGTTGAGCTGGAACTTCTCCAGCACGGCGCGCAACTCCTCGAACTTGTCGGCCTGCACGGGATACATACCCGCGAAGACCATCGGCTTGACCTCCTCGAAGCCCGCGATCGCGGTGGCGCAGGGACGGTCCACGTGGGTGATCGTATCACCCACCTTGACCTCCACGGCGCTCTTGATGCCCGTGATCACGTAGCCGACGTCGCCGCAGCCGATCTCGGCGGTGGGCGTGAGCTTCATCTTGAGGACGCCGACCTCCTCGACCTCGTAGTCCATTCCGGTGGCGAAGAACTTGACCTTGTCACCCTTGCGGATGGAGCCGTTCTTGATCTTGAAATAGGCGATCACGCCGCGGAAAGAGTTGAACACGGAGTCGAAGATGAGCGCCTGGAGCGGCCCGTCCGGGTCGCCCTGCGGCGCGGGAATCTTCTCGACGATGGCATCCAGGATCGGGGCGACGCCCTCTCCCGTACGGGCGGACACCTTGAAGACGTCCGCGGGGTCGCAGCCCAGCAGATCGCAGATCTCGTCCGTGACGACCTCCACCTGGGCGGAGTCCATATCGATCTTGTTGAGAACCGGTATGATCTCCAGCCCGTGGTCAATCGCCATGTAGAGATTGGAAATGGTCTGGGCCTGTACGCCCTGCGAGGCGTCCACCACCAGGAGGGCGCCTTCGCAGGAGGCTATGCTTCTCGAAACCTCATAGGAGAAGTCGACGTGGCCCGGCGTGTCGATGAGGTTGAGCCTGTAGGTCTCACCCTGGTACTGATGGAGCATCTGGATGGCGTGGCTCTTGATCGTGATGCCTTTCTCCTTCTCCAGGTCCATGTCGTCGAGCACCTGGTTCTCCATGTCACGCGCTCCCACCGTCCGCGTCAGTTCAAGCAGGCGGTCCGCCAGCGTGCTCTTGCCGTGGTCGATGTGGGCGATGATGCAGAAGTTCCGAATGTTCTTCATTGCGTACTAAAAGAGTTTCTTCACCTGCTCGTAGACGTTCTGCGCGGTGTAGCCGAGTTTCTCGTCGAGCACCTTGTAGGGAGCCGAGAAACCGAAGGACTCGAGGCCCCAGACGGTGCCCTCGGACTCCGGCACGAGACCCTGCAGGGTGACAGGCAGGCCGGCGGTGAGGCCGAACTTCTTGACACCGGCGGGCAGGACGCTCTGCTGGTATTCCTTGGACTGCTGGCGGAAGAGGCCCTCGGAAGGGACGCTCACCACGCGGACCTTCATGCCCTCGGCGCGGAGGAGCTTGGCACCGGCCTCCAGGGTGGAGACTTCGGAACCGGAAGCCACGAGGATGACATCGGGGTTGGCGTCGGAGCCGGCCACGATGTAGCCGCCCTTGGCAGCCTGGCTGTAGTCGTTGCCGGCCGGGAGGTCGGCGATGTTCTGGCGGGACAGGATGAGCGCGGAAGGCGTGCTCATGTTGGCCATGGCGAGGGCCCAGGCCTCGGTGGTCTCCTTGGCGTCGGCCGGACGGAGCACGAGGACGGAGTTCTTGCCGTGGTGGTTCTTCAGCTTCTCCATCAGGCGGATCTGGGCCTCCTGCTCGACGGGCTCGTGGGTCGGGCCGTCCTCACCGACGCGGAAGGCGTCGTGGGTCCAGATGAACTTGACGGGAATCTCCATCAGGGCGGCCATGCGCACGGCCGGCTTCATGTAGTCGGAGAACACGAAGAAGGTGCCGCAGGCGGGGATGACGCCGCCGTGCAGGGCCATGCCGATGCAGCAGCAGGCCATCGTGAGCTCGGCGACGCCGGCCTGGAAGAAGGCGCCGGAGAAGTCGCCGGCCTGGAAGGACGTGGTCTTCTTGAGGAAGCCGTCGGTCTTGTCGGAGTTGGAGAGGTCCGCGGAGGCGCAGATCATGTTGGGAACCTGCTCGGCGAGGGCGGAGAGGCAGGCGGCGGAAGCGGAACGCGTAGCGTCGTTCTCCTTCTGGGCGACCTTGCTCCAGTCGATCTTCGGGGCCTTGCCGCTGAACCAGTCGGCCTGCTGGGCGGCCTTCTCAGGGTTGGCTGCGGCCCAGGCCTTCTCCTCGGCGTAGCGGTCGGCGACGATCTGCTTCAGCTCCTCGGCGCGGCGGGCATACAGCTCCTTGACGTCGTCGAAGATCTGGAACGGATTCTCGGGATCGCCGCCCAGGTTCTTGATGGTATTCTTGTAGGCGTCGCCGCCGAGCGGGGCGCCGTGGGTCTTGCAGTTGCGCTCGTAGCTGGAGCCGTCCTCCTTGAGGGCGCCCTTGCCCATGATGCACTTGCCGATGATGAGGGCCGGCTTGCCCTTGACGGCCTTGGCGGCCTCGATGGCCTTGCGGATCTGCGCGGCGTCGTTGCCGTTGATCTCGAAGACCTCCCAGCCGAGGGCGCGGTACTTGGCGGCCGTGTCCTCGTTCATCACCACCTTGGTCTCGGTGGAGAGCTGGATGTCGTTGGAATCATAGAACATGACAAGGTTGTCCAGGCCCAGGATGCCGGCGATGCGGGCTGCGCCCTGGGAGATCTCCTCCTGCACGCCGCCGTCGGAGATGTAGGCGTAGACGGTCTCCTTGGCGAAGGTCGGGTTGCCGGTGTGGGCGGCCAGGAACTTCGCGGCGATGGCGGCGCCTACGGCGTAGGCGTGGCCCTGGCCGAGCGGACCGCTGGTGTTCTCAACGCCGCGCGTCGGGTCGAATTCGGGGTGACCCGTGGTCGGGGAGCCCCACTGGCGCAGGTTGGCCAGTTCGTCGAGGCTGTACTTGCCGATGAGGCAGAGCTGGCCGTAGAGCATCGGAGCCATGTGACCGGGATCCAGGAAGAAGCGGTCGCGACCGGCCCAGGTAGGGTTCTGGGGGTCATAGTTCAGATACTCGCTGTAAAGCACATTGATGAAGTCGGCGCCGCCCATGGCGCCGCCCGGGTGACCGGATTTGGCCTTTTCGACTGCCGAAGCCGCAAGGATGCGGATGTTGTCTGCTGCGTGGTTGAGTACGCTGATAGGATTTGCCATGCTTTATATTTTTAGTTAGTTATTCCACAATCGTGCAAATTTAGCAATTATTTCGCGATAAATCAATCGTTGGCCCCGTCCGTCAAAGGAATCGGAGCGGAGCGAGGCAGGGGATTTTGAGGGGGAACGCCCCCTCAATCAAAGAGCCCGTATGATCCCGTCCGTTACGGGACGGGATCGTATCCGCTGCCGCCCCAGGGGTGGCAACGGAGGATGCGCTTGAGGCTGAGCCAGAATCCCTTGAAGGGACCGTATTTGCGGAAGGCCTCGAGGGCGTATTGCGAGCAGGTGGGGGTGAAGCGGCAGCTCGCCGGCTTGAGCGGCGAGATGCACAGCTGGTAGAATTTGATCAGCAGGATGAAGGGCGCCGCGAAGATGCGCTTGAGGATGTCCGGGAAGCGATTCATTCGGCGGCGAGCTTCGCGGAAACGCGCTGCAGGATCTCGGTGACCTCGGCGAAGAGGACCGCGGAGTCGGCGACCTCGGGATGCGAGTAGGCGAGCATCAGGTCCACGCCCGTCACGGTGAGCAGCTCCTTCTGGAGCCGGTAGGATTCGCGCAGCCTGCGCTTGAGCAGGTTGCGCTTGACGGCGCGCTTGAAGAATTTCTTGGGCACGGACACCATCAGGCGGTTGAGGCCCGTGTCGCGCCCCGCCGCCCAGCAGAAGCGCAGGTGCGGCGTAGAACCCCATTTCCCGTCGGAAATGAGTGCGGAGACAGTTGTCTTCCCGCACAGCCTTTCCTCTTTGGTGAGGGTATGGCCTAGCGGAGAAGTCATCTATTTCAGGGATTGGAGGTAGAGTTCGACAGCTTTGCTGATGGAAGTCGCCTCCGGGGTGGGGGCTTTGAGGGCGATCTCGAATCCGGAATCTTCCATGGCCTTGACCACGGCTTTGCCGAAGGAGATGAACTTGAGGCTGCCCTGCTTGAAGTCTGGGAAGTTCTCGTGCAGCGAGGCGACGTCGGCCGGGTTGCAGAGCACGGCGATGTCGGCGCCGGCCAGGTCCACGCCATGGAGGTCCTGGGACACGGGCTTGACGAGCGCGCCCACGGTGTAGTCCAGCTTGGCGCTCTCGAACGCGGAGGTCATCGGGGTGATGTCGGAGCCTTCCGTCGTGGCGATCAGGAACTTCTCGCCCTTGTGCTTGGCGGTGATCAGGGCCACGATGGAGGCCGGGGAACCGGAACCGAAGAAGATCTTGCGCTTGCGGTAGACGATATGTTTCTGCAGGTACATCGCAACTGCCTCCGTGGAGCAGAAATACTTCATCGTCTCCGGGACCTTGAAGCGCATCTCCTCGCTCAGCTTGAAGTACGCGTCGATGGCGTGGCGGGAGGAGAAGACGATGGCGGTGTAGTCGGGGAGATTGATGTGTTCCGCGCGGAATTCCTTGGCAGAAAGCGGTTCGATGAGGAAAAAGGGCTGGAAGTCCAGCTCCGCTCCGAATCGGCTCTGCAGGATTTCATAAGGTGCAAGGTTGGACGGGAGTTGCTGTGATATCAGGATCTTCATCTTGCTGCAAAAATGATCAAAAAATTAGGACAACTGCTACCAATATGGCAGCCGGCAAAAATTCAAGCGCGCAAAGATACAAAAATGTTGACAATCCCGAACATCGGTTGCGCAAAATTTGCGCGGAACGCGTCAGTCCGAAGAGCCAGGCGAGCGCGATTTCGCCGGCCAGCAGGCAGACCGCCAGTTGCTGGGGCAGGTGGAAAACCGTGATGACGGCGACCGTCACGAGCAGGAGCGGGACAAGCACCAGGAGGTAGTTGAAAACGTTGTGCCGGAGGGCGGCATAGGACTCCCCGGGGACCCGCCGCGGGCGGAAAACCAGGTAGCAGAGGTCGCGGACGAACATGAACGCGCCCATCAGACCGATCATCGCCAGCGCCTGCCACGCCGCCGGAATGCGGTCCCAGAAATCCGGGCGGACGACCCCGAAGCGGTCGAGGATCAGGCAGAAGGGAAGGCCGTAGACGATGCCCGAAAGGTTGCGGACGCGGGCCAGGCCGAGACTGTGCTCGAGCGTCTCGGCGCCGCGGGAGCGGTCGAAGCAGAACAGGAGGGAGGGCACGAGCCGGAAATAGTCCAGCAGGTTGGCGACCATCAGGACGATGGCCACCAGGCAGAGGATGCGGTTGGTGGCGAAGTCCGTCCAGACGGGCGCCTGTGCCAGGCCGTCCCACGGCTGGGTGGACATCTCCAGCGTCCCGCTGCGGAAAACCTCTTCTCCCGTCATCGCCTAATTGCCCCGTTTGACGTTGTAGCCCAGGCCGGTGAGCAGGGTGACGAGCTTGTCGCGCAGGTCGCCCTGGATGAGGATCTGGCCGTCCTCGACGGTGCCGCCCACGCCGCAGCGCGTCTTGAGCGTCTTGGCGAGGGCGGACAGGTCGTCGGCGCGGCCGACGAATCCGTCCACGAGCGTGACCTGCTTGCCGGCGCGGCGGCGCCGGTCGATGCGGACCACGAGCCGCTGCTTCTGCGGCGGCAGCGTGTCCGCCTCAGGCGCGTCCTGCTCCGTCTGATATTGAAAATCGGGGTTGGTGGAATACACCACGCCCAGCCGACTTTTCCAGTCCTGTTGTGCCATGTGGGATAATTTTTGCAAAGATAAGGATTTTTAATTGTACCTTTGCAGGTTATGGATAGTAAGAAATTCACTTTGTGGAACCGGATCTGCGCGGCGCTCGCATTCGTGGTGTCGGCAATCACCTATTTGCTGACCCTCGAACCGTCCGTCTCGTTCTGGGATTGCGGCGAGTTCATCGCTTCTTCGTATAAACTCGAAGTGGGCCACCCGCCGGGAAACCCCGTTTTCCAGCTTTTCGCCCGCTTCGTCACGATGTTCGGCGACAGCGCGCACGCGGCCATCCTGGTCAACGCGCTGAGCGCGATTTGCTCCGCCGCGACGATATTTTTCCTGTACCTGACCATCGTCTGGCTGGCCAAGCGCCTGGTGCGCCCGGCCGCCGACGGCAGCTATAGCGTCGCGCAGGCCGTCGCCATCTTCGGCTCCGGCCTCGTGGGCGGCCTGGTCTACGCCTTCTCCGACACCTTCTGGTTCTCCGCCGTCGAGGCGGAGGTCTATGCGATGTCCTCGCTGTTCACGGCCGTGGTCTTCTGGCTGATGACGGTCTGGTACGACCGCGCCGACCAGCCGCACGCCCTGCGCTGGATCGTGCTCATCGCCTTCCTGATGGGCCTGAGCATCGGCGTGCACCTGCTCAACCTGCTGGCCATCCCGGCCCTGGTGTTCATGTTCTACTACCGCAAGCGCGAGGACGGCAAGTTCACCTTCTGGGAGCTGCTCAAGATCCTGGGCCTGAGCGTGGTCATCATCGGCCTGGTCGTGTTCCTGTTCATCCCGTACCTGCCCAAGCTGGCCGCGTATTTCGACCTCTTCTTCGTCAACGTGCTCGGCCTGCCGTACAACTCCGGAGCCGTCTTCTTCCTGCTCGCGCTGCTCGCCCTGCTCTTCTGGGGCCTCACCGCGACGCTCAAGAAGAACAAGGTCTTCCTCAATACGGTCCTGCTCTGCACGACCACGATCGTCATCGGCTTCTCCATCTACAGCATCGACGTCATCCGCTCGTGCGCCAAGACGCCGACCAACGAATACCAGCCCGACAACGCCTTCACGCTCGTGCGCTACCTGTCCCGCGAGCAGTACGGCAAGACGCCGCTCATCTACGGCCCGTACTACGGCGCCCCTTATAATCTGGAGGGCACGACCTACTGGGCCCCGCTGGACGGCAAGTACAAGAAGGTGGAGGGCCCGGTCGAGGGTAAGTATCCCGCTTCCGGCAAGATGCTGTTCCCGCGTATGTGGAGCTACACCGCCGACAATGCGGCGTTCTACGAGACCTATACGCAAGGCCGGGGCAAAGTGGTGCCCGGCTCGAAGGTCCGCAAGCCGACGATGGGGGACAACCTCTACTTCTTCTTCGACTACCAGCTGAACTGGATGTACTGGCGCTATTTCATGTGGAATTTCGCCGGCCGCCAGAACCAGATCCATTCCCCCTCGCCGGGCAACCTTTTCCACGGCAACTGGGAGTGCGGCATCAAGTTCATCGACGACTTCCGCCTGGGCGACCAGAGCGACGCCCCCGCCGTGCTGGCGGAGGACAAGGGCAAGAACCACTATTATTGCCTGCCCCTGCTGCTCGGCCTGCTGGGCCTCTTCTTCCAGTTCGACCGCGACAAGCGCGGCAGCTGGCTGACTTTCCTGATGTTCTTCATGACCGGCATCGCCATCGTGCTCTATCTCAACCAGCCGCCTTATCAGCCGCGCGAGCGCGATTACGCGTATGCGGGTTCCTTCTATTTCTTCAGCGTCTGGGCCGGCCTGGGCGTGCTGGCGCTCTTCAGCTGGATCGACAAGGCCCTCAAGGGCCGCGGCGGCGCGCTGACCGCCGGTGCGGTGTCGGCGCTCTGCCTGTTCGTGCCGGTGCAGATGGCCGGCCAGAACTGGGACGACCACGACCGCTCCAACCGCCGCACGGCGCTGGAAATGGCCTGCAACTATCTGAATTCCGTGGGGCCTGACGGTATCCTCGTGACCCACGGAGACAACGATACCTTCCCGCTCTGGTACGCCCAGGAGGTGGAAGGCGTGCGCACCGACGTGCGCATCTGCAACACCTCGCTGCTCGGTACCGACTGGCACATCGACCAGATGAAGTGGGCCGTCAACGAGTCCGCTCCGCTCCCGATCACGGTCGGCCCGGAGCAGTATCTCTATGGCACCAACGAATACACCCCCATCGTGGACACGCAGGAGCGCGAGATGTCCATCGCGGACGTGATGGCCATCTTCAAGCACCCGCAGATCAAGGTCCCGATGACCAGCGGACGCAAGGTGGACTACATCCCTTCGCGCAAGATCGTCGTGCCCGTCAACAAGGAGAATGTCCTCAAGTACGGCATCCTGGACGCGAAATACGCCGACCAGATTCCCGATTCCATCGTGCTGACCATTCCGGCGAAGCAGGAGGCCGTCACCAAGCCGGAGCTCTTCCTGCTCGACCTGCTGGCCGGCTACCAGTGGGACCGCCCGCTCCATTTCCTCAATATGGGCGGCGACCTCAACGTGGGCATCAAGGACTATCTCGAATTCAATGGCTATTCCTACAAGCTCGTCCCGGTCAAGACCGGCACCACGCGGTATGAGGCGGGCTTCGTCGACACGGACGAGCTCTACCGCCTGATGACGGAGACCTTCACCTGGGACGCGCTGGCGCGCGACGACTATTTCATCGACTACCAGAACATCTACACGAACCTCGGCGTGATGTCGGTCCGCAACCTGTTCCTCACCTGCGCGGACGTCTTCGTGCGCGCCGGACAGAACGACCGCGCCCTGGAGATGGTGGACAAGTGCTTCGAAGTGACGGCGCCCTATCCGCTGGAGACGATCCCTCTGGGCTTCAGCGACATGCACGTCATCTTCCTGCTGGAGCACTACTACAACCTGGGCCAGGCCGAGAAGGCGCGGCAGATCGCGACCCGGCTGGGCGCCGAACTGCTGCAGACCGCCCGGTTCTACATCGAGTTCTTCAGCTACGCCAAGAGCGACTTCGAGTCGGTGCAGAAGACGATCTACAACCTCGCCTATGTCCTGAAGGCCGGTGGCGACGACGAACTGGCCACGCAGCTGGTCGACAATCTCTCGACCCTGATCGACGTGGCGAACGAGGCGCTGGGAGAATCCTAAAACAAGAAAGCCATGGCAGAATTTCCCTCTTCTTCCTGGAAAGACTACGAGCTGATCGACAGCGGCGCAGGCGAGAAACTGGAGCGCTTCGGCTCCTACGTCCTCGCCCGCCCGGAGCCCAAGGCCCTGTGGGACAAATCCCTGCCTGAGGCCGAGTGGCGCCGGCTCGCGCACACGACCTTCACGCCCGGCGCCGGTTTCGGCAAGGCCGGCAAGGAGGACAGCGGCACCTGGAACCGTCTCAAGAAGATGGACGACCAGTGGTATATCAAGTATAAGAACGACGAGGGCCTTGCGCTCGACCTGCGCCTCGGCCTGACGTCGTTCAAGCACGTGGGCGTGTTCCCCGAGCAGGCCCCCAACTGGGATTATATCTACCGGCAGACCCGCGCCCTCGCGGCGAAGGGCCGCACCCCCAGGGTGCTCAACCTCTTCGCCTACACGGGCGGCGCCTCGCTGGCCGCCCGGGCCGCCGGGGCCGACGTGACCCACCTGGACTCCGTCCGGCAGGTGGTCACCTGGGCCCGCGGCAATATGGAGCACAGCGGGATGGACGGCATCCGCTGGATCGTCGAGGACGCGATGAAATTCGCGCAGCGCGAGGCGCGCCGCGGCAACCGCTACGACGGCATCATCCTCGATCCGCCCGCCTACGGGCACGGCCCGGACGGCGAGAAATGGAAGCTGGACGAGTGCCTCTACGGGATGCTCCGTTCGGTGGGCGAGATCCTCGCCCCCAAGGACTCCTTCATGGTGCTCAACCTCTATTCCAACGGCTACTCCGCCCTGCTGGGCGAGACGGTCGTGCGCCAGGCGATGAGCGTGGGCGCCATCGAGAGCGGCGAGCTCGCCCTCAACGACCGTTTCGGCAAGGCCCTTCCGCTCTCGATCGTGGTGCGGATGACCCGGTTATGAGATATTAAAATTTTTGTTAAATTTGCGGTCCCGAAACTTTTAAACATCACAATAGTTTATGCAGCAATTCATCGATTCCTACGATTTCGCCGGCAAGAAGGCGATCGTGCGCGTGGACTTCAACGTCCCGCTCAATGAGAATTTCGAGATTACCGACGACACCCGCATCCGCCGGGCGATGCCGACTCTCAAGAAGGTCCTCGCCGGGGGTGGTTCCCTCATCATCATGTCGCACCTCGGCCGTCCGAAGGGCGTGACTGACAAGTTCTCCCTCAAGCACATCGTGGATCACGTGGCCGAGTGCCTCGGCGCACCGGTGAAGTTCGCTGCCGACTGCCAGAAGGCCCAGGCCGAAGTCGCCGCCCTCAAGCCGGGTGAGGCCCTTCTGCTCGAGAACCTCCGCTTCTACGCCGAGGAGGAAGGCAAGCCCCGCGGACTCGCCGAGGATGCCTCCGACGAGGAGAAGAAGGCCGCCAAGGCTGCCGTCAAGGCCAGCCAGAAGGACTTCGTCAAGACCCTCGCCTCCTACGCCGACTGCTACATCAACGACGCTTTCGGTACGGCCCACCGTGCCCACGGCTCCACCGCCCTCATCGCCGACTACTTCCCCAACGACAAGATGTTCGGCTACCTGATGGAAGGTGAGATCAAGGCCATCGACAACGTCCTCAAGAACGCCCAGCACCCCTTCACCGCGATCATCGGCGGTTCCAAGGTCTCTTCCAAGCTCGCCGTGCTCGAGAACATGCTCGAGAAGGTCGACAACCTGATCATCGGCGGTGGCATGGGCTATACCTTCATCAAGGCCCAGGGCGGCCAGATCGGCAACTCCCTCCATGAGGACGACCTCATGCCGCAGGCCCTCGAGATCCTGGCCAAGGCCAAGGAGAAGGGCGTCAAGATCTACCTCTCCACCGAGACCGTGATCGCCGACGAGTTCAGCAACGACGCCAAGACCCAGCTCGTCCCCTCCAACGCCATCCCTGAGGGTTGGGAGGGCATGGACGCCGGCGCCGCTTCCCTCAAGACCTGGAAGGAAGTCATCCTCGGTTCCAAGACCATCCTGTGGAACGGCCCCGTCGGCGTGTTCGAGATGCCGACCTTCGCCAAGGGTACGCTCCAGATCGCCGAAGACCTCGCCGAGGCCACGGCGAAGGGCGCCTACACCCTCGTGGGTGGCGGCGACTCCGTCGCAGCCGTGACCCAGATGGGCTATGCCGACAAGGTGAGCTACGTGTCCACCGGCGGTGGCGCCATGCTCGAGGCCCTCGAAGGCAAGGAACTCCCGGGTATCGCCGCCATCCGCGGCTAATCCCCCGCAAGCATAAGGACACCCGGACGCCGGCTGGCGCCCGGGTGTCCTGCGTTTCGGGGGCGGGGTGTACAGAATTGGGCAGAAATGCTTATCTTTGAGGAGATTTGCAATCTAACTGCTAAACCACATAGATATGGCCTATCAAAAAGTAACCAAGACGAGCTATGGCAGCCGCCTTGGAAGTTCCCTCAAAGGGATTGTCACCGGTCTTCTCCTTTTTGTCGCTGCGTCCGCCCTTCTCTGGTGGAATGAGGGTCGCGCAGTCAAGACCTCCAAAATGCTCAAATCTGCCGAGTCCGTCTGCGTGGACGTCGCCGACGTCAGCGCCGTCGATCCGGCCCTCAATGGCCAGATGATCCACGCCACGGCCGTCGCGAAGACGGACGAGACCGTGGCCGATCCCGATTACGGCGTGTCCGTGAATGCCATCCGCCTCGTCCGTGAGGTCGAGTACTACCAATGGGTGGAGCATTCCAAATCCGAGACCAAGGACAAGCTGGGCGGCGGCCAGGAGACCGTCACGACCTACACCTATTCCCGTGAATGGGTCGGTTCCCCGGTCAACTCCGCCAATTTCCACGATCCTGATTATCAGGGCAGCAACAGCGTGCGCCTGACCGTCCAGGACAATGTCGTGAGCGCCGCCAAGGTGGACTTCGGCGCCTATGTCCTCCCGCCGGCCATGGCCAACGCCATCCCTGCCAGCACGCCCGTCGCGCTCCCTGCGGAGCTCGCCAACGGGACGGATACCTATGTCTCCGGCAACGTCGTTTACTACGGTGAGAATCCTTCCTCCCCGGCCGTCGGCGACGTGCGCGTGACCTTCCTGCAGGCGGATGGCGGCGAGGCCTCCATCCTGGCGCAGGTGACCGGCAACACCTTCGAGCCGTTCCGGCACAAGAACGGCAAGAGCCTGATGACCCTCCGGATGGGCAACCATTCGATGGAGTCGATGTTCGAATCCGAGAAGGCAGCCAACAAGATGCTCCTCTGGGTGATCCGCATCCTCGGCATCATGCTCGTCATCGCCGCCCTCCGGATGATGTTCAGCATCCTCGTGACCCTCCTCAAGGTGCTCCCGCCGCTGGCCAAGATCGGCGAGGTGGGCGTCAACCTCGTGACCTTCATCGTGGGTCTGGCCTGGTCCCTGATCATCATCCTGATCGCCTGGGTCGTCTGGCGGCCCGTGCTGGCCATCGCGCTGGCCGTGGTCGTCTGCCTGCTGATCGCGTTCCTGGTTTCCAAGAGCAAGAAAGCCGCTGCAGCCGCTCCGGCGGAGGCGTCCGGGGAGATCGGCTGACAGGCTTAGCCTGCGTGCGGAGCGACGCTGACAGCTCCCCCTGCCAACCGTCAGGGCTTGTTTGAACCAACCACAAAAGCACAACGATATGAGACGGTTTGTATTCAAGGCGGGTACCATGGCTCTTGCCGGAGCCGTGGCCTTGATGCTCGCGACACCGTGTGAGGCCCAGCGGAAAGGGTACCGCAAGGGGAACCACACGAACAATTATGCCGATGGCAGCAGCTATACCGGCGAGTGGAAGGATTTCCTCTTCCACGGACAGGGGACCTACCACTATGCCGACGGCTCGGTCTACGAAGGCGAATGGAAGGAGGGAAAGCCGGACGGGGAGGGCACGTTCACGAGCCCGGTCGGGGACGCCTACACGGGCGGCTGGAAAGAAGGGAAGAAGGACGGCCAGGGCACGTACACCTACGCCGAGGGCGACCGCTATGAAGGCGGCTGGCGGCAGGACCGCAAACACGGAAAGGGCGTCTATGTCTGGGCGTCCGGCGACCGCTACGAAGGAGAATACGCCGACGGAGAGATGCACGGCTTCGGCACCTACACGGCCGCGGCCGGGTTCAGCTATTCCGGCAACTGGGACCAGGGCGCCTGGGACGGCTTCGGCACCTTCGTGCGCTCGGACGGCGAGACCTATGCCGGCGACTGGCGGCAGGACGTCCGCACCGGCCGGGGGACGCTGACCGACGCCTCCGGCCGCGTGATCTATACCGGCGAATGGCTGGACGACGAGCGCCACGGCACCGGCACGGCCTTCTGGGAAGACGGCAGCGAGTATGCCGGCGCCTGGGAACACGGCAACCGGACCGGCACGGGCGTGTACCGGCGCCCGGACGGGTCGGAATATTCCGGCGGCTGGAAGGACAACCACCGCGACGGCGAAGGCGTACAGCTATACGCGGACGGCAAGAAGTACACGGGCGGCTGGAAGGCCGACCACGCGGACGGCCGGGGCACGCTTTACGAGAAGGACGGAAAAATCATCTACGACGGATCCTGGTCGGAGGGCCGGATGAACGGCCCCGGGACGCGCTACTATACGGACGGCAAACGCTTCGAGGGCAACTGGCAGGACGACGTCCGCACCGGCGAGGGCGTCGAGTATGCCGCCGACGGCCGCGTCATCTACGAGGGAATGTGGTACCAGGACAAGATGATGGGCGACGGCACCTATTACTGGGCGGACGGCAAGAAATACGTGGGCTCCTGGATGGACGGCATGATGAGCGGCCGCGGCACGTTGTACGACGCCGACGGCAGCATCATCAGCTCCGGCCTGTGGGCCTACGGAGACTTCGTCGGGGAAGAAAGCGAACTGATCGAGGAGTAGCGCCCTATTTGCGGACGATCGCGGCCGGCTTCCTGGCCTTGGCCGCGTAGACCAGCAGGCCGATGCCGGCAATGATGAAGGGGATGGAGAGGCGCTGGCCCTGGTTGAGGAGCATCGTCGTCTCGAATTCCACCTGCGGCTCCTTGATGAACTCGATCAGGAAGCGGGCTCCGAAGCAGCCGAGCAGGAACAGCCCGAAGAAGAATCCGCGGTGGACCTTGTCGAGCTTGTGCTTATAGAACCATACGAGCACCAGACCGAGGATCAGGTAGCTGAGGGCCTCGTAGATCTGCGTAGGGTGCTTGGGCACCGTCTCGCCCTGGAGGTCGAAGATGAATCCCCACGGAAGGGAAGTCTCGACGCCGTAGATTTCGGAGTTGGCGAGGTTGCCCAGACGGATCATGCATCCCGCGAAAGCCACGGCGATGCACAGCCGGTCCATGATCCAGAGGAAGTCGAAGCCATGTTTCGGACCGTATTTCCGGGAGAACCACCACATGGCGAGCAGCAGCGCGATGGCGCCGCCATGGCTGGCCAGGCCGCCCTTCCAGGGCATGAAGATCTCCCAGAATCCCTGCCAGGAACCGAAGTAGTAGTCCGGCTGATAGAAGAGGACGTGTCCGAGCCGGGCGCCCACGATCGTGCCGATGAGCAGCGTGTAGAGGAGCGTGTCCATCAGGTTCCGGTCGACTTTCTCGCGCGTGAAGAACCACTTGAAGAGGTACCAGCCGATGACGAAGCCGGAGACGAACAGCAGTCCGTACCAGCGGACCGAGATCTTCCCGAACTCGAAAAGGATGGGATCAAAATGCCAATGGATCGACAGTAAATTCATAATTTTTCTTCAATCGGACAAATATAGTAAAATATTGTGACAGACTTCAGGCGTGGTGCAAATTTTGCATACCTTTGCGCGCAATTATAGTTATGAGAAAAAGTATATCGTTAGTATTATTCACAGTCCTTCTCCCGCTCATTTCCCTGGCCCAGACGGCTGATACGACCTCCGTGCCGACGCTCCTCACGCTGGAAGACGCGCTCAAGATCGCGCTCAGCGAGAATGCGTCCGTCCAGGTGGCCGACCAGGAGATCGAACGGACGGGCTACGCCCGCAAGGGGACTTATTCCGCATTGTTCCCGCAGATCAACGGATCTGCTTCCTATCAGCGTACCATCAAGAAACAGGTGATGTATATGGACGGCGGCGGCTTCGACATGTCCGCCATGATCGGAGACGCACTGTCCACCTATCTGCTTCCCCTTTATGCCGCGCACCCGGAGATTCCGTTCCCGACGCCGGCGACGCAGGAGCCCGAAGAGAGTTCTTCCTCCAACGAAGGCTTCTCCGTCGGCCGCTGGAATACCTGGTCGGCCGGCGTGAACGCCAGCATGCCGCTGGTCAACGCCCAGCTCTGGCAGAGCCTGCGCATCTCCGACCAGGACGTTGAGCTGGCCGTCGAGAAGGCGCGCAGCTCGCGCCTCGAGACGGTGGGCCAGGTCAAGCAGGCTTTCTTCGCCTGCCTGCTCGCCCGCGAGGCCTTCGAGGTCTACAAGTCCGCTTATGAGAACGCGCTGGCCAACTGCGAGCAGATCCAGCGCCGCTACAACGCACAGAAAGCATCCGAGCTCGACCTGACCCGCGCCCGGACGACCCTCGCCAACGCCATCCCGAACGTGTATGACGCCGAGAGTTCCGTCATCCTGTCGCTGTGGCGCCTCAAGGCCGTGATGGGCGTGGATCTGGACGCCAACATCGACGTCGCCGGCAGCCTCGACGACTTCGCGCAGCACATGCTCTACGACCTCAACGAGAGCGGCGAACTCTCGCTGGAGAACAACTCCACGATGCGCCAGCTCGCCATCCAGGCGGAGCAGCTCTCCAACGCCATCAAGGTCCAGCAGTACGCGTCCCTCCCGACGCTCTCACTGTCCTTCAACTACAGCCTGAACGCGATGACCAACGACTTCAAGTTCAGCGAATACAAATGGTCCCCGTATTCCTTCGTGGGCCTGAGCCTGTCCGTGCCGATCTTCTCGGGCGGCCAGCGGGCGAACGCCGTCCGCCAGGCCCGGGTGCAGGCGCGTGAGCTGGACATCCAGCGCACCAACACCGAACGCCAGCTCAAGATCTCCATCCGCCAGTACCTCAACCAGATGGAGACCGCGATGAAGAGCTACAGCTCCGCCCGCAGCGCCGCCGAGACGGCGCAGAAGGCCTACGACATCGCGTCCCGCTCCTACGAGGTGGGCCGCAGCACGCTCACGGACCTCAACGACGCGCAGCTCGCGCTGACGCAGTCGCTGCTCGGCGTCTCGCAGGCCGTCTACAATTTCGTCGTGGCGAAGGCCGGGCTCGAGGGGACCCTCGGCGCCGACTTCATCGATGCCGACGGCAATGTCCAACTGAATAAAACGTATGACAATGAATAAGCAAGTTTTGATAGGTATGGCCTGCTGCGCGCTGCTGAGCGCCTGCGGCCAGCAGAAATCCGGGGCGCCCGCCGATCCGATGATGGCCATGGCGGACAAGACCCCGGTCGTGTCCGTGGCCCCGGCGGTCCTGCAGCAGGTGTCGCAGGATGCGGTCTATTCCGCCTCCGTCCAGGCCAACGTGGTCAACAACATCGCCCCGCAGGCCGGCGGCCGCATCCAGAAACTCAACGTCGAGGTCGGTGACTTCGTGGCCGCCGGCCAGATCCTCGCCGAGATGGACCGCATCCAGCTCGACCAGGCGGCCCTCCGCCTCAAGAACGACGAGACCGAGCTCGCCCGCGTGAAGCAGCTCTTCGAGGAGGGCGGCGTGTCGCAGTCGGACTACGAGCAGCTGGAACTTGCTTTCAAGGTGTCCAAGAGCAGCTATGAGAACCTGCAGGAGAACACGATCCTGCGCGCTCCGGTGAGCGGCGTCGTGTCCGCCCGCAACTACGACCGCGGCGACCTGTACGCGATGGCCCAGCCCATCTACACCGTCCAGCAGATCACGCCGGTCAAGCTCCTCGTCCCCATTTCCGAGGCCGACTACACCCGGGTCAAGCGCGGCGACAAGGTCTCCCTGACCGCCGACGCCCTGCCGGGCAAGACCTATACCGGCACCATCGTGCGCCTCTATCCGACGATGGACCCCGCCACGCACACCTTCAACGCGGAGGTGCGCGTCGCCAATGACAAGCGCGAACTCCGCCCGGGCATGTACGCCCGCGTGACCGTCGACTTCGGCGCCCGCGAGCGCGTCGTCGTGCCCGACGCCGCCGTGATCCGGCAGCAGGGCTCCGGCCAGCGCTCCGTCTTCGTGCTGAACGCCGACAACACCGTGACCATCAAGGTCGTGGAAGCCGGCCGCCACTTCGGCAGCCAATACGAAATCCTGTCCGGTCTGGAAGCCGGCGAGCAGGTGCTCACCGGTGGCTTCTCCAGCCTCAAGTCCGGCGATAAAGTGGAGGTCAAGCGATGAGCATCTACCGTTCTGCGGTCGAGCATCCCGTGACGACCGCCCTGCTGTTCGTCGCCCTCGCCATCCTGGGTATCTTCTCCCTGAGCCGGACGTCCATCGCCCAGTTCCCGGAGTTCGATTCCAATACGATCATGGTGATGGCCTCCTACCAGGGCGCCAACGCACAGGATATCGAGACCAACCTGACCAAGGTCCTGGAGAACGCCCTCAACGGCGTGGAGGACCTCAAGGAGCTGAACTCCCAGTCCAAGGAGAACATCTCCCTGCTGACCCTGACCTTCAATTACGGCGTGGACATCGAAGCCGCGACCAACAGCGTCCGCGACAAGCTGGACATGGTCAATGCCATGCTTCCTGACGGCGTGTCCAACCCGGTCATCTTCAAGTTCAGCGCCTCCGACCTGCCGGTCATGCTGCTTTCCGCCACGGCGGACGAGAGCCTCCCGGCGCTGGACAAGATCCTGGACGACAAGGTGTCCACCCCGCTGGCGCGCGTCTCCGGCGTGGGTACCGTGTCCGTGAGCGGCGCCCCGAGCCGCGAGATCCAGGTCTACTGCGACCCGAGCAAGCTGCAGGCGTACGGCCTGAGCATCAGCTCGATCGCGAGCGTGATCGCGGCCGAGAACCGCAACATCCCTTCGGGCAACATCGACATCGGTTCCGATACCTACACGCTCCGCGTCCATCAGGAATTCTCCGACCCGTCCGAACTGCTGGACGTCGTGGTCGGCGCGATGGGCGGCCGGGTCGTCTACCTGCGGGACGTCGCCCAGGTGCTGGACGGCCAGCAGGAGCGCGAGCAGGAGTCCTATACCAACGGTGAGCGCTCCGCGCGCATCATCATCCAGAAGCAGAGCGACGCCAACACCGTCAACGTCATCCGCGGGGTCAAGAAGCAGCTGAAGCAGATCGAGAAGACCCTCCCCGCCGACGTCAAGATCACGACGATCGTGGACGGCTCGCGGGAGATCATCAACACGATCAACACCCTCATCGAGACCATCATCATCACCTTCCTGGTGGTCATGCTCGTGGTCTTCATCTTCCTGGGCAGCTGGAAATCCACCATCATCATCGTCCTGTCCATCCCGCTGGCCCTGCTGGCCTCGCTGATGTATCTCTACGCCACGGGCAACACGCTCAACATCATCTCGATGTCCGCCCTCGCGATTGCGATCGGCATGGTCGTGGACGACGCCATCGTGGTGCTCGAGAACATCTCCACGCACATCGCGCGCGGCGAGAAGCCGAAAGAGGCGGCCGTGCACGGCACGGGCGAGGTGGGCATCTCCGTCATCGCGTCCACGCTGACGATGCTCTGCGTGTTCCTCCCGCTGACGATGATCAACGGCATGGCCGGCATCATGTTCCGCCAGCTGGGCTGGATCGTCTCCATCATCATGATCGTGTCCACGACGGCGGCCCTGACCTTCGTGCCGATGCTCTGCGCCCACTGGCTCAAGAAGGACGTCAGGCACAACAAGGCCTACAACGCCATCTTCGTCCCGATCAACAAGTTCATCGACAAGATTTCCCGCGGCTACGCCCACGTGATCCACTGGTCCACGAAGCGCCGCAAGGTGACCATCCTCGCCTTCGGTGCCGTGTTCGTGCTCTCGATCCTGCTGCTGGCCCCGGGCCTCAAGACGGAATACTTCCCGCGTGGCGACTCCGAGCGCATCACGGTCACGGTCAACCTCCCGATGGGTACGTCCCAGGATGTCACCCGGGAGTTCTACAGACGCATCTACGACGACATCCAGGCGGCCGTGCCGGAGATCCAGGTGCTCAACGCCACCTTCGGCCAGGCCGACACGGACAATGCGTTCGCGAGCATGCAGAGCAACGGTACGCACATCCTTTCGCTCAACCTCAACATCGGCACCTCCAGCACGCGCAAGCGTTCTTCGGCCGAGATTTCCGACGTGCTGCGCGGCATCTGCGCCCAGTATCCGGAGATCCGCCGCGCGATGGTGTCCGAGGGCATGGGCATGGGCGGCGCTTCAACCGTCGAGGTGGAGGTGTACGGCTATGACTTCGCCGAGACGGACCGCGTGGCGAAGGAGCTGCAGACCCGCATGCTGCAGGCGCCTTCCTTCACGCAGGTGACCATCAGCCGCGAGGAGTACACGCCGGAGCTCCGCATGGACTTCGACCGCACCAAGCTTGCCCTCAACGGGCTCAACTCCACCACCGCCGCGGCCGCTTTCAGTTCGGCGATGAGCGGCACCGTCGCCTCGCTCTACCGCGAGGACGGCGAGGAATACAACATCCGCGTCCGCTACGCGCCGCAGTTCCGCTCCAGCGTGGAGGATATGGAGAACATCGTCGTGACGACCCCGACCGGCGCCACCGTCCGGATGAAGGAGCTCGGCACCGTGGTCGAGAGCCTCGTCCCGCCGACCATCGAGCGCAAGGACCGTTCGCGTCTGATCACGGTCACGGGCATCGTGGCCAAGGGCGCCGCCCTGAGCGACGCCGTGGAGAGCTGCAACGAGATCATCGGCGGCATGGAGATCCCCTCCGAACTGTCCACGGTGATCGCCGGCGACTATGAAGACCAGCAGGAGATGTTCGGGCAGATGCTCGCGCTCATCCTGTTGATGATCCTGCTCGTGTACATGGTGATGGCTTCCCAGTTCGAGAGCCTGATGGCCCCGTTCGTGATCATGTTCAGCGTCCCGTTCGCCCTCGTGGGCGTGATCCTGGGCCTGCGCATCTCGGGCCTTGCCCTCGGCGTGATGTCCATCATCGGCATCATCATCCTGATCGGTATCGTGGTGAAGAACGGTATCGTGCTCATCGACTACACGATCCTCTGCCGCGAGCGCGGCATGAACATCCGCGACGCGTCTACGACGGCCGCCAAGAGCCGTCTGCGCCCGATCCTGATGACCACCCTCACCACCGTCCTGGGTATGCTCCCGATGGCGATCGGCACGGGTGAAGGCTCCGAGATGTGGCGCGCGCTGGGTGTGACGGTGTGCTGGGGCCTGTCCGTCTCCACGCTCATCACCCTCGTGCTCATCCCGACGGTCTACTGCGCGTTTACCTACAGAATGGAAAGAAGAAACGAAAGAAGGAGGAACCGGAAATGAAAGCGATGTTCATCGTCTATAACCAGGCCTACAACGAAGAAGTGATCGACCTGCTCGTCGCCCACGGCCAGCGTGGATTCACCCGCTGGGAGAACGTGGAGGGCAAGGGAGGCTTCAATGGATTCCCGCGTTTCGGCAACCACGCGTGGCCCGAACTCAACCACGCCCTGCTCGTGATGACGGAGGACGACAAGGTCGCTCCGCTGCTCGCGGACCTGGAAAAGAAGGACAAGGAAGCCCCCGACCTGGGCCTCCGCGCCTTCGTGTGGGGCATTGAATCTTCCTATTAATTTACTATATTTGCAAGCGGGGAGCACTTTTTCTCCCCGCTGAAAAGAAGTTATTTGTTTATGGAAACTGTCATCACCGCAAACAATATTGCAGAGGTACTGGCCTCTCCCGTACCTGTCCTGATCGACTTCTGGGCGACGTGGTGCGGCCCCTGCCGCGTCCTCTCCCCGACCGTCGACGAGGTGGCCCGGGAGCTTGACGGCAAGGCCGTCGTGGCCAAGTGCAACGTCGACGACTGCGACGAGATCGCCATCCAGTACGGCATCCGCAACATCCCGACCCTCCTCTTCTTCAAGGACGGCCAGCTGGCGGACCGCACGGTGGGCGTCGTCTCCAAGCAGGAGATTGTCGACCGGCTGCAGAAATTAATGTAACACACACACTTTTTAACCAGTTTTATGATGAAAAAGTTAATTGTTATCGCCGCTACGCTGCTCGTCGCAGTGAGCGCGCACGCCCAGCTCGGTGTTGTAGCTGGCATCACTTCAGCTAAGACAAACCTCGAGGAGGCGTATGCCGACATCAACAACATTACCCAGTATCACGCCGGTATCACCTACAAGCTTGATCTCGGCCTGATCGCCATCCAGCCGTCCATCATCTACAACGTGAAGGGCGCCCGCATGGAGGGTTTCAAGGTCGGTGAGCTCCAGACCCATCTGGGCCAGATGGACTACAAGACCGGTTACCTTGAGGTCCCGGTGCAGATCCAGGCTGGTATCAACCTCGGTCTGGCCCGTGTCTATGGCTTCGCCGAGCCGTTCGTCGGCTACGCCCTCAGCAATGAGGTGTCTTCCAACCTCTGGAAGGAGCCGGAGCAGACGTGGGCGAACGTCAAGTCCCGTCTCGAGTACGGTGTCGGCCTGGGTGTCGGCGTCGAACTGATCAAGCATGTCCAGGTGGCCGTGAAGTACTACTGGAACATGGGTGACATGTACGGTGCGGAGATCAACTTCGCCGGCATCAAGAACACGATCGCCGAGCAGAAGGCCAGCGGTATCTCCGCCTCCGTGGCGCTTCTCTTCTAGTTGACCATGTCGGACAAGCGGGCAGTTATCTATTGCTCTTCGAGTTCCGACATCGATCCGGCCTACAATCAAGCTGCGCGGCAAATTGTCCGCGCAGCTTGTTTGGCTGGATACGATATTGTCTCGGGAGGTTCCTGGCGGGGTACGATGGGGCACGTCTGTGACGAGGCCCTGGAGCACGGAGTCCGCGTGATCGGCGTGATTCCGCGTTTCATGAAGGGGTTCGAGCATCCGCGCCTGACGGAGTGCATCTGGACGGACCGGATGTCCGAGCGCAAGGACCTCATGCGGGAAGGGACCAGCGTCGCCATCGCCCTGCCGGGCGGGATCGGGACGCTGGACGAGGTGGCCGAGACGTATTGTCTCGCCAAGCTCGGCCGCTATGCCGGCCGGGTCATCATTTACAATCCGGACGGATTCTACGATCCGTTCAAGCTTCAGCTCGACCGCTACGTGGAGCAGGGGATGATGGACGCGGCTTCCCGCGACCTGGTTTCCTTCCCGGAGACGGTCGAGGCAGTGAAAGAACTTTTGTGAGCAGACAGGAGATCATCGAATACCTTGGTGCGGATTGGGACCGTGTGCTGGCCCTGATCCGGGACCGGCTGCATTCCGATGTCGACCTGCTCAAAGATACCAACGACCGGATCCTGTCCAATTCCGGCAAGCAGCTCCGCCCGATGATCTCGCTGCTGATCGCGCGGGCGATCGCCGTCCCCAACGGGGACAGCATCTGCTGCGCCGCGGCTGCGGAGCTGCTGCACAACGCCACCCTCATCCACGACGACGTGGCCGACGAGAGCGCGGAGCGGCGCGGGCGTCCCACGCTGAGCGCCCTGCTCGGGCCCGGCCCGGCCGTGCTGGTGGGTGACTACTGGCTGGCCCGCGCCGTGGGCCTGATCGTGGACACGGAGCACCGCGACCCGATGATCCGGGCTTTCGCCAAGACGTTGACGGACCTCGCCGAGGGCGAGATGCTCCAGCTGGAGAAGGCCTCTTCCTGCGACACGCAGGAGACGGACTACCTGCGGATCATCCACTGCAAGACGGCCTCGCTCTTCGTGGCGGCGGCCGAGGCGGCGGCCCTGTCGGTCGACGCCGACGCGGAGCAGCAGGCGGCGGCCATCGCCTATGGCGCCGCGCTGGGCATCGCTTTCCAGATCAAGGACGACATTCTCGACTATGCCGGCTCGGACACCCTGGGCAAGCCGGTCGGCGTGGACCTGAAAGAACAGAAAATCACGCTTCCGCTGCTGGAGGCCCTCAAGGGCTCGCCGCGCGAAGCGGAAATCCGTGCGCTGGTGCGGGAGATCCCTTCCCATCCGGAACATTGCGACGGGATCCGCCGCTTCGTGGCGGAGCGCGGCGGCGTCGAGAAAGCCGCCGGCCGCCTGGCCGAGTGGGTGGACCGTGCCGTGAGCGCGCTGGATGCATTCCCGGACAGCCCGGCCAGGGATTATCTGGCCGAGATCGCCCGTTACAACCAATTCAGACAAGTATGACGTTCGCGCAGATACAGGGCAACGAAGATGTGAAGCAGGCGCTCACCGGCATGGTGGACGAAGGCCGCATCCCGCACGCCATCCTCTTCCACGAGGACGACGGCGGCGGGGCGTTCCCGGTCGCGCTGGCGTTTCTGCAATATCTCTTCTGCCGCGAGCGCAGCGGCGGCGACTCCTGTGGCCGCTGCCCGTCCTGCGGCAAGATCGGCCGGCTGATCCATCCCGACGTGCATTTCGTCTTCCCGACGGCCGCCGGCACGCTTTCCGAGCAGTACCTGGAGCCGCTGCGCCGCCTCGTGGCCGAGCGCCCCGCTTTCCGCGAAGCGGAGCTCATCGACGCGCTGGGCATCGAGGGCAAGGTCCCGGTGATCGCCGTCGCGGAGTCGCGCCGCCTGTTGGAGAAGCTCTCCCTGAGCGCGCTCGAGGGCGGCTGGCGGGCGGTGGTGATCTACCTGCCCGAGCGGATGAACGCCGAGGCCGCCAACCGCCTCCTCAAGATCATCGAAGAACCGCCGGCACAGACGCAGTTCCTGCTCATCGCGCACCAGATGGAGCGCGTCCTGCCCACGATCGCCTCGCGCTGCCAGCGCATCCGCGTCCGTGCGGCCGGTGCGTCCGCCGCGCCCGAATTCGCCGACGCCGGCCTGCTGGACGAGCTGATGGATGCCCTGCTGGCCAGGGACCTTCAGGGCGCCCTGGACGTGGCCGACCGGGTGGCCGGCCTGCCTTCGCGCGAGAGCGCCAAATCCTTCTGCACCTTCGCGGCAGAACGCCTGCGCCAGGTCTTCCTGGCCCAGCAGGGGATCGAAGGTGTCGGGGAGATCTCCCCGCAGGCCCGCGGCTGGGCCGCCAGATGCCGCAAGACCTTTCCGCGCCAGGCCCTCGAGGTCCTGGACCGTACACAGACCCTCATCGGCCGTAATGTCAACCTGAAGATCCTCTTCACCGACATGACCGACCGCCTGTTTTTACTGATATGACGACAAACGAATCCATCCAATACGACTGCTTCCGCGGTTGCGTGGTGACCCACGAGGAGGGCACGGGCGAGACCCGCTGCACCTACCGCGCCGGCTGCTGCAAGCTCGGCGACTACAACTGGCTGAAAGACGCCAACGACGGGACGTTCCGCAACCTCTTCGAAGTGCGCTTCAAGAACACGCGCAAGGGGTTCTACATCAATGATTCCTCGCAGAACGTCCGGCTTGGCGACCTGGTGGTCGTGGAGGCCACGACGGGACAGGACCTCGGCATCGTGACGCTGGAGGGCCCGATCGTCGGCCGCCAGATGCGCAGCCGCGGGGTCGACCCGGAGACGGCGCAGTTCAAGAAGATCTACCGCAAGGCCCGCCAGAGCGACATCGAGAAGTGGCAGGAGGCCATCGCCCGCGAGCAGGACACGATGATCAAGGCCCGCCGCATCGCGGCCGAAATGGGCCTGGAAATGAAGATCGGCGACGTCGAGTTCCAGGGAGACGGCTCCAAGGCCATCTTCTACTACATCGCCGACGGCCGCGTGGACTTCCGCCAGCTGATCAAGGTGTTCGCCGAGGAGTTCCGCATCCGCATCGAGATGAAGCAGATCGGCGCGCGGCAGGAAGCCGGCCTCATCGGAGGCCTCGGCATCTGCGGCCGCGAGCTGTGCTGCGCCAATTATATTTCTTCGTTCCAGAGCATTTCCACGGCGGCCGCGCGCTGCCAGGACCTGTCGCTCAACCCGCAGAAGCTCGCGGGCCAGTGCGGCAAGCTCAAGTGCTGCCTCAACTACGAGGTGGCGACCTATCTGGACGCCCAGTCACACATCCCCAAGGTCAGCGGGCCGCTCGAGTTCGAGGACGGCCTGGCCTGGCTGCGCAAGACGGACATCCTGCGCGAGGTGATGTATTTCTCCTACGACAAGACCTCCGACGCGGACCTCTACGCGCTGGACGCCGCCGAGGTGTGGGACATCCTGGAGATGAACCGCAACGGCGAGAAGCCCGAATCGCTGCGCACGGAGCCGGAACCCAACATCCCCGAGTTCGTGACGGCGGTGGGCGACGACAGCATCAGCCGCTTCGACGCGCCCAAGCGCAAGCGCTCGCGCGGCGGCAAGAGCCGCTCCAAGAGCCGGGGTGCGAAGGAAGGCGCTCAGGCTGCTCCTGCAGCCCAGGGCGGCAAGGAAGCGCGTCCGGCCCAGAAGGAAGCGCGTCCCGCGCAGAACGGCGACAAGGCGCAGGCTTCCGGCGAGCAGCGCAACGGCAATGGCCGCAACCGCGGCCGGGGCGGGCGCAATCGGGGCCGTGGCGGCAACGGAAACGGCAATGGCAATGGCGGCCAGAAGCCGCAGGCCAACAAATCTTCCGAATAAGATGCTCGCGCGCCGGGGCAAGTGGGCGCTGCTGGTGGCATTGGCCTGCGGGCTGATGCTGCCGGGCTGTTCCGAGCCCGACGGCGTGGAGCTTTTTGTCCGCCGGGAAGAGGTGCGGGGCGGCGTGTATGTGTTCACGCTCCCGCTGAAGGACACCACGGCGGCGTATGATTTCTGGTTTTATTCCCGCGCGGAGCGGGATCGCCTGGAGAATCTCCGGCTCAACGTGCAGTGGCTGGCGCCTTCGGGCGACGGCTTCGCCGAGACGGTCTATCTGCGGACCGTGGAGCCCCGCGGCACGAAGGAGCTCTACCGGCGCGCCATGGTGCCCGCGCAGGCGGGCGACTGGCAGCTGAGCGTGCGCCCGGTGGGCGCGGACGGCGCGATCCGGGGTCTCGGGGTCATTTGCAAGAAGAACGAAGATGGGACACGATAAGCTACGCAAATTCGCGGAGAACGAGACGTTCTCCTGCCTCCTCCAGCCCTCGGCGCAGGAACTGCTCGCCGACGGCTATTTCAACCTGCGCGACCACGCCGTCAAGGGCCACTGGGCGGAGCGGTTCGGCAACGACCGCCCCATCGTCCTGGAGCTCGGCTGCGGCAAGGGCGAATACACGGTCGCCCTCGCGGAGCGGGATCCGGAGCGCAACTATATCGGCGTGGACATCAAGGGCGCGCGCCTCTGGAAGGGCGCCAAGTACGCCACGGAGCATGGCCTGCCCAACGTGGCGTTCCTGCGCACCCGCGTGGAGTTCATCTCCGCCTTCTTCGCCCCCGGCGAGGTGTCCGAGGTGTGGCTGACCTTTTCCGACCCGCAGTACCGCAGCGAGAATTCCCGCCTCTGCTCGCCGCTCTTCCTGGAGCGCTACCGCAACTTCCTGCGCCCCGGCGGCGTCGTCCATCTCAAGACGGACTCCCGCTTCCTGCACGAATACGCCCGCGCCGTCTGCGCGGCCAAAGCCCTGCAGGTCCTCACCTGCACGCAGGATCTGTATGCCGGCACGGATTCGATACAGCCGGTGGTCAGGGAAGTGAAGACGTTCTACGAGAACCTGTTCCTCCAGCAGGGCTACCCGATCACGTACCTGTCGTTCGTGATCGACCACGACGGTCCGTTCGTGAGCCCCCGCGACCCGGAGGAGTTCGACACAAAAAAGTGGCGCGAAGCCGAGGGCCCGCGCCTGCTTTTCGGTCACGATTCCGCCGAGACCCGCCGCCAGAAACTCCGCGCGGCGAAGGAAGAATCGCTATAACGTTTCCTGTTTCAACGACTCGATGTAGGCATCGATCCGGCGCAGCTCGCGCGGGATCCGGATGTTCTGCGGGCAGAGCGACTCGCAGCGGCCGCAGGCGATGCAGTGGTCGGCCTGGCGGACCGTCGGAATGGCCTCGTTGTAGGCCAGCAGATACTTGCGCCGCATCCGGGCGTAGCCTTCCTGCTCCTTGCTGACCACGTAGGTGCCTGCCGTGACGTTGTCGTTGTAGAACTTGAAGATGCCCGGGATGTTGATGCCGTAGGGGCAGGGCATGCAGTACTGGCAGCCCGTGCAGCTGACCAGCGGGTACTTCACCATCTGGTCGGCGATGCCGATGAGGAATTTCTTCCCCTCATCGTCCAGCGGCTTGAAATCCAGGAAGGTCTCCAGGTTGTCCTGCAGGTGCTCCATGTAAGTCATGCCCGACAGGGCGCACATCACGCGCGGGAAGCTGCCGACGTAGCGGAACGCCCAGGAGGCGACCGAGCGCTCCGGCTCGCGGGCCTTGAGCTGGTCGGTCAGCTGCGCGGGGATCTCGGCCAGGGCACCGCCGCGCAGCGGCTCCATGATCACGATGGGGATCTCCCGCTTGTCCAGCTCCTGATAGAGATAGTCGGCGCGGGTGTTGCGTCCGCTGGGGTGCTCCCAGTCCATATAGTTCATCTGGATCTGCACGAAGTCCCAGTGGTACTTGTCGTGCAGGGCCATCATGTCGTCGAAGCCCTTCTGGTGGCCATGGAAGGAGAAACCGAGGTGGCGGATGCGCCCCGCCTCGCGCTCCTTGACGAGGAAGTCCACGATGCCGCTGTTCTCGAAGCGGCGCTTATAGTCGTCCAGGTCGCTGATGGCGTGCAGCAGGTAGTAGTCGATGTGGTCGGTCTTGAAGATTTCCAGCGAGCGGCGGTACATCCGCACGCAGTCGTCGAAGCTGCTGGGGCCGAACATCGACAGCTTGGTGGCGAGCAGCCACTCCTCGCGCGGGTGGCGGTTGAGCGCCTCCGCGGTGGCGCGCTCGCTGTCGCCGCCCAGATAGACGGGGGAGGTGTCGAAATAGTTGACGCCGTGTGCGAGGGCGAAGTCCACCAGGCGGTTGACTTCTTCCTGGTTGATGTGGTCCTTGCCGTCCTCGCCCTTGACCGTCGGCCAGCGCATGCAGCCGTAGCCGAGGGTGCCGATGCCCGGGAAATTCTGGAGCATCTCGCCGTGGAGGTCTTTGTTGCCGGTATCGGCGGCCGTGTCCTTGACGGCGCCGGGAGCGCAGGCGGCCACGCCGAGCGCGGCGGCGCCCAGGCCTGCGGATTTCAAAAATTCTCTTCTGTCCATAAGGCTCAAGCGTTGGTGTGGTGAACGGAATTCCCGCGCACGGTGATGGCGCTGACCGGGCGGGACGGGCACAGGAACTCGCAGGCGCCGCAGCCGATGCACTGCGCCTCGGAGACGGTCGGCACCGGGTAGGCGCAACCTTCGACCGTGACCATGCGGATGGCGCCGGAAGGGCAGTGGTGCGCGCAGTTGCCGCAGCTGGCTTCGCCCTTGGCGGCGAAGCAGAGCTCGAGGTTGACGTGCGCCAGGCCGATCTGGACGGTCTGTTTCTGGCCGGGTTTCAGCGGCCGGATGGCGCCTGCCGGGCAGATGTCGCTGCAGGCGTGACACTCCGGACGGCAGTAGCCGTTCTCATAGCCCATCTGGGGCTGGAGGAGGTGTCCGAAGTCGGAAGACGGGCGCAGCACCCCGTTGGGACAGGCGCTCACGCAGAGCTGGCAGGCGGTGCAGTGGTCGTAGAACGACTGCACGCTCCCTGCGCCCGGCGGGACAAGGCGCGTGCCGCGCTCGGGGGCCTGCTTGGGGAGCACCTCCGCGAAGCCGCCCTGCGCGTGCTGGGCCTGCGCGGCCAGTGCGGTGCCGACCAGCGCCGTGGTGGCGAGGAAGGCGCGTCGGCCGCCGTCGGCCTTGTCTTCATCCGCGGCCTTGCCGGCCTTCTTCCCGAATCCGGCGAAGCGGTATTTCAGCGCACCCTCCTGGCAGTTGTCGACGCAGTCGAAACACACCACGCAGCGCGAATAGTCGATCTTATGGTTCCTGGCATCGATGCAGGAAGACTTGCAGCCCCGCTCGCAGCGGCCGCACTTCGTGCACTTGTCCGTGTCGACGGTCGGGCGG
>ONQP01000009.1 GCA_900319975.1 uncultured Bacteroidales bacterium | reverse complement strand
AGGACTTTCATCACCGGATTCATCGCCAGGTAGCCGAAACGGAGGCGGAACGACTTCCCGGCAATCTTTTCGACGACCTCCGCCTGCGAGAGGGCGTCCGCGGTCGAGCTCTTGTAGGCCCGGATCAGGCCGGGGATGCCCAGCTTGATGCCGCCGAAATAGCGGACGACCACCACGAGCACGTCGCTCAGGCCGGCCGCGTCGATCTGGCCGAGGATCGGCCGCCCGGCGGAGCCCGACGGCTCGCCGTCGTCATTGGCCCGGAAACGGTCGCCGAGCCAGCCCAGCCGGTAGGCGTAGCAGTGGTGGCGGGCGTCGTGGTACTCCTTTTTGAGCCCGGCGACGATCTCCTTCACCTCCTCCTCCGTCTCGACCGGATAGGCCCAGGCGATAAACCGCGAGCCGTTGTCCTTGAACAGGCCACCGGCTCGCGATGCGATACTCTTGTAGGCGTCCCGGATCACAGTTCCCAGGCCAGGGCGGAAGCGCCGAGGATGGCTGCGTCGGATTCCTTGAGCTGGGAGAAGACCACCTGGACCTTGTCCTTCCAGATCTTCAGGACGTTCTCGTTCATCGCCCGGACGATCGGCTCATAGAGGAACTCCTTGGCGCGGGCGAGGCCGCCGAACAGGACGATGGCCTCGGGGGCGCTGAACGCGATGAAATCGGCGAAGGCGCGGCCGAGGATGGTCCCGGTGTATTCGAAGACGCGGATGGCGAGGGCATCCCCCGTCCGGGCTGCGTCGAAGATATCCTTGGAGCTGATGTTCTCCACGTCGCGCAGGGAGGAGGGTTCATCGGTGGCGTCCAGCCACTCGCGGGCCGTACGGGCGACGCCGATGGCGGAGCAGTAGGCCTCGAGACAGCCGTGGCGGCCGCAGCCGCAGGCGCGTCCGTTCTGGCGGACGACGGTGACGTGGCCGAGTTCGCCGGCGAAGCCGTCATGGCCGTACACCACCTTGCCGTCGATGACGATGCCGCTGCCGACGCCGGTGCCGAGGGTGATCATGATGAAATTCTTCATGCCGCGCGCCGCGCCGTAGGCCATCTCGCCCACCGCTGCCGCATTGGCGTCGTTGGTCAGGGACACGGGGACGCCGCAGGCGTCGGAGAGCTTCTTGGACAGAGGGACGGCCTGGTCGGCCGCCCATGCGAGATTGGGGGCGAAAGCCACCTCACCCGTATAATAATTGCCGTTGGGCGCACCCACACCGATGCCGCGGATGTCCTCCATGGTCATGTCCGCCTGCGCGACGCAGGCCTTGACGGCCTCGGCGAGCGCGGCGATATAGGCGTCCGCATCGCGGCCGAAGGTGTCCGTGCGGATCACGGTCTGGGAAAGGACATCGCCGCGGGCGTCCACGACGCCGAGCTTGGAGGTCTGGCCTCCGATGTCGATACCGACTACATACTGCTTAGGCATAATCTATATGGGTGTTTGATTATTCGACAGGGATATCTTTGTTGACGTTCTTGCAGCCCCAGACGGCATAGAAGAGGAGGTACGCGAGCATCGCGACGACCAGCCAGTAGGAGGTCATGTAGCTGACGTTCTTGGCGATGAGGTCCTGGAGCAACGGCATGATGCCGCCGCCGACCACCATCATCATGAACAGGCCGGAAGCCTGCTCGGTGTATTTGCCGAGCCCCTCGACGGAGAGGTTGAAGATGCCGCCCCACATCAGGGACGTGCACAGACCGCAGAGGACGAAGAGGAGTGCCGTAACGGGGACCTGGTTCATCGTGAAGCCCTTGCCGGCGATGTAGCCCGGCATGGAGACCAGGATGTCCTTCGGAAGCACGATGCCGAGGACGATGAGGATGATGGCCACGGAAGACACGAAGATCATCTGGGCACGGGTGCTGACCTTGCCGCTGATCGCGGAGCTGAAAGCACGGCCGACCATCATCAGCAGCCAGTACATCGCAGCGACGGCGCCACCGATGGCGGCGGCACCGGCCGTGCCGGCGGCGAAGGCGCCCTTGCCGTCCGGATCAGCCAGGAAGAAGTTCAGCTGGGAAGGAATGCCGATCTCGATGCCGACATAGAAGAAGATGGCGATGATGCCGAGCACGCAGTGGCGGAACTTCCACGGGCTGTGCTCATACTTGACAGCCTTGCGCTCCTGGGCCGGTTCGGGAACCTTGACGAAGGAGATGATGACGAACGCCAGGGCGAACACGCCCATCGCGATGAAGAGAAGCGGAGCCACGTCGGACATCGCGGTCTTGTCGGTGACGGTGCCGATCAGCACGCCGACGAGGAACGGCGTGGCCGTACCGGTCAGGGAGTTGAGCGTGCCGCCGATCTGGATGAGCTGGTTGCCGCGGTTGCCGCCGCCGCCGAGGATGTTGAGCATCGGATTGACGACGGTGTTGAGCATGCAGACGCAGAAGCCGCAGATGAACGCGCCGAGCAGGTAAACGATGATGTTGACGCCGATGCCGCCGATCATGGACTCAGGCGCCACCTTGCTGGAGAGCCACTGGACGAGGACGCCGATGAAACCGACGGCGAGCGCGATCAGGGTGGTCTTCTTGTATCCGACCTTCACCAGCATCTTGCCGGCGGGAATACCCATGAACAGATAAGCCAGGAAGTTCATCATGTTGCCCATCATGCCGGCCCACTCGTATTTGACCTGCCAGATGTTGCCGAACGGTGCGGCCATGTTGGTGACAAAAGAGATCATCGCGAAGATGAAACACATCGTCACGACCGCTACAATGTTTATTTTTTTCTTTTCCATTTTGATTATTGTGTGGTTTTAGATTTCAGTGTCATTCGCCGTACTGGACCTCCTTGGGCGCGAAGAGCCCGTAGAGCTGGGCGTCGATCATGTCGGTCACCTTCTCGAAGTCCTCGGGCCTGTTGCCGAACTTGATGTGGTCGGCGTCGATGATGAGGAGGTTGCCGTCGTAGTCCTTGATCCAGTTTTCATATTTCTCGTTGAGACCGGTCAGGTAGTCGATGCGGATGCTCTTCTCGTATTCGCGGCCGCGCTTCTGGATCTGGGAGATGAGGTTGGGGATGCTCGAGCGGAGATAGATCAGCAGGTCCGGGTTGCCGACCAGCGACATCATCAGGTCGAAGAGGTCGGTGTAGTTCTCGAAGTCGCGGGTGCTCATCAGCCCCATGTCGTGGAGGTTGGGCGCGAAGATGCGGGCGTCTTCGTAGATGGTGCGGTCCTGGATGATCACGTCGTCGGTCTTGGCGATCTCCACCACGTCCTTGAAACGCTTGTTGAGGAAATAGATCTGGAGATTGAACGACCAGCGCTCCATATCTTCATAGAAATCAGACAGATAGGGGTTGAAATCCACAGATTCGAACTTCGGGATCCACCCGTAGTGCGCGGCCAGCATCTTGGTGAGCGTGGTCTTGCCGCTGCCGATATTTCCTGCAATCGCTATGTGCATATCTATCTTCTTTAAAATCTCACAAATTTATAAAGATTATTTAAAAAGCCCGTAGAGTTCGGCGTCAATCTTGTCCGTTATGTAAGAGAAATCCTCCGGGCTCCCCTCGAAGTCCAGCCGGTCGGCGTCGATGACCAGCAGACGCCCCTTGTAACGTCCGATCCACTCCTCGTAACGCTCGTTCAGGCCGCCCAGATAGTCCAGGCTCATCGACTGCTCGTACTCGCGGCCGCGCTTCTGGATCTGGCCCACGAGGTGCGGGACGCTGCAGCGCAGGTAGATCAGCAGGTCGGGCGGATTGACCAGCGACATCATCAGGCGGAACAGCTGCATGTAGGTGTCGTAGTCCCGGTCGGACAGGTTGCCCATGTCGTGGTTGTTGGCCACGAAGATCTCCACGCCCTCGAGGATGGTGCGGTCCTGGATGATGACCTCCGACGACTTGGAGATGTCCAGCAGGTCCTGGAAACGCTGCGCCAGGAAATAGGTCTCCAGGTTGTAGGACCAGCGGGAGATATCCTTGTAGTAGTCTTCCAGATAGGGGTTGAAGGTCACGGACTCGTACTTGGGGATCCAGCCGTAATGTTCAGCCAGTTTGCGCGTGAGGGTGGTCTTCCCGCTGCCGATATTGCCTGCGATTCCGATGTGCATTCCGTTTGTGTGCTATCACACAAAATTAACACAAGTTTTGTAAATTTGCCAATCTTTAAACGCAAACGAATGCTCAATATCCGCACCTTCACCTTCAACCTCCTCCAGGAGCGCACGTACGTGGTCTGGGGGCAGGGCGGGGCCTGCGTGATCGTGGATCCCGGCTGCTACGGGCCCGGCGAGCTGCGGGCGCTGGAGGACCTGCTCGCGCAGGAGAAGCTGACGCCCGCCGCCATCCTGCTCACGCACGGCCATTTCGACCACATCTTCGGCGTCAAGGCCCTGCAGGACCGCTTCGGCGGCATCCCGGTCTATATGCATCCCGCCGACGAAGCGGTGTTCGGATACGGCGCGGAGATGGCCGCCGGACTGGGGCTCTCCCCCGCCGCGACGGACTTTCTCCGGACGCCCGTCCGGGACGGGCAGGTCCTCGAGGCCGCGGGCATCCGTTTCGAGGTCATCGCCACGCCCGGCCACACGCCCGGCGGTGTCTGTTACTTCGTCCGCGAGGCGGACATCCTGTTCACCGGCGACACGCTGTTTGCCGGCTCCATCGGCCGCACGGATTTCCCCGGCGGGGAGTATGACGACCTGATCCGCTCCATCATGGAGCGCGTGATCCTGCTCGACCCGGAGGTCCGCATCCTGCCCGGCCACGGGCCCACCTCCACCATCGGCCAGGAGCGCACGGGCAACCCCTTCCTCGAGCCCTTCAACGAGCCCGAAGAGGAGCCGGACCCCGACCTGGAGCCCGTCGTCATCAGCCGGGGGTAGCTTATTTCAGGAAAACGAAGAAGACCGCGAGGATCAGGCAGACGAACGCGGCCAGGTGGTTCCACTGCAGGGACTGGCCCTGGAAGAGGAAATGCACGATGATCGTGAAGACGGTCAGGGAGATGACCTCCTGGATGACCTTCAGCTGCATCAGGTTGTAGGGGCCGCCGTTGCCCACGAAACCGATCCGGTTGGCCGGGACGGTCAGGCAATACTCGAAGAAAGCGATCCCCCAGGAAAACAGGATGATGAGGATGAGCGGCCAGCCGGTCGAGATCTTCATCTCCTGGAGCTTGAGGTGGCCGTACCACGCGAACGTCATGAAGATGTTCGAGCAGACCAGCATCAGAATAGTCCAGAATCCTTGCATAGCGCTTGATTGAAAAAGCGCGCAAAGATAATAAAAATTACTTGACGGTGAACAGGATGGCGCGCCGCGCGCCCTGCTCGTCGATCAGGGTGAGCCGGTGCGTACCCGGCGCCGGATCGACCCGCAGCTCGTGCTCGCCCGTGGTCTCCCCCACGAACTCGTCGTCGATGTGCCAGTAGAGCGTCGCGGCGGGGTCGGCGTGCGCGGCGCGGAACACCGCGCCGTTCTGCGCGCCGGACAGCCCGCGCGTCAGGACGAGCGTGATGTCGGGCTGGGGATAGATGATCTCGATGGGATTCTGGCCGGACGTGGCCGCGTCGAAGAGCGGATGCTTCGGCGGCAGCGGCCGGTAGTCCAGGTGTTTCCTCATATAATACCACTCCTGCGCGGGCGGGAGCACGAATCGCACCTCGGCGCGCATCTGCTCCGGCGGGCAGCAGCTGGTGTTGACCTGGTAGCGCCCCTCGGCGTCCAGGTGGACCAGGCGGTGGTAGCGGCACATCCCGGGCTGCTCCTCCACGTCGGGCACCCAGACGGTGTCGCGCTGCGGGCAGAGGTCGCTCGCGGGGAAGCCGCTCTGGTGGCAGACCTCGACCTGCGTCATCCCGTCGGTGGGGCGCGCGAACCAGGCGGCGCCCGGCAGTGACGAGAACACGTCGAACATCACGGGCGAGGCGTAAGAGACGCCCGTCACGCCGGCGCGGCCCTCGCCGTCGCTGTTGCCCACCCACACCGCGACCACCCAGTCGCGGTTCACGCCCACGCTCCACGCGTCGCGGTTGCCCCAGCTCGTGCCGGTCTTCCAGGCGATTTTCCGCCCCGTGGCGAAATCCATCCAGGACGCCTCCTCCTCCGGCCGGTTGGCGTTGGACAGGGCGTCGAAGGTCAGGAACGCCGCCGCGCGGCTGATCGGGATGCGGCGGGCGGGCAGGCGTTCGCGGTCCGCGTCCGCGAGATAGGCAAGGTCCTTATAGACAGGATCCCCGGCGAGCTCCGCGGCCAGGTAGTAATAGGCGCGGGCGAGCGTCTCCAGGGAGATCTCCGCGCCGCCCAGGATGAGCGAGAGGCCGTAGTGCTCGGCGTCCTTGTCGATGGTGTCGAAGCCCATCGCCTGCAGGACGCCGAGGAAGCGCTCAGCGCCGTACTGCTCCAACATCCGCACGGAGGGGACGTTGAGCGAGCGCTCGATCACCTCGTGCGCGGGCACGGCCCCGTCGAAGGTGCGGCCGTAGTTGTGCGGGGAGAAATTGTTGTAGTTGTAGGGCGTATCCTTGACCAGCGAAGTGGGCAGGATCTCGCCCGCATCCAGCATCGCGGCATAGAGCAGCGGCTTGAGGGTGCTGCCGCTGGAGCGCGCGGCGGGGATCATGTCCACGTCGGCGCCGCGCAGCCGGGGCGCGCAACCGCGCGTGTTGCCCCAGTAGGCGCGGACCTTGCCGGTGTGGACGTCCACGACCAGCACGCCCATGTTGTCCACCAGATTGGTATGATAGTTGTCAAAATGGCGCTTCACGATGGCGCCTACGGCCGTCTGGAGCGACGCGTCCAGCGTCGTGGCGCTGGGGCCGTCGCCCGCCTCGCGCCGGCAGCGCTCCAGCAGGTGGTAGGCCTCGTCGGGCATCGGGAGCGGCTTCTCCGGCAGGGGCTCGTCCTTGGCCAGGAGGCATTCCGTCTCGTCGATGTAGCCCTTCGCCCGCAGCTTGTCCAGCAGCGCGTTGCGCTTGGCGAGCAGGCGCTCCCGGCCCCGGCCGGGATGGATCAGGCCCGGGGCGTTGGGGAGCACGGCGAGCATCGCGCTCTCGCCCCAGGAAAGGTCGTCCGCGCTGCGCCCGAAATAGCGCCAGGCGGCCGCTTCCAGGCCGACGACGTTGCCCCCGAAAGGGGCGTTGGAGGCATACAGGAGCAGGATCTTGCGCTTGGTACAGCGCATCTCCAGGCGCGTGGCGAGCACCATCTCGTAGAGCTTCTCGGGGAGGGTGCGCGGCGCGCCGGGCCGGCTCAGGCGGATCACCTGCATCGTGAGCGTGCTGGCGCCGCTGACCACCTCGCCGCGCGTGACGTTCTGCACCAGGGCGCGTCCGGCGGACAGGTAGTCGATGCCGAGATGCCACCAGAAACGCTTGTCCTCGCAGACGACGATGCAGCGGGCGAATTTATCGGGAACATGGTCCGAAGGCGGGAAGTACCACTGACCGCCGGAGGAGATCCGGGCACCCAGCAGGGTACCGTCCTCAGCGACGACCGTTGCGGACAAAGGGACTCTGAAGAGCTTGCCTGGCAGACAGAACAGATACCAAACTATCAGAGCAAACGGAATCGAAATCAAAAGATATTTTCTAACTTTGTCCTTCACAGACACAAAAATAACACTTTTTTCAATGAAAAAGATTCGCTTCATTCTCACGCTGGCCGTGACGGTCAGCCTGATTGCCGGCTGCCAGGGCAGCGGCAGCAAGAAAAGCGCAGGCCCTGCCGTTTCCGCCGTCCGCGGCGAGACCCAGATGGCCCTTCCTTCAGAGAAAGCCCCGGCCTCTGCCGAGGATATCGACACCGAAGTGCCGACCATCCGCTTCATCAGCAAAGGCTCCATCCTGCCGTCTTCCGGCAGCCTCGACCTGCTGTTTGGCTCCGTCTCGTACGCCAAGGCGCAGGTCCGTGTCAAGAAAGTGTTCAGCAACAACATCCTGCAGTTCCTCCAGCTGGACAGCTACGAGACCCGCTATGAACTGTACAAAGTCGCCGACGTCATCGCCGACACCACCCTGGTGCTCGGAGACAAGGACGCCGACCACATCCGCGAGTGGAAGACCTATGGTCTGAGCCTGAACGAACTCGTCAAGCCCGAGCCCGGCGCCATCTACCACATCGAGATCCGCGGCCGCGAGCCCCTCGTGGAAGAGGATTTCTGGGACAGCGACAGCTCGTTCGGCAACTACGAGACCTACGAGGAGCGCAGCGTGGACCTGCTGGCCAGCAACCTCGCCCTGATCGCCAAGCGCGGCGACAAGGAGACGGAAGTCTTCGTCTATGACATCCTCAAGGGCAAGCCGGTCTCCGGCGCCCGCGTCAAGCTCTACAGCTTCGCCCAGCAGGAGCTGGCCAAGGGCCAGTCCGACGGCGAGGGCCAGGTCTCGTTCCCGGCCCAGACGGAAGCCCGCTTCGTGGTCGCCACCAGCGGCGACCAGTACGCCTATCTCGACCTCAAGAACGAGAAGGCCCTCTCCACCAGCAACTTCGACGTCAGCGGCACCACGCACGAAGGCGGCATCAAGGCCTACATCTTCGGCGAGCGCGGCGTCTGGCGTCCGGGCGACACGCTGCACGTCAGCGTGGTCACGCTCTTCGACGGCGCCCCGCTGCCGGCCGGCCACCCGGTCACCGCGCAGCTGCGCAACCCCGACGGCCAGCTCGTGCAGACGCTCTCCGAGCGCAGCTCCGCCTCGAACATCTACCATTTCCCGTTCACGACGGCGCAGGACGCCCCCTCGGGCCGCTGGCGCGTGGACGTGAACCTCGGCGGACAGACGGTCAGCAAGACGCTCCGCGTCGAGGCCATCAAGCCCAACAAGCTGGACATCCAGATGCACTTCCCGGACTACATCACCTCCTACGAGAGCGACAAAAGCCGCTTCGACCTGTCCGTGGCCTGGCTCTACGGCGCCCCGGGCAGCGACCTCAAGGTCAACGGCGAGGTGGAGATCACTTCCGCCGCCACCCGCTTCAAGGGCTGGGAGGACTACGATTTCCAGGACGACGCCCGCTCCTTCGAGGCCCAGACCCTTTACTATAAGGATTTCAAGACGGGCGACAACGGCGAAGCCGGCATCGGCACCCAGATGGACATCAACAAGGCCACCACGCCGGGCATGCTCAACGCGGGCTACACCTTCCGCGCCTTCGAGCCCAGCGGCGAGTTCAGCACCAGCTACGGCTCCGTCAGGCTGTCCCCGTTCAACAACTACGTCGGCATCAAGACCGAGCTGAAGAAAGACCAGTGGGGTGACGCCTGCATCAAGGCCGGCACCGACCAGAAGTTCGACGTCGCCACGGTCAACGCCGACGGCAAGGCCACCACGACCACCGGCCTGCACGTGGAGGTCTTCCACGTCGACTGGAGCTGGTGGTGGAACGCCTCCGGCGAGATCGCCGGCTACATGTCCGGCCGGAGCAAGGAACTCCTCTACGAGAAGACCATCTCCACCCGCGACGGCAAGGGCTCGTTCATCTACGACTGGGCCGACGCCCCCTACGGCCTCTACTACATCCGCGTCACCGACACGCGCGGCGGCCACGCCACCTCCATGCTCTGCGAGGTCAACCAGGCCAACGCCACCGACGCCTCCGAAGGCTCCACGCAGCTCAACATGCTGATCGACAAGGAGAAATATACCGTCGGCGAGACGGCCCGCATCACGATCCCGTCCGCCGAAGGCGCCACCGCCCTCGTCTCCATCGAGAAGGGCGGCCGCATCCTGGGCACCCGCCGCATCCAGTGCTTCGCCGGCAGCACGGAGATCCGTATCCCCGTGACCGCGGAGATGACGCCGAACGCCTACGCCAACATCGCGCTGATCCAGCCGCACGGCAACGTCCACAACGACGCCCCGATCCGCCTCTACGGTATCAAGAACATCAGCGTGGAGGATCCCGCCTCGCACCTCAGCCCGGTGATCGACATCCCGGCCGAGACCAAGCCGGAGTCCACCCTCAGCTTCAGGGTCAAGGAGGAGAAGGGCCGCGCGATGAGCTACATCGTCGCCCTCGTGGACGAGGGACTTCTCTCCCTGACCAGCTTCAAGACCCCGGACGCCTGGGCCGCCTTCTACGCCAAGGAGGCCCTGCGCGTGCGCACCTGGGATGAATACGATTCCGTCATCGGCGCCTACGGCGGCCACATCGAGCAGCTGTTCGCGATCGGTGGTGACGACGAGGCCAGCGGCGCGCTCAAGCGCCAGGGCGCCGACCGCTTCAAGCCGGTGGTCGCCTACCTCGGTCCCTTCGACCTCAAGGCCGGCAAGACCGCCACGCACACCGTCAACGTGCCGCAGTACATCGGCTCGCTGCGCGCGATGGTCATCGCCACCGACGGCAAGGCCCAGGGCAGCGCCGCCAAGAACGTCAGCGTGACCCAGCCCGTGATGGTCCAGGCCACGCTCCCGCGCACCCTCAGCGTCGGTGAGACCATCCGCATCCCGTCCACGGTGATTGCGCTCAAGGACGGCGTCGGCAAGGTCAAGCTCGACATCAAGACCGACGACCTGCTCACCGTCAAGGGTCCTTCCTCCCTGGAGACCAGCATCAGCAAGGCCGGCCAGCAGGTCGAGTACTTCGAGGTCCAGGTCGGCGACCGGACCGGCATTGCGCACGTGACCGTCACGGCGCAGGCCGGCTCCGACAAGTCCGTCAGCCGCGTGGAGATCGACGTCCTCAACCCCAACCCGGCCGTCACCCGCGTGCAGTCCTTCCTGCTCGAAGCGGGCAAGTCCAAGGACGCCACGGCCGAGCTCTTCGGCCTGCCGGGCACGAACTCCGTCAGCGTGGAGCTTTCCTCCATCCCGGCGATCGACCTCGGCAGACGCATCAACTACCTGATCGAATACCCCTACGGCTGCGTCGAGCAGACGACTTCCGCCGCCTTCCCGCAGCTCTACCTGAGCCAGGTGATGGAGTGTGACGACAACACCGTGGCGCGCAGCGCCCGCAACGTCACCGCCGCCATCAACCGCCTGCACAGCTTCCGCCGTCCGGACGGCTCGCTGAGCTACTGGCCCGGCAGCACGGCCTCGTCGTCGTTCGGCTCCGCCTACGCCCTCCACTTCCTGCAGGAAGCGGAGAACCAGGGCTACGCCGTGCCCGCCGACCTCAAGGCCGGCCTGGTCCGCTACCTGACCAACAGCGTGGTCAGCAACAAGAAGGAAGACGACTTCGTGCGCGCCTATGGTCTCTACGCCCTCGCGGCGGCCGGCAAGCCGCAGCGCAGCGCGATGAACCTGCTCCGCGAGAATGTCAGGAAGATGCCGCGCAGCGCCGTGTGGATGCTCGCCGGCGCCTTCGCCAGCGACGGCAAGAAGCAGGTGGCCACCAGCCTGACCAACGGCCTGCCTTACCTCGAGGCCAGCGCTTCCGGCTACTACGGCTGGTACGGCAGCGAGGACCGCAACATGGCCATCGCCCTGCGCACGTCCATCCTGACCGGCCAGAAGGAAGCCGCCTTCGAGCTCGCCGAGAAGGTGGCCGCCCGCCTCAATGACAGCCAGCACTACATGAGCACGCAGGCCACCGCCTGGTCGCTCTACGCCATCAGCGACTACGCCCGTACGATCGCCGGCGGCGGCGTGAACGCCACCGTCAAGGGACCGGAGAAGAACTACAAGATGAACACGTCCAAGGCCCTCGTCCGCCAGGAGGTCGCCATCGGCAAGGACGCCACCGGCAAGACCCAGCTGAACGTCTCCAACACGGGCAGCGGCACGATCCACGCCGTGGTGGCCGTGACCGGCACGCCGAAGAGCGGCAGCGAGAAGGCCAAGGCCGACGGCCTGACGCTGAAGATCAGCTACATCGGCACCGACGGCCAGCCCGTCCGCGTGGACACGCTCTCCCGCGGCCGCAACTTCAAGGCCGTCGTGACCGTGACCAACACGGGCTCCGGCGCCGTCCGCGACCTCGCGCTGGCGCAGAAGTTCCCGTCCGGCTGGGAGATCCAGAACGACCGCGTGGGCAAGGAGAACTTCAGCTATCCTGCCGGCGTGACCTACCAGGATTTCCGCGACGACCGCGTCTACAGCTTCTTCGACCTGGGCGCCGGCCAGAGCGTGACCATCACCACCGGCCTCACCGCCACCTACCCGGGACGCTTCTACCTCCCGGCCGTGAGCTGCGAGGCGATGTACGACGACAAGATCTCCGCCCTCGTCCCCGGACAATGGACGGAAGTCAAATAGAAACAAAGATCCCCGACCGAGAGGCCGGGGATCTTTGTTTTACAGCGTCTGGCCGCCGATGAACTCGCGCATGATCGAGGTCGGCGGGATGGCCGCGATCTCGGAGGGCTTGAGCGCACGGACGATCTCCAGGAAGTGCAGCAGCGACTGCGCCTTGGCGTAGGCCGGCGAGGACTCGCTGATGCCACACAGGAGCGGCTCCGCGTAGTATTTCAGCAGCGGAATGTCATAGAGCGTGGAGGAGTTGAACACGATGTTGGCGTTCTCCTCGTAAGGGAAGATGTTGCGGATCTCGCCGCGGCGCACGGACGGCCAGCGGAGGATGTTGTCCTCCGGGGAGATGCCGCGGGTGCGGTTGTCGCGCACGATGCGGCGCAGCAGGCGCTTGTCCGTGGTGGAGCCGTGGTCCTTCTCGCCGCCCGGCAGGGCGGACAGGGCGGAGATGTAGATGTTGAAGATGCGGTCGCGCGGGATGTCCGGCGTCAGGTCCGGATTGAGGGCGTGGATGCCCTCCATGAAGAGGATGTCGCCGTCCTCCAGGCGCAGGGTCTTGCCGGTGAAGACGCGGTGTCCCTCCTTGAAGTCAAACTTCGGGAGCTCCACCTCCTTGCCCGCCAGCAGGTCGTTGAGCTGCTGGTTCAGGAACGCGACGTCCATCGCGGCCAGCGCTTCGTAGTCGCGCTCGCCGTTCTCGTCAATCGGCGTGTGCTCGCGGTCCACGAAATAGTTGTCCAGCTCGATCACCTTGGGCTTGAGGCCGAGCACGCGCGCCTGCTGCGCGATGCGCAGCGAGGAGCTCGTCTTGCCGCTCGACGACGGCCCCGACATCATCACGATGCGGCAGCGGTTGCGCTTCCAGTAGATCTGGTCCGCCGCCTGCGCATACTTGCGCTCCTGGCGGGCTTCGCACAAGTTGATCAGTTCGATGGCCTTGCCGGCCTCGAGGGTTTCGTTGACTTTCTCCAGGGTGTCCACGCCGACGGCGCGGCACCAGTCCTGATACTCCGTTCTTGCGGCTTCAATCTTCGTCATAAAAGGTCTCTTAAAAAGGGCCCGGTCACAGAAGCCGGATCGGCGGCGACCTGCTCGGGCGTTCCCGTTGCAACGATCCTGCCGCCGGCGGCGCCGCCGTCAGGACCCATATCTATCAAATAGTCGACGGACTTCAGTACGTCGAGGTTGTGTTCGATCACGATGACCGTGTTGCCCTGGTCCACCAGGCGCTGCAACACGCCCATCAGCACCTTGATGTCTTCGAAATGCAGGCCCGTGGTGGGCTCGTCAAGCATATAGAGCGTGCTGCCGGTGGCCTTGCGGGCCAGCTCGGCGGCCAGCTTCATCCGCTGGCTCTCGCCGCCGGACAGGGTCACGGCGGACTGGCCGAGGTGGACGTAGCCCAGGCCCACGTCCACGAGCGCCTTGAGCTTCGGAGCGATCTTGGGATGGGCCTGGAAGAACCCGTAGGCCTCGGAGATGGGCATCTCCAGCACGTCGCTGATGCTCTTGCCGCGGTATTTCACCGCGAGGGTGTCCTCCTTGTAGCGCTTGCCGCCGCAGGCGTCGCAGCAGACATTGACCGACGGGAGGAAGTTCATCTCGATCACCTTGATGCCGGCGCCCTTGCACTCTTCGCAGCGGCCGCCGGGGACGTTGAACGAGAAGCGGCCCGCCTTGAAGCCGCGGACCTTGGCGTCGGGCGTCTCCTCGAACAGGGCGCGGATGTCGTTGAACACGCCGGTGAAGGTGGCCGGATTGGACCGCGGCGTGCGGCCGATCGGGCTCTGGTCGATCTCGATGACCTTGTCGATATTCTCGAGTCCCTCGATGCCTTCATAGGGCAGCGGCTTCTCCTTGAAGTGGTAGAACTTGCCCTTGAGGATGGGCATCAGGGTCTCGTTGATGAGCGTGGACTTGCCCGAGCCGCTCACGCCGCTGATGCCGACCAGCATCCCGAGCGGGAAGTCCACCGTCACGTCTTTGAGGTTGTTTCCGCGCGCGCCGCGCAGGGTCAGGGTCAGGCCGTTGCCATGCCGGCGGCCGGGCGGGACCGCGATCGGGTTGACGACCTCGCGGGCCGGGCCGCTGTAGCAGATGCGGCCGCCGTGCTCGCCGGCCCCCGGGCCCACGTCCACGATCCAGTCGGCCGCGCGCATCGTCTCTTCGTCGTGCTCCACGACGATGACGGTATTTCCCTCGTCGCGCAGCTTCTTCAGCGAAGCGAGCAGCTTGCGGTTGTCGCGCTGGTGCAGGCCGATGCTCGGCTCGTCCAGGATGTAGATGACGTTGACCAGCTTGGAGCCGATCTGCGTGGCCAGGCGGATGCGCTGGCCCTCGCCGCCGGAGAGCGAAGCCGTCGGGCGGTCGAGGCTGAGGTAGTCCAGACCCACGTCCAGCAGGAACTGGACGCGGTCGGTGAGTTCCTTGAGGATGTCGCGCGCGATGGTGCCCGCCCGCTTGTCCAGCTTGGCGGGCAGGGAGCGCAGCCAGGCGGACAGTTCGCTGATCTCCATCGCGCTCACCTCCGCGATGTCCTTGCCGTCGATGCGGAAGCAGCGGATATGCGGGCCGAGGCGCGTGCCGTGGCAGACAGGGCAGACGACCTTGTCCTCGACGTCGCCCGTGACGCCCTCCCAGTTGACCATCTCCGTCTGCGCGCCGTCGCCGACGCGGTAGAACTCGTCGGAACCGTAGACCAGCAGCGTCACGGCCTCGTCGGGCAACGCGGCGATGGGTTCGTAGAGGGAGAAATTATGCTTGCGCGCCATGGCGCGGACCAGTTCGAACTTGCGCCCGTCGCGGATGCGGCCCAGCGGGGCGATGCCGCCGTCGGCGATGGACTTGCGCGGATCCGGAATGATCGTGTCCATGCTCACGTCCGGGACCGTGCCGAGGCCCTTGCAGTGCGGGCAGTAGCCTTCCGGCGAATTGAAGGAGAAGGTGTGCGGGGCCGGCTCCTGGAGGGAGATGCCGTTCTCCGGGTCCACCAGGTGCTTGGAATAATGGTGCAGCGCGCCCGTTTCGTGGTCGAGCACCGCGAGCGAGCCCTTGCCCAGCCCGAGCGCGGACGACACGGATGCGCGGATGCGCGACTCGTCGCCCTCTCCCGGCTTGAGCTTGTCCACGACCAGCTCGATGAAATGCGCCTTGTAGCGGTCCACCGCCTCCACTTCGTTGAGGCTGAGCACCTCGCCGTCGATGCGCACCTGCAGGTAGCCCTTCTTGCGGAGCGACTCGAACAGCTCGCGGTAGTGGCCCTTGCGGCCACGCACGAGCGGGGCGAGCAGCAGGCACTTGCGGCCGTCGAACTCCTTCAGGATCAGGTCCACGATCTGCGCGTCGGTGTAGCGCACCATCTCCCGGCCCGTGACGGGCGAATAGGCGGTCGATGCGCGCGCATACAGCAGGCGCAGGAAGTCGGAGATCTCCGTGATCGTGCCGACCGTGGAGCGGGGGTTGCTGCCCGTGGTCTTCTGCTCGATGGCGATGATCGGGCTGAGCCCGTCGATGCTCTCCACCTCCGGCTTCTCCAGGATGCCCATGAAATGCTTGGCATAAGGAGAAAGGGTGTTCATATAGCGCCGCTGGCCCTCCGCGTAGAGGGTGTCGAAAGCCAGCGAGGACTTGCCGCTGCCGCTGATGCCCGTGATAACGATGAACTTACGGCGCGGGAGGTCCACGTCGACATTCTTCAGGTTGTGGGCGCGTGCGCCGCGGATTTGGATCTTGCTCGCTTTCATGAGAAGGAAGACAAAAATACAAAATTTATGGTTAACTTTGTCAAAATCTCAACCGTTCTATGTGGCTTTGGCTTACCGTCTGTTCTGCGCTGCTCCTCGGCATCTATGATGTCTTCAAGAAGCAGGCCCTCAAGCAAAACGGGGTGTACTGGATCCTGGTCGGCTCTTGCGGCCTCACCACCCTTTTCCTGACCCCTTTCCTCACGGCAATCACCCTGCAGGAGCACCTCATCGTCCTGCTGAAGGCCGTGCTGGTCTCGATCTCCTGGGTCTCCGGCCTGATCGCTATGAAACACCTCCCGCTGACGACCGTCAGCACCATCAAGGCCTCCCGGCCGATGTTCGTGGTCATCTTCTCCATCATCCTCTTCGGCGAGCGCCTCAGCCCCCTGCAGTGGCTGGGCGTGGCCATCGTGATGGCCGCCCTCTTCCTGAGCGCGCGCTCCAAGCAGAACGGGACGGACAAGGCGGGCTCCGCCCGGGGCATGCTCTGCATGATCATTTCCGTGCTTTCCGGCGCGGCGAGCGCCCTCTACGACAAGTATATCATCAAGGGATTCGAGCCCCTGGCGCTCCAGGGCTGGACCAATCTCTATATCACCGCCCTGCTGGCCCTGATTTTGCTGTTCCAGTATCTGACGGACAAGGACAGCTTCCAACCCCTCGCCTGGGACTGGCGCATCCTGATCATCGCCGTGCTGATCACTGCGGCCGACGCCGCATACTTCTTCGCGATGAAGGATCCGGACGCCATGCTTTCCGTGATCTCGATCATCCGCCGCTGCTCGGTCATCGTCACGTTCCTGGGCGGCGCGCTGATCCTCAGGGAAGGCCATGTCCGGGACAAGGCGCTGGTGATGGTCCTGATGATAGCAGGCGTGGGCCTGCTGCTTTACGCCACGGCTTAAAACAAAACGAAAAATGAAACGCACCCTCCTTCTCATAGGCATGCTCGGCGTCACGCTCTCCTCGGTCGCCCAGACGCCCCGATTCAAGCTCGGCAAGTGGACCGAGATCCAGACCGCCATCCTCCAGGAGCTCAACCGCTCCTACGTGGACTCGCTGCCCGTCGACCGCATCGAGCGGCGCGGCATCGACGCCATGCTCGCCGACCTGGATCCCTACACGGTCTTCATCCCCGAGGAAGAGAACGAAAACCTCCAGATGATGATCCACAAGACCTACGGCGGCATCGGCGCCGTGATCTACAAGCCCGACGTGCAGGGCCCGGTCATCATCAACGAACCCTACGCCAACTCCCCGGCCGCCAAGAACGGCCTGGTGTGCGGCGATGAGATCTACGCCATCGACGGCGAGCCGACCGCCGGCCTGACCTCGCAGCAGAGCAGCGAGAAGATGCGCGGCGAGCCGGGCACGCAGGTGACCTTCCAGGTCAAGAAACTCGCCACCGGCGAGATGGTGGACGTCGTGGTCACCCGCGAGATGATCAAGATCGGCGACATCGAGTACGCCGGCATGCTGGACGACAAGTTCGGCTACATCTCCCAGAACGGCTTCACCGACGGCGTCGGCAACGAGTTCCGCCAGAAGGTGGCCGAGCTCAAGAAGCAGGGCATGCAGACCCTCATCCTCGACCTGCGCGGCAACGGCGGCGGCCTGATGAACGAAGCCGCCGAGATCGTGTCCGCATTCGTGCCGAAGGGCTCCCTGGTCGTGTCCGCCCAGGGCCGCGAGGCGCGCGCCAGCTACGTCCTCCGCACCACCAAGGACCCGGTCGACGTCAAGCTCCCGGTGATCGTGCTCGTCGATTCCGGCTCCGCCTCCGCCTCCGAGATCGTGGCGGGCGCCCTGCAGGACATGGACCGCGCAACCATCATGGGCGAGCGCACCTTCGGCAAGGGCCTCGTGCAGAGCATCCGCTCCCTGCCCTACGGCGGCGAGCTCAAGGTCACGACGGCCAAGTACTACACGCCCTCCGGCCGCTGCGTGCAGGCGATCGACTACGCCCAGCGCCGCGAAGACGGCAGCGTGGCGAGCATCCCCGATTCGCTGACCCACGAGTTCAAGACCGCCCACGGCCGCACCGTGCGCGACGGCGGCGGCATCACGCCTGACGTCGAGCTGAAGTTCCGCGAATACAGCCGCCTGACCTATTCGCTGGTCACCTACGGCATCCTCGAGCAGTATGCGCTCGAATACGTGCGCCGCCACGCCTCCATCCCGCCCGTCGAGGAGTTCCACCTCAGCGCGGACGATTACGAGGATTTCATCAACTTCGCCAAGGAGCGGGAGTTCGACTACCGTTCGTCCGCCAAGACCTATTTCGACCGCGCCAAGGAAGAGCTGAAGCGCGACGGCCTGGACGAGGCGATGAAGGCGGAGCTCGACGCGCTCGAGAAGTCCCTCAACATGGAGAAGGAAGACTTCCTGCGTCTCAAGAAAGACGAGATCATCCCCTTCATCGAGGAGGAGATCGTCGTCCGCTACTACTTCCAGGAAGCCGGCGTCAAGATCCGCATCCGCTATGACGATGCGCTCCGCCAGGCCATGGCCAGTCCGCTGATCAAGCAGTACTGATGGTCCACCACACCCGGCTCATCATCCTGAATACCACCAAGGTCGGGGAGCGCTCCCTGGTCCTGCACGCCCTCAGTCCCGACTGGGGGCGCCGCAGTTTCATCGCGTCCGTCCCCAAGGGCGGCGGGATGGCGCTCTTCCAGCCCCTCAACATCCTGGACGCGGAGGTGACGGAGAATCCAAAATCCGACCTCTGGCGCGTCCACGCGCTGTCTGCGCGGCATCCGCTGACCGGACTTCGCACCAGCGCCGGCAAGAACGCGATGACGCTCTTCATGAGCGAAGTCCTCTACCGGACCATCCACGAAAGCGCGCGGGAAGAAGGCCTGTTCGAGTGGTGCGAGCGCGCGATCCTGACCCTGGACGCACTGCAGGGCGACTACGCCAACTACCACCTCCGCTTCCTGCTGGAGCTCGCCGCCGCCCTCGGCTTCTCGCCTTCGCTCGAAGACCTGATGCCCTTCGCGGGCGAGCACCTCGCCGAGATCCGCGCCCTCGTCCAGTCGGACTTCGGCGCCTGCCTGCTCGTCCCGTTGAGCGGCGAGACGCGCAGCGACATCGCCGAGAAGCTCCTCCGCTACCTCAGCTACCACGCCGAAACGCGCATCGAAGCCCGCTCCCTCCGCGTCCTGAAAGAACTTTTCCGGTAATTACTTCACCAGGTTGATGGCGCCGAAGACGCCGAGGGAGGCGGCGAGCATGATGGCTGCGGCGAGCAGCAGGCCGCCGAAGATGTAGAGCATGCTCTTCTTGAAGTCCATGTCGAGCAGGCTCGCGGCGAGGGTGCCGGTCCAGGCGCCCGTGCCGGGCAGCGGGATGCCGACGAAGAGCAGCAGGGCGATGTAGAGGCCGGCGCCGGCCTTGGCTTCCAGCTTGCGGCCGCCCTTCTCACCCTTCTCCAGACACCAGGTGAAGAACTTGCCGACGTACCTCTTGTCCTTGCCCCAGACCAGGATGCGGCGGGCGAACAGGAAGATGAACGGGACGGGGAGCATGTTGCCGAACAGGGCGACGACCAGCGAGGGAACCAGCGGCAGGCCGAAGCCGACGGCATAAGGAATGGCACCGCGCAGCTCGATCAGCGGGACCATCGATATCAGGAATACGATCAGGTACTTTTTCATCGGATCTTGTTGAGATAATCTTTGACGGCGGCGAAAGCGGCCGTCTGGCTGGCGCCCACGCCCTCCGGCGGCGCCACCACGAGGTCGTACACGCCGTCCGGGAGCGGGCAGCAGCCGACCTTGAAGCGGGCGATGCTGCAGCGGGCCTCATACTCCGCGGCGAAATGGTCCGGGCAGACGGCCAGCGAGATGAAGAGGTCCTCCTTGCGGGCGTCCCTGCGGCCGCCGCGGGCCCTGGGCTTGAGGTAGCCCCACCAGTTGAGGTCTTCCTTCTGCGGGCACAGGATGGTGACGGGAATCCCCTGGTAGTCGAAGAACTGCTGGACGGCGCGGCAGACCGGGGCCGGGTCTTCGCCCATGGCCACGGCGTCCACGAACACCGTCGCGCTCTTCAGCTTCTTCAGCGGCAGGAGCGACGTCGGGGCCGTGCTCCGTCCCTGACGGAGCGCATTCCAGCGGAAAAACGTCACGATGGGATTCTTCATCGGCCGTAGGAAGCGGTCAGTTCGCGGATCTCCTGCTTGGCGACGCGCCAGCGCGGGATGTCGATCTTGGTGCCCACCACCTCCACCACCTTGGCGGCGATGATGGAGCCGACCTCGCCGCAGGCCTTGAGCGGCAGGCCGAGCGAGTCGGCATACAGGAAGCCGGCGGCGTAGGTGTCGCCGGCGCCCGTGGCGTCGACGGGATCCGCCGGCCACGGCTTGATGCAATAGGACTCCTCGCCCCGCTGCACCCAGCTGCCGTCCTTTCCGACCTTGACCACAGCCGTCCGGCAGATCTCCGCAAGCTTGCCCAGGGCGGCCTGCGGGTCGGCCAGGCCGGTGAAGGCCCGCGCCTCCGTCTCGTTGGCGAAGACGATGTCGACATATTTCTCCACGATGTCGTGCAGGAAGGCCAGGTTGGACTCCACGACATTATAGGAAGCAAGGTCCAGGGAGATGATGCAGCCGGCCTCGCGGGCAAGCCCGACGGCGCGGCGCACCAGGTCCTGGTTCTGCACCAGATAGCCTTCGATATGGAAATAGTCGTAGCCCTTGAACCACTCCGGGTCCAGGTCCTCCGGCACGAGGTCGAGCGCCGCGCCGAGATAGACGGCGAAGGTGCGCTCGGCGTTGCCGCCGCTCACGAACACCATCGAGCGGCCGCTCGCGTGATCGCTCGTCAGGAGGCGCGACTTGACGCCGTATTGCTCCTGGTCGCTCTTGAAGAGCAGGCCGAGCTCGTCGTTGCCGATCTTGCCGATGAAGCTCGACGGCATGCCGAGGATGGCGGTGCACGTGATGGTATTGGCGGCCGAACCGCCGGCGACATATTTCACGCCCATCGGCTTGAGGGCCGTCCAGATGCCGTCGCCCGTCTCTGCATCCACGTGCTGCATGCTCCCCTTGGGGAGATGGAACTCGTGCAGGAGGGTGTCGTCCGGCAGTACGGCCAGGATGTCCGTCAAGGCGTTGCCTATTCCAAGGATAGATTTCATATCGTACAAAAATAACACAAAATAATTGTATCTTTGCAGCCCATGGCCAAGAAAGCGGCAAATATCCTCAAATACACCCTCTCCACCGCCCTCGCGGTGGTGCTGGTCTGGTTTGCCTTCCGGGGCGTGGATTGGAAGGCCTTCTGGGAGGGCGTGCAGCAGACCCGCTGGGTCTGGGTGGCGCTTTATTTCGTGGCCGCCATCCTGGCGCTCGTCTTCCGCGAGGAGCGCTGGATCGCCCTGATGCGGCCGCTCGACCCGAGCCTGCGCCGCCTGGGCGTCTGGGATGCCATCAACGTGGGCAACCTCGTCAACGTGGTGCTGCCCGGCGCGGGCGAATTCGTCCGCTGCGGCTACGTCTCCTCCAAGCGGATGAGCTACGACAAGGCCTTCGGCACCATCGCCTGCGAGCGCCTGTCCGACGTGGTCGCCATCCTGTTCCTCTTCGTCCTCGCCATCGTGCTCAAGAGCGAGAGTTTCGGGCCGTTCTTCACCGAGAACATCTGGGCGCCGATGAGCGCCCGTCTCGGCGGCTCGCTCGTCTGGATCGCCGCCGGCGTGGTCGCGCTGATCGTCGCCTTCGTCTGGTCCATCCGCCATTTCCGCGACCGCGTCCCCTTCTTCGCCCGCATCAGCGATGCGCTCAAGGGCCTCGGGACGGGCTTCGCGAGCATCGCGAAGATGGAGCGCAAGTGGCCCTTCCTCCTCAGCACGGTCGGCATCTGGGCGATGTACGTGATGATGATGTTCTGCACCATCCGCGCCCTTCCGATGCTCGACGCGCTCACGATGACGGACGCGCTCTTCCTGTCCGCCATCGGCAATTTCGCTTCCGTGATCCCCGTGCCCGGCGGCATCGGCGCCTACCACTACCTGATGGCGCTCTCGATGCAGAGCCTCTACGGCGCCAGCTGGGAGACGGGCATCCTGCTCGCCACCCTCGGACACGAAGCCCACGCCATCCTGATCATCATCATCGGCGTGATCTCCTACATCCGCTTCTCGTTGCGTAAAAGGAAATAATTCTTATATTTGCATACGTTAGTGTATTACCATACGTTATGCAACTGATTCTTCCCGATCGATACGAAGATCTGCTCGGCGGCGCCGAAAACACCGAGAAGGCCATCAAGGCCGTCAAGGATATGTTCCAGAACAACCTCTCCGCACAGCTGGCCCTGTTGCGCGTGACCGCTCCGATGGTCGTGCTCTCCGGGACCGGCCTCAACGACGAGCTCAACGGCGTCGAGCGCCCCGTGCGCTTCCCGATCAAGGACATGGACGAGCGGCAGGCCGAGGTCGTGCACTCCCTCGCCAAGTGGAAGCGCGTCAAGCTCGCGCAGCTGGGCATCGCCCCCGGGCGCGGCATCTATACGGACATGAACGCCCTGCGTCCCGACGAGGAGCTGGACAACATCCACTCCATCTACGTGGACCAGTGGGACTGGGAGAAGGTCATCCGCCCCGAAGACCGCCACCTGGGCTTCCTCAAGCAGACCGTCCGCCGCATCTACGAGGCCATCAAAGTCACGGAGAACAAACTCTTCGTCGAGTTCCCGCAGATCGCGCCGGAGCTCCCGGAAGACATCCATTTCGTCCACGCCGAGGAGCTGGTGCAGCTCTATCCCGGCCGCTCGCCGAAGGAGCGCGAGCATGAGATCGTGCGCCGCTACGGCGCCGTGTTCATCATCGGCATCGGCGGCGACCTGTCCGACGGCCACCCGCACGACGGCCGCGCCGCGGACTACGACGACTGGAGCAGCCCCAACGAAGAGGGCTTCAAGGGCCTCAACGGCGACATTCTCGTGTGGAACCACATCCTGCAGCGCCCCTTCGAGCTGTCCAGCATGGGCATCCGCGTGGACGCGGCCGCCCTGCACCGCCAGCTCGCGATCCGCGACGAGCTCCACAAGGAGAACCTCCCCTTCCACCGCAGCCTGCTCGACGGCCAGCTCCCCTGCACCATCGGCGGCGGCATCGGCCAGTCCCGCCTGTGCATGTTCCTGCTGCGCAAGGCCCACATCGGCGAGATCCAGAGCAGCATCTGGCCCGAAGAGATGGTCAGCCGCTGCGCCGAAGCGGGTATCAAACTTGTTTAGGGAAATTTCCGGAAAATCCGTATATTTGCACCCTGTTTCGCCTGTCAGGCGGACAGGTGCAGGTATGTGCTGGTCCCGTAGCTCAGTTGGATAGAGCAACAGCCTTCTAAGCTGTGGGTCGCGCGTTCGAGTCGCGCCGGGATCACAAAAAAGGTTCGCAGTCGCTGCGAACCTTTTCCGTTTCTATATGCGGTGCCGTTTGTGTTCGGACCATAGGCCGTAAACCTCGCTGACGTTGCCGGCCGTGATGAACGCCTGGATCTTGTGGTCCCGGATGAACTTCATCAGGTCGGCGAACTCGTCCTTGGTCAGCAGGCTCTGGATCTCCATCCGCTTCTCGCCCTTGTAGCCGCCCGTCACCTCGTAGAGGGAGCAGCCGCGCACGATCTTGTTGACGATGTAGTCGCGGATGACCTCGTGCTCGTCGGAGATGATGCAGACCCGCTTGCGCCGGCTCAGGCTCGCCATGAAGTAGTCCACGATCAGGCCGTTGATCCAGGTGCCGATCAGGCCGATGATCACCAGGCGGAACGGGTTCACGAAGAACGCCGTGCAGCAGATGATCACGCCGGCGATCGTCACCGAGAGGCCGATGTCGAAATGGAAATACTTGTTGACGATCTTGGCCAGGATGTCCAGCCCGCCGGTGGACGCATTGATCCGGAACATGATGGCCTGCGACATGCTCAGGATGAGCACGAAGCAGATCAGGTCGAACCAGAGGTCGCCCATCACGGACGTGGTCCCGGGGGCGATGAGCTGCTCGTTGGGGCAGATCTTCTCCCACAGGTCCATCATCGGGCCCAGGATCAGGGCCGTGTAGCACGTCTTGATGCCGAATTCCTTGCCGATGAGGAAATAGGCCAGCACCAGCAGGATGGCGTTGATGACAAGCACGACGGTCGAGACCTTGATCGCGATGCCGGCGTTCTCGAAGAGGGCGCTGATGACGATGGACAGACCGGAGATGCTGCCCACGACGATCTTGCTCGGGACGAGGAAATAATACACGGCGGCCGCGGCGATGAACATACCGACAGTCATGATAGAAAGCTCCTTCCAGAACTTCGCAGTTCTGAGAGGAGCTATCAGGGATTGCAGTTTCATGTGGTTCAGCAGAACTTGGTTATTTCGTTATGTATTAGTGTTATGCCTGCTTCAGATAATTGTCTATCGCCTTGGCGGCCGTGCGGCCGGCGCCCATTGCCAGGATCACGGTGGCTGCGCCAGTCACGGCGTCGCCGCCCGCGAACACGCCCGGACGGGTGGTCGCGCCTTCCTCGTTGGCCACGAGACAGCCGCGCCTGGAGGTCTCCAGACCCTGCGTAGTCTTGGAGATGAGCGGGTTGGGCGAGGTGCCGAGGGCCATGATCACGGTCTCGGTCGGGATCTCGAATTCCGAGCCCGCGACGGGCACCGGGCTGCGGCGGCCGCTCTCGTCGGGCTCGCCGAGCTCCATCCTGATGCACTTGAGGGCCTTGACCCAGCCCTTCTCGTCGCCGATGACCTCGACCGGATTGGTCAGCATGTCGAAGATGATGCCCTCCTCCGCGGCGTGGTGGACCTCCTCGCGGCGGGCGGGAAGCTCAGCTTCCGTACGGCGGTAGACGATGTGCACCTCCGCGCCGAGGCGCAGGGCGGTGCGGGCCGCGTCCATCGCGACGTTGCCGCCGCCGACCACGCAGACCTTCTTGCCGGCGTGGATCGGGGTCAGGTAGTCCTCGCGCCAGGCCTTCATAAGGTTGTTGCGGGTCAGGAATTCGTTGGCGGAGAAGACACCGTTGAGGTTCTCTCCGGGGATGTTCATGAACTTGGGCAGACCGGCGCCGGTGCCGATGAAGACGGCCTCGAAGCCTTCGTTGTCCATCAGGGAGTCGATCGTGATCGTGCGGCCGACGATGACGTTGGTCTCGATCTTGACGCCCAGCGCACGGACGTCGTCGATCTCGTGCTTGAGCACCTTGTCCTTCGGCAGACGGAACTCCGGAATGCCATATTCGAGCACGCCGCCGGCCTTGTGGAGCGCCTCGAACACCGTGACGTCATAGCCCCACTTGGCGAGGTCGCTGGCGCAGGCGAGGCCGGCAGGGCCGGATCCGATCACGGCCACCTTGTGGCCGTTCTTGGCCTTGGCGCCGGCGTTCTCGGCCGCAGGCTTGCCTTCCTGGCGGGAGTAGTCGGCCACGAAGCGCTCGAGCTTGCCGATGGCGACCGGCTCGCCCTTGACGCCCAGGATGCAGCTGCCCTCGCACTGCGTCTCCTGCGGGCACACGCGGCCGCAGACGGCGGGCAGCGAAGAGTCCTCCGCGATCACGGCGGCCGCGCCGGCGATGTTGCCGGCGGCCAGCTCCGCGATGAAGCGCGGGATCTGCAGGCTGACCGGGCAGGCAGTCATACAGCGGGGATTCTTGCAATTCAGGCAGCGGGACGCTTCGAGGAGCGCCTCCTCCTTGTTGTAGCCATAGCACACTTCTTCGAAATTGGTGGCGCGGACCTTCGGGTCCTGCTCGCGCACCGGTACACGGGGAATCCTGTTAGCCATATTACTTGCCCCTCCCTATTTTACAAACATGTTTCTCGTTGGCCTCGGCTTCCTCGGCCTTGTACTGACCCTGGCGGCGCATCGCTTCGTCGAAGTCGACGAGGTAGCCGTCGAATTCCGGGCCCTCGACGCACGCGAAGCGCGTCTTGCCGCCCACGGACACGCGGCAGGCGCCGCACATGCCCGTACCGTCCACCATCAGCGTGTTGAGGCTCACGATGATGGGGAGCCCGAGCTTCTTGGCGGTCAGGGTGGTGAACTTCATCATGATCATCGGGCCGATCGCAACGGCCTGGGTATAGTTGTGTCCTTCGGCGACGAGCTTCTCCAGCAGGGCCGTCACCATGCCGTGGAAGCCCTCGGAACCGTCGTCGGTACAGATGAACAGGTTGTCGCAGACAGAAGCCATCTCATCCTTGTAGATGAGCAGGTCCTTGGTCTTGGCGCCGATGATGACATCGACCGCCACGCCGTGCTCGTGGAGCCACTTGGCCTGGGGATAAACAGGAGCAGTACCCACACCGCCGGCGATAAAGATATATCGCATCGCGGACAATTTCTCCGCATCCATCTCGGTGAAATCAGAAGGGAGGCCGAGCGGGCCCACCACATCGTTGAACGCCTCTCCGGGCTCGTACGCAATGATGTCGGAGCTGGACGCTCCGATCTTCTGTGTGACGATCGTCACAGTCCCCCGCTTCGCATCGAAATCACTGATGGTCAGCGGTATCCGTTCGCCCTTCTCGTCCGCGCGGACGATCAGGAACTGGCCCGGTTGGGCGGCTGCTGCGAGCCGCGGGGCCTCTACTTTCATCCGACAGATCGTCGGAGTCAGCATATCTTTAGACAGGATTTGATACATAACATCCAAAGGTACACAAAAAATCCCCGACTTGTTATACAAGCCGGGGATTTTTCAACAGGGAAAATCCTGATTTTAGAAGCGATAGCGGACACCGAGGCCGATACCGACTCCATAGAACCCGCCACCCGTGATGGAATAGGCAGGACGCCAGTCCAGAGAGAGATTCAGCGGGAGCGCATTGAGCTCGACCTCCACGCCGATCTGCCCCAGGAGCGCCGCGTCAAACTTGAGGATGTCGCCGCCATCCGTCTCCTCGTAGTTTCTCGTGCCCAGCTGGACGCCGGGACCGGCATAGAAATGGAAGAGGCCTGCGTGGCCGAGCGAGAAATCGAACAGACCGGACACATACCAGCCCTTGCTGCCGACGAGTCCCAGATCCATTTCTGCGAAATTGTTGCCCACACCATACTGGTAGGACACTTCAGCGCCATAGCCGAGACGGGCGCCGAATGCGCGCGGCTGCGCGCTAGCTACTGCTGCACAGGCAAGCAGGCCGACGAGAATGACAATGATTTTTTTCATAAGCATTAAATGTTATTAAAAAAGGTTGGTTATGCAGGTAAAATAATGCTCAATGCCCAAAGATAAATAAAAAATCCCCGACTTGTATGACAAGCCGGGGAATATTGCGCAGGGAAGCCCCTGATTCTAGAAGCGATAGCGGATGCCGAGAGCGAATCCGGTCCAGCCGAATCCGCCGCCGTTGAGATAGATGGCGGGACGCCAGTCGAGGGAGAAATTGACCGGCGCGGAGTCGAGCTGGATCTCCGTCCCGATCTGTCCGACGAGGGATGCGTTGAAGTAGAACACATTGTCCGCCGTGGCGGCTCCGATCTGGACACCCGGGCCCGCATAGAAGTTGAGGATACCGGCGGAACCGAGGTTGAAATCATAGATACCGGACACGTAGAATCCGTTGGGACCGACAACGCCCAGATCCAGTTCACCAAAATCATTGCCCAGCGTGTGCTGGTACGATACTTCAGCACCATAGCCGAGCCGGACGCCGAAGGCGCGCGGCTGGGCGGAAACGACGGCCGCAAAAGCGAGCAGACCGACGAGGATAGCCACAATCTTTTTCATAATCAATAAGTTATTAAATAGTTAGACTATTCCGGAGAAGCCCAGGAAAGCCATCGCCATGATGCCCACGGTGATGAGGGCGATCGGGAGGCCCCTGAAAGCCTTGGGGACGTCGTTGCCCGCCAGGTGCTCGCGCAGGCCGGCGAACAGGCACATCGCCAGGCCGTAGCCGAGCGAAGTCGCGATGGCATAGACCACCGCCTGGCCGAGGTTGAGCATGTGGGGCGCAGCGCCGCCGAAGGCGAATTCCTTGGTCACCACGGTGATGGCCACGCCGAGGACGGCGCAGTTGGTGGTGATCAGGGGCAGGAAGATACCGAGGGCCTGGTAGAGCGAGGGACTGATCTTCTTCAGCACGATCTCCACCATCTGCACGAGGGCGGCGATCACGAGGATGAAGGAGATGGTCTGCAGGAATTCCAGACCGAACGGGACCAGCAGGTAATGGTTCAGCAGGTAGGTCACCACGGTGGCGAGCGTGATCACGAAGCAGACCGCTCCGGACATGCCCGAGGCCGTGGAGAGCTTGTTGGACACGCCCAGGAAGGGGCAGATGCCCAGGAACTGCGCCAACAGGATATTATTGACGAAAATCGCCGATACGAAAATGAGGAAGTATTCCATGGCGCACTACTTTTTAGCGAGATACTTGTTGAACAGGACCATCAGGAAGCCCAGCACCAGGAAGGCGCCCGGGGCCATCACGAAGGCGAGGATACCGTCGCCGGCGATGAACTTCCAGCCGAACACGGCACCGCTGCCGAGAATCTCGCGCACGATGCCGATGACCGTCAGGGAAGCGGTGAAGCCGAGGCCGACGCCGATGCCGTCGAGGGCGGACTCGCCCACGGAGTGCTTGTTGGCGAAGCCTTCGGCGCGGCCGAGGACGATACAGTTGACGACGATCAGCGGGATGAAGAGGCCGAGCGTCTCATAGACCGCAGGCGTGAAGGCCTGCATCAGGAGCTGGAGCACGGTCACGAAGGTGGCGATCACGGTGATGTAGACCGGGATGCGGACCTTGTCGGGGACCATCGGGGCCACCAGCGAGATCACGATGTTGCTGAGGATGAGCACGAACATCGTCGCCAGACCCATCTCCAGGCCGTTCATCGCGGACGTGGTCGTGGCCAGCGTCGGGCACATGCCGAGCACCAGCACGAAGGTCGGGTTGTTCTTGACGAAACCGTCGGTGATGAAATGCAGTTTGCTACTCATTGCTCTGTCCTCCTGCCAGTTGGTTAAATACCTTCACGGCGTTGGACACCGCCAGCGCGTAGGCGCGGGAGGTGATCGTCGAAGCCGTGATGGCGTCCAGGTCGCCGCCGTCCTTGGTGACGGCGAGCTTCTTCGCAGCCGGGTCGAAACCGCGGAACTGCTCCATGAAATGCGTGTCCGTGGTGCACTTGGCACCCAGGCCCGGGGTCTCGCTGTGCGAGAGGACCGTGGTGTTGTGCACGACGCCGGCCGTGTCGATGCCCACCATCAGGGTGAGGGCGCCGCCGAAGCCGGAGGTCGTGGAGATGACGGCGTAGCCGGCACCTTCAGCCTTGTAATAGACGTATTCCGTGCCGTCCACGTCGATCTTGCCCTGCTCGGGCACGCCGTCGAAGGCAGGGAGCACCGCGGCGATGGAAGCCGTGGTCTTGGCCTGTGCCGCTGCGTCGATCGGGTCCTTGGTCAGGGCGTAGGCGCCGCCAACGACGGCGGAGCAGACCAGACAGACGACGGTCAGGCAGAGGGCCATATTTTTCAGTGTAGATGCTGTTGCCATAGCTTATGCCCTCCCGTATTTTTTCTGGTGGAACCACATGTTGAGAAGCGGCACGGCGCAGTTCATCAGCAGGATCGCGAACGACATGCCCTCCGGATAGGAGCCGAAGTAGCGGATCATCATCACGATCACACCGATGCCGATGCCGTAGATGATGCCGCCCAGGTTGCTCATCGGGGAGGTCACGTAGTCCGTGGCCATGAACAGGGCGCCGAGGAGCGCGCCGCCGGTCAGCAGGTTGAACGCCACGCCGGTGTACGCATCCGGGTTGATGCCGCTGAAGATGGCGGCGATGATGGCCATCGTGCCGAGGATGCTGAGCGGAATCCAGGGCTTGACCACGCGGCGGACCAGCAGGTAGATGAAGCCGAGCAGCAGGGCGCCGGCGGACAGCTCGCCCGCGGAAGCGCCGAGGTCGAAGAAGAAGCTCGACCAGGTGTAGCCGTTGGTCTCCATGAACTGGCTGATAGTGCCGCCGGACTTGAGCGTCTCCTTGAGGACGCCCAGCGGGGTGGCGCCGGACACGGCGTCAGGGACGGACAGGAAGCCGGCGGTCGGCGTCCAGTCGGTCATCTGGGCCGGGAAGGATACAAGCAGGAACACGCGGCCGGTGATGGCCGGGTTGAAGACGTTCTGGCCGATGCCGCCGAAGGGCAGCTTGGCCACGCAGATACTGACCACGGCGCCGACGAACACGATCCACAGGGGAATCGAGGACGGCAGGTTCATCGCCAGCAGCAGGCCGGTGACGACGGCCGACAGGTCGCCGACGGTCGAGGGACGCTTCAGCATCCAGCGGGTGACGGCCCACTCCAGCAGCACGCAGGAAGCGACGCTGACCAGCAGGACGAGCAGCTCGGCCCAGCCGTAGGCCAAAATGGAAACCAGGATCGCCGGGCAGAGCGCGATGATCACGTCCCGCATGATCTTGGTCGTAGAGACATCCGCATGGATGTGCGGAGAAGGAGATACGATATACTTCTTGTCCATACGCGATTACTTGTTGGTTGCGGCGGCTTTCGCGGCCTCGGCGGCAGCCTTGGCCGCAGCGGCGCGGGCGCGGATGACGCCCATCACCTGACCCTTGGCCTGGCGGATGTTGTCCAGGAGGGGGATGTAGGCGGGGCAGCTGTACAGGCAGCAGCCGCATTCGATACAATCCTGGGCCGCGTTCGCCTCGAGACCCTCGAGGTCGGCGGCCTTATAGAGGCGGTTGAGCAGGAACGGCTCCAGACCCATCGGGCAGGCGTCGGCGCACTTGCCGCAGCGGATGCAGGACGTGGCCGGCTTGCGGCGCGTCATGCCCTCGCTGAGGTACAGCACGGAAGAAGAGCCCTTGACCGTGGCGGCGTCGAGGTTGCTGATGGCCTTGCCCATCATCGGGCCGCCGCTGATCAGCTTGGCGGCCGTCTCGGGGATGCCGCCGGCCTGCTCCACGATCCAGGAAAGGGGCATGCCGATCCGGAAGAGGTAGTTGTGCTGCAGGTTGCCGGGGATCTGGTCGCCCGTGATGGTGAGCACGTTGGTGATGAGCGGCTTGTTCTTCTGCACGGCCTCATAGACGGCGAGCGAGGTGGCGACGTTCTGCACCACGGCGCCCACGTCGATCGGCAGGCCGCCGGACTTGACCTGGCGGCGCATCACGGCGTCGATGAGCTGCTTCTCACCGCCCTGCGGATAACGCTTCTTGAGCACCTTCACCTCGATGCCCGGATAACCGAGCTCGCGGACGGCGGCGCCCATCGCGGCGATGGCTTCGGGTTTGTTCTCCTCGATGCCGATCACGCAGCGGCAGCCGCCGAGCACCTTCTGCATGATGGCGGCGCCGATGACGATCTCCTTCGGGCGCTCGATCATGATGCGGTAGTCGCTCGTCAGGAACGGCTCGCACTCGGCACCGTTGAGGATCAGGCACTCGGCCACCTTGCCGGGAGCCGGGTTGAGCTTGACGTGCGCGGGGAAGGTCGCACCGCCCAGGCCCACGACGCCGGCGGCCTTGATCTTGTCAAGGATGGCGGCCTTGTCGTCGGGAATGGCGGTCACGAGGTCCTTGCTGCGGTCGATCGCGGGATCCCACTCGTCGCCCTCGACCGCAATCTCGACATGCGTGACGAAATTGCCTGCGAGGTCCTTGCGGGGCGCGATGGCCTTGACCGTGCCGGACACGGGAGAATGGACGAAGGCGGAGATGAACCCGCCCGGTTCCGCGATCACCTGGCCCACCTTGACGCTGTCGCCGACGGCGACGAGCGGCTTGGCCGGGGCGCCCAGGTGCTGGGCCATCGACACGTAGACGGTCTGCGGGAGCGGGAGCTCCTCGATGGCGCATTCGCGGGCGTATTTGCTGTCGTGGGGGTGGACACCGCCCATCGAGAATGTCAGTTTACCCATTGGCTACCTCCTTTTTTTCTTCAGCGGCCTTGGCAGCCTCGGCGGCTTTCGCCTTGCGGTCGGCGATGCGCTTCTTGACGGCTTCCTTGTCCAGCTCCTTCGGGAAATTCACGCCGTGGATGGCGCCGGTCGGACAGACCGCCTCGCATTCGCGGCAGAGCTTGCACTTCGCGGCGTCGATGTAGGCGACGTTGTCCACGACCGTGATGGCGTCGTGCGTGCAGGTCTTGGCGCAGAGGCCGCAACCGATGCAGGCGCTGGCGCAGGCCTTCTTGGCCACGGGTCCCTTGTCCTTGTTCAGGCAGGACACGTACATACGCATGCCGCGCGGTCCCTTGGGACGCAGCTCGATGATGTGTTTGGGGCAGGCCTTGGTGCAGGCGCCGCAGGCGGTGCACTTGCTCTCGTCGACGACCGGCAGGCCCGTCTCCGGGTCCATCGTCAGGGCGCCGAACTGGCAGGCAGCGACGCAGTCGCCGCAACCCAGGCAGCCGAAGGCGCACCCGGTGTCGCCGCTGTACAGGGCAGCCTTGACCCGGCAGGATTGCACGCCGTCATACTCGTTGATACGGGGGCGGGCGGAACAAGTGCCGTTGCAACGGACAACGGCCACTTGCGGTGCCTTCGCGGCAACGGTGAAGCCTAAGATAGAAGCCACCTTCTGCATCACCTCATCCCCGCCCACAGGACAATACTGGTTGTCCAGATTGGTGGCTTTGACCGCCGCATCGGCGAAAGCGCGGCATCCGGCGAAGCCGCAGCCGCCGCAGTTGGCGCCCGGCATCACCTTCTCCACTTCGTCAATCCTGGGGTCTTCCTCGACCTTGAACTTGCGGGCCACCCAGAACAGGATGAGTGCAAGCAGAAGGCCCAGGACAGTCAGGATGGCGACGGTCCAGATAAAAGTTTGTGTCATTATTTATTTAATATTAAATACGTATTCTTTGCGTAGACGGTCCCGCAGCAGCCAGATCACGCCGTAGTACACGGCGACGGCGCCGATGGCGCCCAGGCCCGCGACGAGTTCGGAGCCGCCCGCGGACAGGATACCGAGCAGGGCGGCGACAAGGACCAGGAGGGGCACGCCATACGCCAGCCAGACGGCCTTGTGGCCCATGGTGGCGCGCAGGACGACGGACACTTCCTGACCGACGGCGTAGTTGTCCCAGCCGCGGGTCGGGACCTCGACCTGCTTGACCTTGCTGTCGCCCAGGCTGCAGAGGCCCTTGGCGTGGCAGGCGGCGCAAGCCGATTCGGACACGATCTCGACGGTCGTGAATTCCGGCGTGATCGAGACGATCCGGCCGCGATGGGTTATCTCACTATAAGAACTCATTGTTGACCATTGTGTTCATCGCCGAGTCGATGGTCATCGCAGCCCGCATGTCGAGCGAGTCGTCCAGTTCGACGAACTTGATCTGCTCGCTCTTGAAGAGCATGTCGATGTCGCAGGTCTCGCCGTTTCGGTGCTTGGCGATGATGATCTGCGTCTTTTCCTTGTCCTCGGGATTCTCGCTCAGGCCCACGAAGTCGGGCCGGTGGATGAAGAGCACCATATCGGCGTCCTGCTCGATGGAGCCGGACTCACGCAGGTCGGACAGCTGCGGCTTGCCGCCGCCGCCCTGGCGCTGCACGGCCTGGCGGGAGAGCTGCGAGAGCGCGATGATCGGCACGTCGAGCTCCTTGGCCGTGGCCTTGAGCGTACGGGAGATGGCGGCCACCTCCTGCTCGCGCATGCCTTTCAGCTCCGCGGGTCCCTGCATCAGCTGCAGGTAGTCCACGAAGATCAGCCGCACGCCTTTGTTCTTGACCAGGTTCTTGGCCTTGGTGCGGAACTCCATCAGCGGAAGACCCGGCGTGTCGTCGATGTAGAGCGGCGCCTTGGAGAGGGCCTTCAGCTTGTATTCGAGCTGCTCCCACTCGTAGTCCTCGAGCTTGGCGCCGCCCTTGATCTTGTCGGCGGGCAGGCCGGACTCGGAGGTGATCAGACGCTTGACCAGCTGGATGGCGGACATCTCCAGGGAGAAGAACGCCACGGCCATGTGGTGGTCGACGGCGGCGTTGCGCGCCAGGTTGAGCGAGAACGCCGTCTTACCGACGGACGGACGGGCCGCCAGGATGATGAGGTCGGATTTCTGCCAGCCCATCGTGATGCGGTCGATGCTGTAGAAGCCCGACGGCACGCCGTTGAGACCGGTGTTGCCCTGCATCTCCTGGATGTCGGTCATCGCCTCGTTGATGAGGCTGCCGATATCCTGCACCTCGCGGCGGACGTTGCTCTGGATGGCATCGTAGACCTTGCTCTGCGCCTTGTCGATCAGGTCGTCGACCTTGATCGAATCGTCGAACGAATCCCGCAGGATGTCGTAGGAGGCGGAGATGAGGTCCCGCTGGATGGTCTTCTGCTTGAGGATCTTGACGTAGTACTCGATGTGTGCGGCGGAGCCGACCTTCTCGGACAGGTTCGCCAGCACGACCGCGCCGCCCACGGCCTCCAGGTTGCCCTGGGCCTTGAGCTCGCTGCTGACCGTGATGATGTCGACCGAAGTATGGTCCGTGACGAGGCGGGACATCGCCTCGAAGATCATCCGGTGCTTGGGATCGTAGAAACAGGAGGGCGTGAGCTCCTCCATCGCCAGGTCGACGCACGAAGGCTCCAGCAACATCGCGCCCAGGACGGCCTCCTCGACATCGGGGGCCTGGGGCGGCTTGTTGCCGATCTCCAGGCCGAGCGTCTCGAGGTTGACCGTCTGGTCTTTCTTACGAGGATTGCCGGGCCGCTGCGCAGGCATGGCCGTTAGATCTCAGGATTGACGATGATGCGTCCGCAATGCTCGCAGATGACGAGCTTCTTGCCGGAAGCGATGTCCAGGATGCGCTGCGGGGTGATGGTGTGGAAGCAGCCGCCGCAGGCGTCGCCATAGGTGCCGTCCTCGTGCTTGGGGAACAGCGTCACCACGGCGAGGTGGTTGTGGGCGTTGCCGCGGATGCGCTCGTAGGCGCTCAGGGTGCGCTCGTCGATCTTGGCGGCGCAGGCGGCACGCTTGGCCTGGAGGGCTTTCTCCTCCTTGGCGGTGGACTCCACGATCGTGGCCAGCTCTTCCTGCTTGGCCTTGAGGTCCTCCTCGCGGATGAGGATGCGGTCGGCGATGCGCTCGCGGTCCAGCTTGCGCTCCTCGATGGCCGTGCGGGCCTCGCCGATGTTCTTCTCGGCGATGGCGCGGAGCAGGCCCTGGTTCTCCAGCTCCTTGTTGATGGAGTCGAACTCGCGGCTGTTGGAGATGTTCTCCAGCTGGCTGCGATACTTCTCGATCTCGGCGTCCAGTTCGACAATCTGCTTGTTGGCGGCGTCGATGCTTTCGTTGTACCCTTCGATCAGCTGACCGATCTTCTCGGACTTGGCGTGCAGGCCGGCAAGTTCCTCTTCGAGGAGGGCGACCTCCGCGGGCAGTTCGCCGCGCAGGTGGACCAGCTCGTCGATGGCCACGTCGGCCTCCTGAAGTTCGTAAAGGACCTTAAGCTTCTCCTGGGTGCTCTGCTCGGACTCCGCAAAGGTTTTGCGCAGCGAGACGAAGGTCTCGCGCTCGTCGATCGGAGTCTGCACTTTCGTTGTTTTCTTGGTGGTAGCCATATGATATGCTTTATTTATTGCTGCGATTTATACCAATTTGCAAAATTACGAAATATTTTTCTTAATCTCCATAAGTTGGGCCCGGATTTCCTTCAGCGATTCGATCGCCTTGACGCTCCGGTCCACGGGGCGGCGGTCGGCGGCCAGCTGCAGGGCGGCGCCTTCCAGGGTGAGGCCGCGGTCCTTGACCAGATGGTGGATCTGCTTGAACGTCTCCACGTCGGCCGCGGTGAACTGGCGGTTGCCCTTCGCGTTGCGCTGGGGCTTGATGAATTTCGGGAAGGAGTTGGACCAGAACCGGACGAGGGATACCGATTCATCCAGGATCCCGGCCACTTCACCGATCGAATAGAATAGTTTCTCCATATCGTTAATCCATTTAATCCATAGATTGCAGGGTGTTTGCCGACATATACAGCATATTCACGTATTCCGTCGGACTGAGGGAGGCGAAGAAGAACCCGACGGGGTCCATCCCGGCTCCGTCCTTACGGACCTCATAGTGCAGGTGCGGGGCGAAGGCCTGGCCGGACATGCCGACCGCGCCGATGCGGGCGCCGGCGCGTACCCGCTGGCCGGCCCGGACGTTCATGCTCTCAAGATGGGCATAGACCGTCTCGTAGCCGCCGGCGTGCGAAATCCGCACCGTGTTGCCGGTCGACTTGCTGGACGAGGCCGAGACCACGGTGCCGTCGGCGGACGCCAGCACGGGCGTACCGCGCGCGACGATCAGGTCGAGACCTTCGTGATAGACGTAGGCTTTGTAGAAAGGATTCATCTTGCGGCCGGTGGAGGCGCCGACCTGCGGATAGGTGATGTCCTTGATCGGGAGGATCATCGGCGGCAGGACCATCGCGGAGTCGGACAGGGCCCGGAAGATGCGCTCGAAGGTCGCGTCCACGGCCCGGCCGCGCTGCAGCAGGCTGTCCGCCTTGTTGCGGGCATAGCTGAGCAGGGCCTGCTCGGGAACGGCGTCGACGTCCACGAACGAGCCTTCCTCCTCCATCGGGTCCAGCATCGGCGCGCCGGAAGAGTGGAAGACCAGGCCGTAGATCTCGTTGTCCTTGTACTGGAGGTTGGCGATCGCGTCGCCCAGCAGCTGTCCGCGCTCCTCCAGTTCGGGATAGAGGCGCTCGTACATCCGGATCTCCTGGCGCAGCCGGCGCTCGGTGTCCGTGCGGAAGAAGAGCGAGAAGACCAGATAGACCAGTACCGCGAGCGTGAAGGTCACGAGCATATAGGCCAGCACCAGCAGCAGGGTCTTCCCGACCTTGCGCGGCACTTTGCCGAAGCGGAAATTCTCGGCGTCGAATATGACGGGGATGCGTCTCTTATCCATTGCCTTTCTTGCTGCGCCGGAGCAGCTCCGTCGTACTGGTGCGCTTGCCGACCGGCGACTCCTGCACGCGGGTGCCGACCATCGAGCGGTATTCGTCAAGCGACATGTTGAAATCCATATAGTTCATCGGGTTCACCCGGTCGCCGCGGTAGACCACCTCGTAGTGCAGGTGGGGGCCGGTGGACTTGCCCGTCGAGCCGATGTTGCCGATCTGCTCGCCGCGCTTGACCGGCATCCCGGCCACGACCGTGATCACGCTGAGGTGCGCGTACCGGGTCTGGTAGCCGTAGCCGTGGTCGATGATGACCTGGTTGCCGTAGCCGTTGGTCTTGAACTCCGCCATCGTGATGATGCCGTCGCCGGTGGCGTAGACGGGCGTGCCCGCAGGGCCGGCCATGTCCTGGCCGCCGTGGCGTTCGCCGCCGCCGTAGACCGGGTCCGTGCGGTAGCCGAAGCCGCTCGACAGGTGGACCTTGTTGCGGTCGGGCAGCACGGGCGGCACGCTGGGCACGCAGGCGAGCATGTCGCCCGCGGTGCGGGCCAGCATCCCGACCTCGTCCAGCGCCTTGCCCTGGATGTAGGTGCGCTTGGTCAGGCCGTCCAGCCGCCGCACGGTCCAGCCCAGGGAGGAATTGGTCCCGAGCCGGTCCACTTCGGCGTAGCGGTTGACGCCGCCCAGGCCGGAATTCTTGACGGCGTCGGGGATCTCTCCCAGACCGTAGATCGAGCGGTACACCTGGTCGTCGCGCTGCTCGATGGCGGTCAGCGTGCGGTCGTAGAGGTCCAGGCGGTTGGAGAGCACCTCCATCCGGGCCTCCCACGCAGCCGCGCGGCGCTTGAGCATCGCGGTTTTGGGCAGGTCCCAGTGGAACACGGAGGTGTAGAGCCAGAAGTACAGCAACACGAAACCGACGGCGACCACGATGGCCACCGCCCAATGGACGTGCTTGAGATACTTGGGATCTTCCTTCTCCTCGTACAGCAGCGTTTCAGGGTTCAGTACGTACTTCGGCATGGGGGTGCAAAGATAAGGGAAATCCCTTTAAATAACAAAAGAGATTTCTCTGATGGATACACGATTATCCATCATCATCGAAAGTAGGCTAAAAGCGGATCCGGCGCCTAAACGGCCTTCCAGGACTGCGGGTCGCGGAATCCCTTGAGGAATTCGGCGACGGCCATCTTCTTCTTGCCGGCCAGCTGGATCTCCGTCAACGCCAGGGCGCCGTCGGCGGTGGCGACGGCGAAGTAGGTCTTGCCGTCGGAAAGGACGGTGCCGGGCTCCGCGTGCAGGTCCGGCCGCTTCTCGGTGCGGTAGATCTTGAGCGAAGTCTTCTCCGCGGAATCGCCCTGTGCAAGCTCGGCGAAGGCCGCCGGATACGGGGAGAGGCCGCGGACGAGGTTGTAGATCTCGTCGGTGGAACGGGTCCAGTCGATGTGGCAGAGCTCCTTGGTGAGCTTCGGCGCGGGCTTGAGCTCCTCGGAACCCTGGATGAAGGAGCGCTGGACGCGCAGCTCCACATTGTGCTGGATCAGGCCTTCGACGGTCTGCAGGACCAGGTCGGAGCCGATTTCCATCAGCTCGTCGTGCAGCTCGCCGGCCGTCTCGTCCGGCCGGATGCGGCACTCCTGCCGCAGGATGATGCCGCCGGTGTCGATGTCCTTGTCGATCATGAACGTGGTCACGCCCGACATCTTCTCGCCGTTGATGACGGCCCAGTTGATCGGGGCGGCGCCGCGGTACTGCGGGAGCAGCGCCGCGTGGAGGTTGAAGGTGCCGAGTTTCGGCATCGACCAGACTTCTTCCGGGAGCATCCGGAAGGCCACCACGACGAACAGGTCGGCCTTCCAGGCGCGCAGCGCCTCGAGGAATTCCGGGTCCTTGAGCTTGACCGGCTGGAGCACGGGGATGCCGTGCGCCACGGCGTATTGCTTGACGGCGCTCTCGTTGACCTTGAGGCCGCGGCCGGCGGGCTTGTCGGCGACGGTCACCACGCCGACGATCTTGTAGCCGGCCTGGACGAGGGTGTCGAGCGGCTTGACCGCGAATTCGGGCGTGCCCATATAAACGATGCGCGTAGGGCGGAACAGGCGGGAGATGCGGCTCACGAGCATCCGCCACCAGGTCTTGAATTGATCCATATTGAAAAGTTCTGCGTCCCGCAGCGCCCGCCAGGTGAAGAAGGCGCCGATCGGGGCGATCACGGCGCAGGCGATGAAGACGCCGACGGGCGTCTCGACGGCGCCGTCACGCGCCAGCTTGCTGCCGGATATGTTGATGACGTAGTAGAGGACGAAGAAGAGCACGGAGACGATCAGTCCCACGCCGAGGCCGCCCTTCTTGCTGCGCACCAGCGCGCCCATCGGCGCCCCGATGAAGAACAGCAGGAAACAGGCGAGGCCGGCGGCGAACTTCTCCAGGTAGGCCAGGTCGGCCTGCCGGAGGTTGTAGCTCTGGTCGTAGGAATCGAAACGGAAGTTGCTGATCTCCGCGCTGAGCTTCGCCACGTTGTCGGCGGCCCGGTTCCGGGCCTGCGCCTCCTCGTCCGGGCTCTTCCAGCGCAGGAAGTCAGGCGAGCTGAAATCCGGGCGGGCCGGATTGCGGAAGGCCGTGTCCAGCTGGCGGGCCATCACCAGCGAGGGATGGTGCCGGACGATCGAGTAGTGGCGCCGGTGGAGCGAGTCCAGGTAGGTGCGCAGCGAATCGCTCAGATGCAGGAGCTCGCGCGGCTGCTTGGACTTGGTCGCGTCGTCGAAACGGGCGGAGTCGGACTTCTCGAAGTTGTAGTTCTTCAGCGGGATGAGGAGCTCCTGCCGGTCGAAGTCGATGTGCTGCAGGACCAGCGTCGTGTCGTTGTAGCGCAGGGTGTTGTCTTCGCGGTAGGTGGATCCGTGGAAGAGGGTGAAGGTCAGGTATTCCTTGCTCCGGGCCATCTTGAGGATGGCGGAGTCGGCCATCGTCACGGAGATGTTGCCCTTGCGGGCGGTGTGGTCGTAGACCTGGACGTCGTAGAGCATCCGGCTCGCCTTGTCCTGGTCGCCGACCCGGAGGATATAGCCCTCGATGCCGTCGTAGAAGGTCCCCGGCGGGATCTTGATCTCGTCCTTGGTGCGGGCGATGTCGTCGCGCAGGGTGTAGATCTGGTTGAAGGCGTGCGGCACGAGCCGCGAGCAGACCACATAGGTGCTGCAGCCGATCAGCAGCACGAGCACGCCCAGCGGCAGGAGGACGCGGCCGAGCGAGATGCCGGCAGCGCGGATGGCCATCAGCTCGCCGCGCTCGCCGAACTGACCGATGGTCATCGTGGAGGCGAGCAGGGTCGCGAGCGGCAGGGCGAGCGGCAGGGCCAGGCTGCACACGCCCCAGAACAGGAATTCCAGGATCGTGCGGATGCCCAGGCCCTTGCCCACCAGCTCGTCGATGTAGAGCCAGAGGGTCTGCATCATCAGGATGAAGACTACGACGAAGAGGATCGCAACGAACGGTCCGATAAACGACTTCAATATGAAGCGGTCGAGTTTCTTCATCCTGGAGGAGGATCAGCTTAACGCGTGGCGATTTCGACGAGGGCGTCGAGGGCCTGCTTGAGCCCCTCGGCGTTCTTGCCGCCGGCGGTCGCGAGACCGGGCTGGCCACCGCCGCCGCCCTGGATGAACTTGGCGGCGTCGCGGATGTCCTTGCCGGCGTTGCGGCCTGCGGCCACGAGGTCGTCGGAGTACATCAGGACCAGCTGGGGCTTGCCGTCAGAGGCGTACGCACCCACGAGGACGGTATTCTTCAGCTCCTTCTGGAGCGTCAGCGCGGCGTTGCGGACCAGCGCAGGATCGCACTCCTGGCCGGCCTCGGCGGCGACGATCAGCTGGACATTGCCCTTCTGCTGCGCCTTGGCGGCGAGCTGGCGGGCGAAGTCGGCCGCCTTCTGCTTGGCGAATTCTTCCGCCTGCTTCTTGAAGGTGGCGTTGTCCTCGATCATCTTCTGGATGGCGCCCGCGAGGTCGGGGGCGTTGTTGAAGAAACCGCGGGCGGTCTTGATCAGGCTCTGCATGCCGCAGACGAGCTCCTCGGCCTGCGCGCCGGTCACGGCCTCGATGCGGCGGATGCCGGCCGCGATGGCGGACTCGCCGGTGATCTTGAAGAAGCCGATGTTGCCGGTGGCGGAGGTGTGGCAGCCGCCGCAGAGCTCCACGCTCGGGCCGAAGCGGACCACGCGGACGCGGTCGCCATATTTCTCGCCGAAGAGCGCCATGGCGCCCAGCGCGCGGGCCTCGTCCATCGTGGCGTCGCGCTTCTCCGCCAGGGGGAAGTTGCTGCGGATCAGCTCATTGACGCGGCTCTCCACCTGGGCGATCTGCTCGTCGGAGAGCTTCTCGAAGTGGGAGAAGTCGAAGCGGAAGCCCTGGTCGCCCACGAAGGAACCCTTCTGCTCCACGTGGGTGCCGAGGATCTCGCGCAGGGCGCGGTGCAGCAGGTGCGTGCAGCTGTGGTTGTTGGCGATGCGCTGGCGGCGGTCGGCCTCAACGCTGAGCTTGAAGGCGCCGTTGCAGTCCTGCGGCAGGCGCTCCGCGATATGGATGGTGAGGTTGTTTTCCTTGACGGTGTTGAGGATGCGGATCTGCTCGCCGTCGGCGGCGGTGATCACGCCCGTGTCGCCGATCTCGCCGCCCATCTCGCCGTAGAACGGGGTGCGGTCAAAGACCAGCTGGAGCATCTCCTTGTTCTTCTGGACGACGGTGCGCTGCTTGAGCAGCAGGGCGCCCTCGACCTCGGTGGTGTCGAAGCCGACGAACTCGACGTCCTCGCCCTCGTGGTAGACCGTCCAGTCGCCGAAGGTGTTGGCGGTGGCGTTGCGGGCGCGGTCCTTCTGCTGCTGCAGTTCGGCCTGGAAGCCCGCCTGGTCCACGGTGAAGCCGTTCTCGGCGGCGATCAGCTCGGTGAGGTCGATCGGGAAGCCGTAGGTGTCGTAGAGCTTGAAGGCGTCGGCGCCGGCGATGACCTTGCTGTCCTTGCTGCGCTCCATGCACTCGTCCATCAGGCGGATGCCGCGGTCGAGGGTGCGCAGGAAGGCCATCTCCTCCTCGCGGATGACGCTCTCGATGAATTTCTGCTGCTTGGCGATCTCCGGATAGGCCTCGCCCATATCGTCCACCAGCTGCTGGACGAGCTGGCAGAGGAACGGCTCGTTGAGCCCGAGGAAGGTGTAGCCGTAGCGGACCGCGCGGCGCAGGATGCGGCGGATCACGTAGCCGGCCTTGACGTTGGACGGCAGCTGGCCGTCGGCGATGCTGAAGCTGATCGCGCGGATGTGGTCCGCGATCACGCGCATCGCGACGTCGGTCTTGTCGGACTCGCCGTATTTGTGGCCGGAGAGCGCGCCGATGCGGGCGAGCATGCCGGAGAAGACGTCGGAATCGTAGTTGCTGTTCTTGCCCTGGAGCACGGCGCAGAGGCGCTCGAAGCCCATGCCGGTGTCGATGTTGCGGGCGGGCAGGGACTCGAGGTGGCCGTCGGCCATGCGCTGGTACTGCATGAACACGAGGTTCCAGATCTCGATCACGTGCGGATCGGACTTGTTGACCAGGTCGCGGCCGGCCAGGCCGGTAGCGGCCTTCTCCTCCGGGGTGCGGATGTCGATGTGGATCTCGGAGCAGGGACCGCAGGGGCCGGTCTCGCCCATCTCCCAGAAGTTGTCGTGCTTGTTGCCCAGGAGGATGTGGTCCTCCGGGAGGTATTTGCGCCAGGCCTGCTGCGCCTCGGTGTCGAGCGTGGTGCCGTCTTCGGCGGCGCCCTCGAACACGGTGGCGTAGAGGAGGTTCTTGTCGATCTTGTAGACCTCCGTCAGCAGCTCCCAGGCCCAGTCGATGGCCTCGGACTTGAAGTAGTCGCCGAAGCTCCAGTTGCCGAGCATCTCGAACATCGTGTGGTGGTAGGTGTCGTGGCCGACTTCCTCCAGGTCGTTGTGCTTGCCGCTCACGCGGAGGCACTTCTGGGAGTCGGCGGCCCGCAGGTACGGGGCCTTGGCATTGCCCAGGAAGATGTCCTTGAACTGGTTCATGCCCGCATTGGTGAACATCAGGGTCGGGTCGTTCTTGACCACCATCGGTGCGGACGGCACGACGGTATGGCCCTTGGATGCAAAGAATTCGAGGAATTTCTGTCTGATTTCCTTGGAGGTCATATGTTTTTCGCTTTTAATATTTTCCAAAACTAATCGAACCGCAAAAGTAACACTTTTCCGGCAAATAACGAAACGCGCGTGCGCATATTATAAAGCCCTCGTTATTTTGCGGAATTCATTTATCTTTGTAGGACACACCGTTTTTATCCACATATGCTACGTAAAATCCGAATCGCCCTGGCGGCTGTCTTCTTCGTGGGGATCACGCTGCTGTTCGTGGGCATCGGCCAGGATTGGCTGGGCTGGATGGCCAAGCTCCAGTTCCTGCCTTCGGCCCTGGCCCTCAACCTCGTCGTGGTCGGCGTCATCCTCCTGGCCAACTTCCTGTTCGGCCGTCTCTATTGTTCCACCATCTGCCCGATGGGCGTCTTCCAGGACGTCGTGATCTGGCTGCGCCGCACCGTCGGCAAATGGCAGCAGGACGCCCAGACCCGCCGGCTCAAGAGACTCAAGGAGAGCGGCTCCGCCGAAAAGCCGAAAGTGAAGCAATACCTCAAGCGCTTCAGCTACGTGTCCGAGCACAAATGGGTGCGCTACCCGGTGCTGGTCCTGTCGATTGTCTCGATCTTCGTCAGCGGCCAGATGCTCATCGCCCTGATCGCGCCGTACAGCGCCTACGGGCGCGTGGTGCGCAGCCTGGTCGGCGCCGCCTCCGGCTCCGTCGTCCCCGCCCTGCTCGTCACGGGCCTGGTGACGCTCGTCGTCATCGTGTGCTGCGCCTGGCTCTGGGGGCGCGAATACTGCAACACGATCTGCCCGGTCGGCACGACCCTCAGCCTGGTGAGCCGCTTCGCGCTGTTCCGCCCGACCGTCGACACGGACAAGTGCACGAAGTGCGGCCGCTGCGAGCGGGGCTGCAAGTCTTCCTGCATCGATGCCAGGAACCATAAGATCGACTA